>CATYJA010000096.1:0-6087 GCA_958407545.1 uncultured Collinsella sp. | reverse complement strand
CCACGCACTTTACCTGCGTAAACAATGTGAGTGAAATATGAATCTCGATGGATACGCCCGCAGCCGTGTATACTAAACAGCTGTGTGTAACCAGGGGAGTATTCTGGCTGGACAAAATGCCTGCTTAATAGGGTTGTCAGGTAGTCCGGACGCAATACAAGGCTGGGGAGCACGTCGTGTAAGTAGTGGTCCTCTAGGGGCGTACGCTCGGTGGTGTACGCATTGTCCCAAGACCACGCGAGAGTTGGGATCATATCTTGATCAGCATGATTCTCGGCCGCAAGATTGGCATGACCCAGGTTTGGGACGAGGACGACAACGTCGTTCCCGTCACGGTCATCCAGGCTGGCCCCTGCGCTGTCTCGCAGGTTAAAACTCAGGCAACTGACGGCTATGACGCCGTCCAGATCGGTTTCGGCGACATCAAGGCCAAGAACGTGAACAAGCCCATGGCTGGTCACTTCGCTAAGGCTGGCGTCGAGCCTGTCCGTTTCCTTCGTGAGGTCCGCGTCGAGAACGGCGAGGAGCACAAGGTCGGCGAGGTCGTCACCGTCGCTGATTTCGCTGATGTCGAGAAGGTCGACGTCATCGGTACCTCCAAGGGTAAGGGCTTCCAGGGTCGCATCAAGCGCTGGGGTCAGCGCCGCGGTCCTATGACGCATGGTTCTCACTTCCAGCGTCACCCCGGTTCTATCGGTCAGTGCGCCTATCCTGCGCGCGTCCTCAAGGGCGTCAAGATGGCCGGTCACATGGGTAACGAGCGTGTTACCGTCAAGAACCTTTCCGTTGTCCGCATCGATGCCGAGCAGAACCTCATCTTGGTCAAGGGCGCTGTCCCGGGTGCCAAGAATGGTCTCGTCGCCATCCGTATGGCCTAAGGGCCCAGCCCATTTAGCCCAGCGTCATACCAAGGAGAACACTTAAATGGCAAAGTTTGAAGTAAAGAACAGCGAGGGCAAGAAGGTCGCCGAGGCCGAGCTCGCCGCTGAGGTGTACGGCATCGAGCCGAACATCCACGTTATGCACCACATCGTCAAGTGCCAGATGGCCTCTTGGCGTCAGGGCACCCAGTCCGCTAAGGGCCGCTCTGAGGTTTCCGGTGGCGGCAAGAAGCCTTGGCGTCAGAAGGGCACCGGCCGTGCCCGCCAGGGTTCCATCCGTGCTGCCCAGTGGCGTCACGGTGGCGTTGTCTTCGCCCCCAAGCCCCGTTCCTACGCTAAGCGTATGAACAACAAGGAGGTCAAGCTGGCTATGCGCTCCGCGCTGTCCGCCAAGCTGGCCGATGGCGAGCTCGTGCTCGTCGACGACTACGGCTTCGAGAAGCCTTCCACCAAGGCTGCCGTCGCCATGCTCAAGGCTCTCGGCCTTGAGGGCAAGCGTCTGACCATCATCGTTCGCGATGAGGACGTCAACGCCTACCTGTCGTTCCGCAACATTCCCAAGACGTTCATCATCACTGCCGACGAGGCCAATACCTACGATCTCGTCAACAACAACGCTGTGCTGATGCCCGCCGACATCGCCGCTCACTTCGGGGAGGTGCTTGCATAAATGACCGCCCACGAGATCATCATCCGTCCGATCGTGTCCGAGCGTTCCTTCTCCGGCATGGAGCTGAACAAGTACACGTTCGAGGTCGCCAAGGATGCTAACAAGTATCAGATCAAGGACGCTGTCGAGGAGATCTTCGGCGTCAAGGTCGTTCGCGTGAACACCCTGACGGTCAAGCCCAAGACCAAGCGCGTGCGCTATGTCGCCGGCAAGACCCGTTCTTGGAAGAAGGCCATCGTCACGCTGGCCGAGGGCGACACCATCGAGGTCTTTGGCAACCAGGCCTAAGACTCGCTGCTGTTGAGTGAGCTCATGCCTCCCAAATAGGGGAGGCGGGAGCTCAAGGTTTTGGGCGTATAAAATGGACACGCCCGGAACCGTGTATACGTCCGGTGTCATCGCACCCGAGGCAGAACCTCGAATCCCTGTCTGCGATGGCTAACGGATTCCTATTGAAAGGGATTGTAATGGCTGTAAAGCACCTTAAGCCGACCTCCGCTGGTAGGCGTTGGCAGACGATCTCCGACTTCTCCGAGATCACCTGCACCAAGCCCGAGAAGTCTCTTCTCGAGCCCCTGCCCAAGAAGGCCGGTCGTAACAACAACGGCCGCATCACCACCCGCCACCAGGGCGGCGGCGTGAAGCGTCGTTACCGCGTGATCGACTTCAAGCGCAACAAGGACGGCGTGCCCGCCAAGGTTGCCACGATCGAGTACGATCCGAACCGTTCCGCTCGCATCGCTCTGCTGCACTACGCTGACGGTGAGAAGCGCTACATCCTGGCCCCCAATGGCCTCGAGGTCGGTCAGACCATCATGTCCGGTTCTGACGCCGACATCAAGCCGGGCAACGCTCTGCCCCTCGCCGACATCCCCGTCGGTACGCTCATCCACGCCGTCGAGTTCCAGCCGGGCAAGGGCGCCGCTATCGCCCGTTCCGCCGGTAACTCCTGCCAGCTGATGGGTAAGGAGGGCAAGTACGCTATCGTCCGTATGCCTTCCTCCGAGATGCGCCGCATCCTCGTTACCTGCCGCGCCACCGTCGGTGAGGTCGGCAACGCCGATCACTCCAACATCGTCATCGGCAAGGCCGGCCGTAAGCGTCACATGAACGTGCGCCCGACCGTCCGCGGTACCGTCATGAACCCTGTCGACCACCCGCACGGCGGTGGCGAGGGCAAGAACCACACCTCTGGTCGTCCCTCCGTTACCCCCTGGGGTAAGCCGACGAAGGGCCTTCGTACGCGCAAGAAGAAGAAGGTCTCGAACCAGCACATCATTCGTCGCCGTAAGAAGTAATTTCGGATACCGAGTTTTAGGAGAAAGCACTTATGAGCAGAAGTCTCAAAAAGGGCCCGTTCGTGGAGACTCGCCTTCTCTCGCGTATCACCGCGATGAACGAGGCTGGCAAGAAGGACGTCGTGAAGACCTGGTCCCGCGCGTCCACCATCTTCCCCGAGATGGTTGGTCACACCATCGCCGTCCACGACGGCCGCAAGCATGTGCCCGTGTATGTTACCGAGTCCATGGTTGGTCACAAGCTCGGCGAGTTCGCGCCGACTCGTACGTTCCGTGGCCACAAGGCCAAATAGGGGGTTAACCGTAAATGGCAACTAAGTCTATTGAAACTGAGGCCACCGAGGTTCGCGCCGTCGCTAAGTACGTGCGTGTTTCCCCCAGCAAGGCCCGCCTGGTGGTCGATCTGATCCGCCGCAAGCCTGTCGCTCAGGCCTTCGACATCCTCCACTTCTGCGACCGCGCCGTCGCCGTGGATGTCGAGAAGGTTCTCCGTTCCGCCGTTGCGAACGCCGAGAACAACAACGGTCTGCGTGCCGACAACCTGGTTGTCGCCGCTGCCTATGTTGACGAGGGTCCGACGCTTAAGCGCATCCGTCCCCGCGCCAAGGGTTCCGCTTCTCGCATTCTGAAGCGTACTTCCCACATCACCGTCGTCGTTGCTCCTCGAAAGGAGGCGTAAAGCTGTATGGGTCAGAAAGTCTACCCCACCGGCTTCCGTCTTGGCATCACCGAGAACTGGCGCTCCCGCTGGTTCGCAGAGAAGGATTACGCTAAGACCCTCGGTAACGATCTCGAGATCCGCAAGTACCTCGAGAAGCGTCTTTCCCGCGCAGCTGTCTCCCGTGTCGAGATCGAGCGCGCTGGCGACAAGGTGAAGGTCATCATCCTCACCGCTCGCCCCGGCGTTGTCATCGGTAAGAAGGGTGCCGAGATCGATACCCTCCGCACCGAGCTCGAGAAGGTCGCTGGCGTCTCCAAGGGCCAGCTCTCCGTCGACGTTGTCGAGATCAAACGCCCCGAGCTCGACGCCAACCTCGTTGCTCAGTCTATCGCCGAGCAGCTCGAGGGCCGCGTTGCCTTCCGTCGCGCTATGCGCAAGGCTGTCCAGTCCGCCCGCAAGGCCGGCGCTAAGGGCATCCGTATCCAGTGCTCCGGTCGTCTCGGCGGCGCCGAGATGGGCCGTCGTGAGTGGTACCGCGAGGGTCGCGTGCCTCTGCACACCCTCCGTGCCAAGATTGACTACGGCACGGCTGTCGCCAGCACCACCATGGGCGCTTGCGGCGTGAAGGTCTGGATCTACCTGGGCGAGAAGCTCCCGGGCCAGCCTGTTCCCAACCCTGCACTCGAGGGCTCTTCCCGTCCTCGTCGTCGTAACTCCGAGAGGAGGGGTCAGTAGTGCTTGCCCCTAAGCGTATTCTTCACCGCAAGGTGCAGCGTGGCTCCATGAAGGGCCAGGCCAAGGGTAATACCGAGCTGCATTTCGGCGAGTTTGGTATCCAGGCTCTCGAGGCCCATTGGATCACCAACCGTCAGATCGAGGCCGCTCGTATTGCCATGACCCGCTACATGAAGCGTGGCGGTCGTGTCTACATCACGATCTTCCCCGATAAACCCATCACCAAGAAGCCTGCCGAGACTCGCATGGGTTCTGGTAAGGGTAACCCCGAGGAGTGGGTGGCCGTCGTCAAGCCCGGCCGCATCATGTTCGAGGTCAAGGGCGTGCCCGAGGAGGTCGCTCGCGAGGCTCTGCGTCTTGCACAGCACAAGCTTCCCATCAAGACCAAGATTGTTGCTGCCAAGAACGCTGAGCAGCGCATCGAGAAGGAGATGGCTGAGGAGGCCGCTCTCGAGGCCAAGTGGGCTGCTGAGGACGCCGCCGCCGCCAAGGAGGAGAACTAATGAAGCCCGCAGAGATTCGTGAGCTCTCGGACGCTCAGCTCGTTGAGAAGCTGAAGGAAATGCGCGCCGAGCTCTTTAACCTTCGTTTCCAGATGGCCACCAGCCAGCTGGACAACACCGCTCGCGTCAACACCGTGAAGAAGGACATCGCTCGCGTCCTCACGGAGCAGCGCGCCCGTGAGATCGCAGCGGAGAAGTCCGCTGTCGCCGAGTAGGACCTAAGGAGAGAACATGACTGATTCGCGTAACTCGCGTAAGGTCCGTACGGGTGTCGTTACCTCCGTCTCCGGTGCCAAGACCATTGTTGTCACCATCACCGAGCGCAAGCGTCACCCCAAGTACGGCAAGATGATGACCAGCTCCAAGAAGCTGCACGCTCACGACGAGGAGTGCACGGCTGGCGTGGGCGATACCGTCCGCGTTATGGAGACCCGTCCTATGTCCAAGATGAAGCGTTGGCGCCTCATCGAGGTCGTCGAGCGCGCTAAATAAGCAGTCGCTCTTACGACTTGTACGTTTCCGAAGATGTGCGTATGCCTGGCTTGCATACCACAGGCCGTATAAAGGCTGCGCACCTCTCTTCGGTTCTTAGTTCGGAGGAACATCTACCATGATTCAGATGCAAACCATGCTGAACGTCGCCGACAACTCCGGCGCTCGCAAGATTCGCTGCATCAAGGTGCTTGGCGGTTCCAAGCGTCGTTATGCAGGCATCGGCGATGTGTTCATCGGTGCTGTCCAGGAGGCTACCCCTGGCGCCAACGTCAAGAAGAAGGACGTTGTCCGTTGCGTCGTCGTTCGCACCGTTAAGGAGATCCGCCGCAAGGATGGCTCCTACATTCGCTTTGATGAGAACGCCTGCGTTGTCATCAACAACGATGGTTCGCCCGTCGGCACCCGTATCTTCGGGCCCGTCGCTCGCGAGCTTCGTGACAAGAAGTACATGAAGATCGTCTCGCTCGCTCCCGAGACCCTGTAGTTAGGGGAGATATATGTATATCAAGAAGGGCGATAAGGTCCAGGTTCTCTCTGGTAAGGATCGCGGCAAGCAGGGCGTTATCCTGCGTGCTCTCCCCGCCGAGAACAAGGTCGTTGTCGAGGGCGTTTCGGTCGTCAAGAAGGCCGTCAAGCCCAACGCTGCCAACCAGCAGGGCGGCATCGTTTCGCAGGAGGCTCCCATCGACGCCTCTAACGTCAATCTCGTTTGCCCCGAGTGCGGTAAGGTTACCCGCGTCGGTCACGAGAAGGACGGCAAGAACAAGCTGCGCGTCTGCAAGAAGTGCGGCCACAAGTTCTAAGCTGCCCGCAACATCAAGTTGCTAGCAAAGGCCCGGATGCC
>CATYJA010000095.1:0-6254 GCA_958407545.1 uncultured Collinsella sp. | reverse complement strand
GCAAACTCGGCGGTGTTGGACACGGCCACGACGACGCAGTCCTTGTAACCGGCGGCAGCGATCTTGGCGCGGTCGATCTTGAGTATGGGCTGTCCGGCCTTCACGACGTCGTCAGCCTTGACGAAGCCCTCGAAGCCGTCACCGTTCATGTTGACAGTATCGACACCAACGTGCACCAGAACCTCGATGCCGCTATCGGACTGCAGGCCCACGGCGTGACCCATGGTGACGGTCACCTTACCGTCGCAGGGAGCGTAGACCAGATCATCCTCGGGCCACACGGCACAGCCCTTGCCCAGGACCTCGCCACCAAAGACGGGATCGGGCACGTTGGCCATCTTGATGACCTTGCCCTTGACGGGCGAGCACAGCACGTCGGCGCCAGCAGAAGCAGAGATGGAGGCCGGAGCAGCGGCAGCCGCGGGCTCAGCCTTCTTCTTGAACATGTCAAACAGACCCATACGTTTTCTCCTCTTGATTAAGCGCAACGTTGTGCGCATGCCTACGGTAATTATAGTGCCAAATGGTTCAAATGCTAAGGTGGGGACTCGAATCGCGAGCCCTTCCCGGTAGTGCTCGTGGGACGAGCATCTCCTTTGCATCGCGGGTCGATAAGCCGAGTATCGCCTGTGCACGGGACGAGCAGAAGCGGGCGCACCAAACCCGATACTTCTTTTCGCTCTCGAGTCCTGCCGCCGCCCTGTCCCTGACACTTCCTGATACCGACCGAAACGTGCCAAAATAAACCCGTCCCTATTTGGTAGGTTTGGCGAGTGTGGGAGTTCGCATGGATATCAAACGCAAGATCACCGAGGCACAGGGCCTTACCCCTACCGAGCAACAGCTCGGCATCTCGGCCCTTGCCATGGGCGAAGACGTCCGCGGACTCTCCATCAAGGAATTTGCCGCCCGCACCAATGTTTCGGTCGCGAGCGTCCACCGTTTTTGCAAAAAACTCGGCCTCGAGGGCTTTAAGGACCTCAAGGTCGAGCTCATCCGCCTGGCAACCGAATCGGGCAACCGACGCGACGTGGATATCAACTTTCCCTTCGACGCCACATCCACCCCTGCGCAGGTTATGGAGCGCATGGAGGGGCTCTACCAGACCACGCTGGCCGAAACACAGGAGCTGCTCGACCCCATGCAGCTTGACCACGCCGCCAAGCTCATCGCGAACGCCCGACAGGTCGACATCTACACGGGCTCGCACAACCTCTATCCAGCGGGAATGTTCCGCGATCGCCTGCTCTCCGCCGGTAAAAGCGCGACATGCCACGACGGTGTCGAAGCCCAGGTGCGCACGGCGCTCGCCTCGGGCCCCGACCATGCGGCAATCGTCATCTCCTACAGCGGCCTTGCCCCCAACCTCAAGGACATCTTGCCGATTCTCAGCAGTCGGCATGTCCCGGTCATCGTCATCGGCACGCCATACTGCGCGCGCCTGCACCCTGGTTTTGCCGCCTACCTTACGGTGAGTGACCACGAGAGCATGACGCATCGCATCACGCAGTTCGCAAGCCACATCGCCGTGCAATACGTACTCGATTCGCTCTACAGCAGCTACTTCGCCAAAGACTACGCCCGCTGCACCGAATTTCTAGAGCGCTCATTCCCCTACACCCGCCTGCCCGGGCTCAAGTAGTCATTTAAGAACGTCCCCAATGACTAATGGCCGACCTAATAACGACTTCTCGTCATTAGGTCGGCCATTTCAGCTCTAATAACTATTTATTCCGTAAACTCGTTATTAGAATCTGGCACAGGAGGCCAGGCTCACATGTGGCACCACAGCGGAAAACAGCTTGCCCCTGCGCCAACCGAATGAGCGTTGATTTTCGGACACCTATCCAACGAGCGTGGATAATCTCCCACTTTGAGCCCACACGGGGGCCAAAAACGGGAGATTATCCGCTCTCATTTCTGACTAGTCGTTGGGGACGTTCTTAAACGACTAGTCAAACAAGAACGTCCCCAATGACCACTACGGCGACACCGATGTTTTGGCACAGACAGCGAAAGCCCGCCAGAGCGAGCAAGGTGCCTTGAAACGAGGCGGCATTGACCTTCTGGTCATGCCGCCGAAGTTGAAAGGCAGATTGCCGCTCTGGCGGGCTTGCAGCGTCGGCCGGTTACGGCGTTTGGTAAAACGCCGTAACTACTCCCGAGCTCCGTACTGCTCGTAGTAGGCGTCGATGGCGGTCTTGAGCTCGTCGTCGATGACAACCTTGCCGTCGATCTCGTGGTTGTAGAGGGTCTCGACGACCTCGGCCATGGAGACGATGCTCGCGACGGGGAAACCGTACTTGGCCTCGATCTCCTTCTGCGCGGTGGTCACGCCACCCTTGCCGACCTCCATGCGGTTGAGGGACACGATGAGGCCCTTGATCTCGACATCGGCAGCAGCCTTGACCTTAGGATAGGTCTCGTCGATGGACTTACCGCTGGTGGTGACGTCCTCGACCATGACCACGCGGTCGCCGTCCTGGGGCTCGTAGCCCAGCAGGTTGCCCTTGTCGGCACCGTGGTCCTTGGCCTCCTTGCGGTCGCAGCAGTACTTGACCTCCTTGCCGTACAGCTCGTGGTAGGCAATTGCGGTCACGACGGCCAGCGGAATACCCTTGTAGGCCGGTCCAAACAGCACATCAAAGTCGTCGCCAAAGTTATCGTGGATGGCCTGGGCGTAATACTCGCCCAGCTTCTTGAGCTGATAGCCCGTCACGTAAGCGCCGGCGTTCATAAAGAACGGGGACTGACGGCCGCTCTTGAGCGTAAAGCTGCCGAACTTAAGGACGTCGGACTCGACCATAAACTTGATGAACTCTTGCTTGTAAGCCTCCATGCGGGCTCCTCTCGTAATCGCGTACGTGCCTTCCAGTTTAGCGCAGGCGAAGCGTAGATGCGGGCGCGCTTTGGGGCCACGGCATTCTGTAAAGGCTTTGTCAGGGGGAATGGTTTTCCGAACAATGGGGTTGACATGTCAAACCCCCTCATCAAGAATACGGGCGGATTAAAAAGGGGTACGAGATACCCAAAGCGCGCTGCGCTCAGCCTTTAGGAGGTGTGCCATGGAAGGCAGTCCTAGTCGAAAAACCTGCATGTCGCCCTCGGCACGCCGCGAGGACTCCGCACACGCATAAACGCCACCGGCAGATCGCCAAAACCACCGCAAAGGCGCGCTGCACCCTTTGTGGGCTCAAGAGCTTGACGTGAGCGACATCTAGGTTTTTGAAGCAAATACGACACGTACGCTAACTCCCCTCAACAAGGAGGACCCTATGCTGATGCTCAAAACCGTCACGGTACTCGAAGCCATCTCCAAACGCCGCCGCACGGCGCGCCCTGCCGCTCATACCGGCCTGTCCAAGAACACCATATTCGCCGCCACCCATAGTGCCGAGGACGCCCTCGTACTGCTTGACGCCACGACAAACGGCCTCACCGTCGAGCAGGCAACTGAGCGCCTGAACGCCGTCGGCCCCAACACCATCGAGGCAACGACCAAAACGCTCGCCCGCCGCATCGCCGACGCGCTCATCGATCCCTTCGCCGGCATCCTCGCCGCGCTCGCACTGGTCTCGCTCTACATCGACGTGCTCGCCGTGCCCGAGCCGCAGCGCGACCCCTCCACGGCCATCGTCATCGGCATCATGCTGCTGGTATCGGGCGGCATGAAGTTTATCCAGGAAGCCCGCAGCGGCAATGCGGCCGAGGCCCTCAAGGACCTGGTCTCCAACACTTGCACCGCCCTGCGCGACGGCGAGCGCATCGAGATCCCCTTCGACGAGCTCGTCCCCGGCGATGTAATCCGTCTCTCTGCCGGCGATATGGTGCCGGCAGACGCCCGCATCATCACCGCGCGCGACTTGTTTGTGATCGAGTCCGCACTCACCGGCGAGAGCGAGGCCGTCGAGAAGACCACCGCCGTCACCGTCGTCGAGGGCGCCGACGGCTCCGCACTGCCACTCTCTGCCTGCAAGAACATCGTCTTTACCGGCACCTCCGTGCAAAACGGCGCCGCCATGGCGCTTGTCGTTGCCACCGGCTCGGACACCTACCTGGGCGGCATCGCCAAGATGCTCAACGGGCGCGGCGAAAAGAGCGCGTTTGACCGCGGCGTCTCGAGCGTCTCCATGTTGCTCGTACGCCTCATGCTCGTTATGGCGCCGGCCGTCTTTGCCATCAACGCCGCCACCAAGGGCAACGTCATCGACGCGCTGCTGTTCGCCACGAGCGTGGCCGTGGGCATCACGCCGCAAATGCTTCCCGTCATCGTGACCACGAGCCTATCGCAGGGCGCCAAGGACCTCGCCCGTCGCCAGGTTATCGTCAAGGAGCTGCCGGCGATTCAAAACCTCGGCGCGATGGACGTCCTGTGCTGCGACAAGACCGGCACCCTCACCGAAGACCGCATCGTGCTCGAGCGCTACCTCAACACCGATGGCAACGAGGACGCGCGCGTGCTGCGCCATGCGTTTTTGAACAGCTTCTTCCAGACCGGCCTCAAAAATCTTATCGACCTGGCCGTAATCGACCGTGCCGATGTGACGCCCTCGACCGTCGCACCCGATTCCATGCTGAGCCAGAGCCTGCGCGACCGCTACACCAAGGTCGACGAGGTTCCCTTCGATTTCTCGCGCCGTCGCCTGAGCGTAGTTGTCGCCGACGCCCAAGGCAAAACCCAGATGGTTACCAAGGGCGCTGCCGAGGAAATGCTCGAGATCTGCTCCTTTGTCGAGATCGATGGCATCGCTCAGCCGCTCACCGACGAGAAGCTCGCCCAGATTCGCAAGCAGATCGCCGGACTTAACGCCGAGGGCCTACGCGTAATTGCCGTGGCGCAGAAGACCAATCCGCGCCGCGTGGGCGAGTTTGGCATCGCCGACGAGTGCGACATGGTGCTGATGGGCTTTTTGGCCTTCCTCGATCCGCCCAAAGCAAGTGCCGCGGGCGCCGTCGCCACCCTCGAGGCCAAGGGCGTGGCGGTCAAGGTCCTAACCGGCGACAACGACCGCGTCGCCGCCACCGTCTGCGAGCAGATTGGCATCGATGCGAGCAACGTCTTGCTCGGCTCCGAGATCGATGCGCTCGATGACGCCGAACTTGCCAAGCGCGCCGAGAAAACCCACCTCTTCGCCAAGCTCTCGCCGCTGCAGAAGGCGCGCCTGGTACGTGTCATGCGCGAGATGCTCGGCCACACCGTGGGCTTTATGGGCGACGGCATCAACGACGCCGCCGCCATGCGTGCGAGCGATTGCGGCATCTCGGTCGATTCGGCCGTCGATATTGCCAAGGAATCCGCCGATATCATCTTGCTTCAGAAGGACCTGGGCGTGCTCGAGCGCGGCATCATCGAAGGCCGTCGCACTTACGGCAACCTGCTCAAGTACCTCAAGACCACGGTGAGCTCCAACTTTGGCAATGTGCTGTCCGTGACCGTCGCGAGCCTGTTCTTGCCGTTTTTGCCCATGAGCGCCCTGCAGCTGGTACTGCTGTCGCTGGTCTACGAGATCGTGTGCATCACACTGCCGTGGGACACCGTCGATGACGCCTGGACTGCCCGCCCGCGTGCCTGGGACGCCGCGTCCATCAAGGGCTTTATGCTCGAGCTGGGCCCCGTGAGCTCGCTGTTTGACATCGTGACCTTCGCCGCGCTCTTCTTTGTCGTGTGCCCCGCCGCCGTGGACGCAAGCTGGTCCGAGCTTGCCGCCGCGGGCGACGTCGCGGGTATGGCGACCTTTGCTGCGCTCTTCCAGAGCGGCTGGTTTGTCGAGTCCATGTGGTCGCAGACACTCGTGGTCCACATGTTGCGCTCCCCGCATCTGCCGAGCCCGCGCGACCACGCCGCGCCCGCATTGTGCGTTCTTACCGTGCTGGGCCTGGCGCTCGTCACCTGGCTGCCGGCAAGCCCCATCGCCGATGTGCTCGGCCTCATGCCGCTGCCCACGAGCTTTTTTGGGCTGCTCATTGGCATCGTTACCGCCTATATCGCGCTCACCCAGCTGGCAAAGTGCCGCTACATTGCCCGCCACGGCGAGCTGCTGTAGCAAGTAGACGGAAAACACCCTGCCAGCTGCCGTTGCCACTACCACAGCTGCCAACGCCGCTGCCGCTGCCTCTGCCGCCGCCGCAGTCTATCCCCCCAGCAGTTGCGGTGAAATAGTTCCTGTTTAAAGCCCCGTGACTTTAATTTAGGGACTATTCCACCGCAACTTATTGGGAGATTAGCTAAGGCTCTGTTAGACCAGGATTGACAT
>CATYJA010000094.1:0-6324 GCA_958407545.1 uncultured Collinsella sp. | reverse complement strand
GCGATAAAGGGCACAAAGGTGCGGATAAACGGGAAGAAGCGACCCAGGAAGATGGCCAGGTGACCCCACTTGTCCAAGAAGTCCTCGGACTTTTTGATGCGCTCGGGCGTCATGGCCTTGACCTTGCCCGAAGCGATGATCTTGCGGCCAAAGAAGTGACCAATCATAAAGTTGCACTGATCGCCCAAAATGGCAGCGGCCCATGCGGTGGCCAGAAGCGCCACGATGTTAAAGCCGCCGTTGTGGGCAAAGAAACCCGAGGCGAACAGCAGCGAATCACCGGGAAGGAACGGGAAGAACACCACGCCCGTCTCGATAAAGATGATCAGGAACACGCAGCCGTAGGCCATAAGCGGGCCGGCGGCGATCCAGCTGGCGATCGCGGTGCGCGGGTCCTTAAGCAGCTCGGCAATAAAATTGATGAAACCCATGAAGTAAAACCTCTCAGTTGTGGGCGCGGATACGTCCAAGTTGACCAGTATACGGTTGCGGTGCCCCCTCGTGCGCAACCCCACAAAAGCATGACTCCATTACCAGCAAGTTTGCATAACTGACACTTGTAGCGCAAAGCCGCCAAGATTGTCCTTTTTAATCCCTAGCGAATCGCTATACTTTATTGAATCGCATTGCCATGGCGCTAAGGGAGGGCGGCCGGTGAGCTTTATCAATACCATTCGCGAGGACATCAAGACCGTCCAGGCGCAGGACCCCGCCGCGCAAAACGGTCTGGTCATCTTCCTTTCCTATCCTGGCCTGCACGCCAAGTGGAACCACGTGCCCGAGCACTGGCTGTGGGAGCACGGTCATCGCTCGCTCGCCCGCGTGCTCTCGCAAATCACCCGCCACATCACCGGCGTCGAGATTCACCCTGCCGCGCAGATTGGCAAGCACTTTTTTATCGACCACGCCATGGGCGTCGTCATCGGCGAGACCACCATTGTGGGCGACAACTGTGTGCTTTACCAGGGCGTCACGCTCGGCGGCACCGGCAACGAAACCGGCAAGCGTCACCCCACCCTGGGCAACAATGTCACCGTGGGCACGGGTGCCAAGGTGCTCGGCAACATCCGCATCGGCAACAACGTCAAGATCGGCGGCAACTCGGTCGTCGTTAAGGACGTCCCCGACAACTGCACCGTCGTGGGCGTGCCGGGACGCATCATCAAGCGCAACGGCTGCCGCGTGTTCGAGGAGAGTTTCGACGCCAAGCAGCATCGCGAGTACATGCCTGATGACGCCGCCGAGCAGAGTGCCCTCAACCGCCAGGGCATCACCGAGAATGCCCGCCGCGTCAAGGAACTCGAGCGAGAGGTGGCCGAGCTCAAGGCCCTCGTCGCCAAGCTCGTGGACGAACGCTAGGAACGCAAGCAGCACAAGACGACATCGGCATCAACGCAAGAAGGCGCGCCAGGGAATTCATCCCCGGCGCGCCTTTCTTTTTGATGTGACATGCGGGACTGTCCCTTTGTCACATTATGCGAACTGGCTCAGATAGAGGTCGGCATAGGCACCCTCGGCAGCCAGCAGCTCCTTATGCGTGCCCTGCTCGATAATGTTGCCGTGATCCATGACCAAGATCAGGTCGGCATCCACAATCGTCGACAGGCGGTGTGCGATCACAAAGCTCGTGCGCCCGCGCATAAGCGCATCCATGGCACGGCCGATGGCAAGCTCGGTACGCGTGTCCACGCTCGACGTCGCCTCATCCAGAATGAGAATCGCCGGGTTGTTGAGCAGCACGCGTGCGATGGTCAGCAGCTGACGCTGGCCCTGGCTGATGCTTTCGGCATCGTTGGCCACGCGCGTGTCGTAGCCCTGCGGCATGGTGCGCACAAAGAAGTCGACCTGCGCGGCGCGCGCAGCCGCCACGATCTCCTCACGCGTCGCCTCGGGACAGCCGTAGGCGATGTTTTCGGCAATCGTGCCATCGAACAGCCAGGCGTCCTGCAGCACCATGCCAAACTGCTGCCGTAGCTCGCCGCGGTCCATGCGGCTCGTATCCACGCCGTCGAGCGTAATACGCCCGCCGTCAATCTCGTAGAAGCGCATGAGCAGGTTGATGAGCGTCGTCTTGCCCGCGCCCGTGGTTCCCACCACGGCAATCTTCTGGCCCGGCTCGGCGGTAAACGACACGTCGTGCATAAGCGGCTTGTCGGGCGAATAACCAAAGCGCACGTGCTCAAAGGAGACGCGACCCTCAACGCGACCCGGCAGCTTGGCGGCCTCGTCCGGCAGCGGATCGGCCTCCATCTCGGGCTCATCGAGCAGGTCGAACACGCGCTCTGCACTCGCCAACGCGCTCTGCAGCGAGTTGAAGGTAAACGACAGCTGCGTCATGGGCTCGGACGCCTCGTAGATAAACTGGAAGAACGCCTGGAACACGCCGACGGTCATGTGACCGGCAACCAGCATGCTGCAGCCCACCAGCGCGATCACGATCTGCGCCAAACGGCCGATAAAGCGCACCGCAGGGCCGACGGCATTGATCATAAAGTCGGCCTTGGCACTCACGCGTGCCAGCTCGCCCGAGGCCTGGTGCACCTCGGCAGAACTTTGGCGTTCGCGGTTAAACGCGCGGATCACCAGACGGCCCGAATAGCCTTCCTCGACCGCACTCGTAATCTTGGACACCCACTCCTGGCGCTCGCCCGTTACATCGTGTGTGCGGCGCGAGACGACCTTCGTCACCAGCAGCGACAGTGCCGTAAAGAACAGAAAGACGAGCGTAAGCTGCACGCTGAACACGAACATCACGCTCACAGCACCAACAACCGTGCCGATCGACACGAGCAGCTGCAGCAATCCGCGCTGCATGCTCTCGGACATCTTGTCCAGGTCGTTGGTCGCGCGGCTGACGACCTCGCCGGGACGATGCGCGTCAAAATAGGCGAGCGGCAGACGGTTGAGCTTTTGCGCGATGCGGTTGCGCAGGCGCAGATTGAGACGCTCAGCGACGCTCGACATCAAAAAGCTCTGGAGCGCATAGAACGAGGCAGCGGCAGTCCAGATCATAAAGTAGACGAAAATGGTCTTGCCGCAGTTCTCCCAGGTGATGTTGAAGGTGGTATCGTTGGCAAACGCCACCTGAATGTGGCCCCACAGCTCATCGATCACACGGGCGCTATATGCCGGCGCAGCGGTGTTAAAGATGGCATAGAACACAATGCTCGCGAACACGATATAGAAGCGCCAATGGTCGCCGGCAGCCTCGCTCCACAGGCGGCGCACCGTCGCCCAGGTGTCGCGGGGTTTCTCGTCCTCGTCCTCGTCGTCCACATCGCGCATGCGCTCTGCCTCGGCGCGGGCACGCTCGTCCTCGGCGCGCTCGTTTTCCTCGTAGAGCGCTTGGCGGCGAGCCTCGCGCTCGGCTGCAGCCTTGGCGGCGTCATCCAGCTCGGGTGCCACGGCAGCCGTTTCCTCGACCAGCCCCGCGGCAACGGCGTCATCAACGCCGCCCTGCTTCTTGAGCTCCTTGGTCATGCTACTCACCTCCCTTCATTTGCGATTCCGCGATGGCGCGGTACACCTCGCAGGTTTCCATAAGCTCGCCATGCGTGCCCAAGCCCACGATCTCGCCGTCCTTGAGCACAACGATCTGGTCGGCATGCAAAATAGTCGAGATGCGCTGCGCGATGATGAGCACCGCGGCGTCGCGCGTCTCGTCCTGCAGCGCATGGCGCAGGGCCGCATCGGTCTTAAAGTCCAGGGCCGAAAAACTATCGTCGAAGATATACAGGTCGGCGCGCTTCATGAGCGCGCGAGCAATGGCCAGGCGCTGGCGCTGGCCGCCCGAAAAGTTCGTACCGCCCTGGGCAACCGGGGTATCGAGCCCCTGCGGTTGGTCGAGTACAAAGGTGCTCTGGGCAACCTCAAGCGCGTGAAGCATGTCGCCCTCGGTCGCGCCTTCGTTACCAAAGCGAAGGTTGCTCGCCACCGTGCCCGAGAACAGCCACGCCTTCTGCGGCACATAGGCAATGCGCCCGCGGATTTCATCTTGCGTAAGCTCGCGCAGGTCCACACCATTCAGGCGAATGGAGCCCTTGGTGGCATCGTGGAAGCGCAGCAGAAGCTTTGCCACCGTCGATTTGCCCGAGCCTGTCGAGCCAACGATCGCAGTCGTCTGACCGCGACGGCAGGCAAAGCTCAGGTCGCACAGGGTGTCCTCGTCGGCATCGTCAAAGCGAAACGACATATGATCGAACACGGCGACCGCATCGGCCCCGTCCTTTGAGTCGGACGCGGCCGCATCAAGCGTACGCTGGCCATCGACGATGCTCGGCTCAATCTCCAGCACTTGCTGTGCACGGCTTAGGCATGCCGCGGCGCGCGGAAGTGTCAGCACCACCATCTGCGCCATCATCACAAAGAACAGGATCAGAATTGCATACTCCAGCACCGCCGAGATACTCGCAATCTGCATGGCGTGGGCGCCTACGCGGTTGCCGCCCACCCACAGCACCGCCACCTCGGCGATGTTCATCAAAAAGAAGCTGGAGCTGTCGAGGCCCACAAACAGGTGGTTGACTTTGATGGCGTTGGCGGCGTATTCGCTAAACACCTCGTCCAGGCGCCGCTCCTCGTGACGCTCCTTGTTAAACGCACGGATGACGCGCACGCCCACGATGTTTTCGCGCAGCACCACGTTCATGCGGTCGATAAAGCTCTGCAAGCGCATAAAGATCGGCGCGGCGTTAGCCACCGTAAAGACCGCCGCTACGAGCACGATCGCAACGACTACGCCCAGAAGCGTGCCCATGGCGGGATCGATAAACCAGGCGAAGATGATGCCCGCCACAGCCAAAAACGGCACGGGCAGCACCAGCTGAATCGTCTGCAGAATCGCCTGCTGAATCACGTTGATGTCGTTGAGCGAGCGCGTGATCATCGATCCGGTGCCAAAGCGCTCAAAATCGCTGGCCGCGAGCTCGAGCGATTTGTCGTACACGGCATTGCGGATATCGCAAGCCACGTTGGCGGCCAGGCGCGCCGAAAGATAGCAGCCCAGCACCGTGCCGCCGCTAGCCATGCTGGTCGCGATAAACATGTATAGGCCGTTGCGTAAAATGTAGTCGACATCGCCCGTGGTAATACCGGTGTTGACCATGTTCGCCAGCATCGTGGGAACCAACAGCGTACCGACGTTATCCACCAGCAGCACCAGCAGTGTCACTGCGACAAGCCCTCGATATGGCTTTAGAAACCTCATTAACAGTCGCACGACTCCCCCTCACGTCGATCTTGCATCTGGCTTGCGGCTGCCACCTGCTGTTTAAATGTCTCGCACTCGTCGCCGAGCACCTGAGAGAATTTGCCGATCAAGCGCATAATCTCGCGCTGCTCACATGGCTCAAGCGCGCCAAAGGCTCGCTGCTCGGCCTTGAGTGCCGGCAGCGCATAACGCTCGGCAAATCGCCTGCCCTCTTCGGTCAGGCTCACAACCTTGTTCTTACGGCTGCCTTCGGCAAACTCCAACGTTGCGAAGCCCCGCGCCGTCAAGGTTTTAATTGCCGAATTGATGGTCTGCTTGCTGTAGAACCATTCGCTTGTCAGACGGCTTACGGCAATACTGCCGCCCGCCGTGCTGGTATCGACGAGCATCCAGTAAGCGCAGTCCGAAAGGCCGCAGGCACGCGAGAACTCCGAATAGATATGGTCGAGTCCATTGAGCAACCGGTCGAAGTCGACCAGTTTAACCGCACCATTCATCTATCCCACCATTCGATTGTCCGATTTTTGACCAATTTTATGTCTCTAGATTAGTCCGAGTTTTGACTATCGTCAACAGCCTCTCCGCAAATGCGTGCACTTTTATGGCCTATCGGCAGAAAAAGACCGCCGGCGCGGGGGCGGCGCCAGCGGTCACGTGAAAATCGGGTTTTATTGCCTGTTAAGCGGCGACGGCCTCATAGACCGTAGCGCCCGAGAAGCTGTCATGCAGGCTCTTGCCGGCAATCCACGGCAGCTCGACGACCTCGCAGACCGTGTTGACCAACTCAGAACAGTCAGTAAAGTGGCCCTTGTCGTTGAGGGCCTCGCAATCCTGAACACGCCAATAGCCATCGGTGTGCGTGATGTAATACTCGTGGTCGTTGATCGACACGAAAGCGCGCGTCTTGGAACGCAGCAGCTTCAGAAATCCTTCGAAGTCGGTCTCGACGACATCTCCAGCCTGGAACATGATGTTACCTCCTGGCCCGGCGCCACCACGGCGCATTGATAAACGTTGGTACTCCTTTAGTAAAACCTTTATCAGAGGTTATGCGTTCGTCATTTAGGCAAGTGGTAAAAAACCGCAGGGTAGACGGGATAAAACGTTTAACCATC
>CATYJA010000093.1:0-6439 GCA_958407545.1 uncultured Collinsella sp. | reverse complement strand
AGTTCGCGATCCCCGGCCTTGACGACGAGTTCCGCGTCATCGTCTCCCCGTGGATCCTCTCCTCGCTGATCACCGATCGCCTTGCCGCTTACTACGAGACGGTCACCAAGCACAACCTCAACTACCGTCGTTACTATCACCAGTTCGACTACTAATCGGTGACAAATAAGCTACTGATCAAGAAGCATCCTGCCCGGGCGCATGCGTCCGGGCATTTTTATGCCGAAATTCGCAAGAAAGGGGAATCGAATGAGGCAGTTTATCGTTGCATCCCATGCTCATTTTGCGTCTGGAATCGTCGAGAGCATTGGGTTGCTCTCCGGCGAGCGCGAAAACGTCCATGCGCTCTCTATGTATGTCGACGGAAACGAGGACCTGACCAAGGAGGCCGCAGCGGTTCTCGATGGGTTTGCTGCGGACGACGAGGTTGTCGTGTGCACCGACCTGTTCGGCGGCAGCGTCAACAACGAGTTCACCAAGATCGTCCAGACGCGTCCCAACACGCACCTGGTGACCAATATGAACCTGCCGCTCCTTATTCAGCTGCTGTTCGTGCCCGACTCCACCCCGATCGATGAGGCCATTCGCCAGATCGTCGAGGCGGACGACACTAAGGTCAAGTACGTCAACGACCTGCTGGGGCAGGCCGAACTCGATGAGTTTTAACCACTAGGGAGCACATCATGATTCAGATGATTCGCGTGGACTATCGACTGCTGCACGGCCAGGTTGCCGTTAGCTGGACCTCGGCTCTGGGTGCCGACTGCATCCTGTTGGTGAGCGACACGGTCCTCAATGACAAGCTTCGTCTGCAGGCCCTGTCCCTTGCAAAACCGGAGGGCTGCAAGGTTGTCGTCAAAAACACCGAGGATGCCGTCAAGGCGCTCCAGAGCGGTGTGACCGATAAGTACAAGCTCTTCGTGGTTTGCGAAACGATCCAGCAGGCCGGTACCATCGCCAAGGCGATGGGCGTTAAGAAGATCAACCTCGGCAACGTTGCCTTTAGCGAGGATGCTCGCCAGGTCTCGACGAGCGTGTTCCTCACGCCCGAAAACGAGGCATACGTCAAAGAGCTGCTCGGCGAGGGCTACGAGCTGTTCATTCAGATGATTCCGGCAGATGCGAAGACTGACGCCGCGAAGGCCATCGGTTAGGGGCTGTCATGATTATCAAGACAATCCTGATTTTCCTGATCGCCCTTTTGGGCTATTCCGAATGGCTGACCGGTACGAGTTACCTTCAGCGCCCCATTGTACTCGGACCGTTGGTCGGCCTTGTCATGGGCGACATGGTGACCGGCACGATCATGGGCGCCACGATGGAGCTTGCCATGGTCGGCGCCATCTCGGTCGGTGCGTATAACCCGCCCGATACGATTTCCGGAACCATTCTGGGTGTGTCGCTTGCCATGCAGGCCGGCGCGGACGCTTCGGCGGCCCTGACCCTGGGCATTCCCATCGCAACGATCGTCCTGGCGCTCGATACGGCCCTGGGCCAGCCGGTGATGCTACTGCTGGTGCACCGTATCGACAAAAACGTCGAGGACGGAGACACCAAGGCCATCACGCGCAACATGCTCATCGCCGGTTACGCGCAGAGCTGGTGCGGCCTGCTGATTATTCCCCTGGCATTCTTCTTTGGCGCCGATGCTGTTGCCAGCCTGCTCAACATCATCCCCGATTTCGTTCAGACCGGCATGGATGTCGCCGCCGCCTTCTTGCCCGCACTCGGCTTTGCGATGCTGGCGCAGATGATTATGAACAAAACGGTGGCGCCGTTCTTCTTCGCTGGCTTCTTCCTCGTCGCCTACTTTGGCATTAGCACGACGGGCGTGGCGATCTTTGCCGCGATCATCGTCGTCGCGATGACGGTTTTGGGCGAGAAGAAAAAGGCGGAGCAGCCCGCAGCGGCAACCGAGGATCCTGCGATTGGGAGTGGGTTCGATGAGTTTTAAGTTTGAGTCTTCTTACGACGGGCTGATTTCCCGCGCGGATCTTAAGAAGCTGTTCTGGCGCTCGATTCCCTATGAGCATTCCTGGAACTACGAGCGTATGGGCCATATCGGTTTTATGTGGGCCCTTATGCCGATCCTTCGCAAGCTGTATCCGCAGGATGCGGACTTTAAGGCTGCCCTTAAGCGCCATATGGAGCTCTATAACGTCACGCCGTACATCTCGACGCTCCCCATGTCCATCGCCGCTGCAATGGAGGAGGTCAACGCTACTGACGATAGCTTTGACACGAGCGCGATCTCTAATGTCAAGCTTGCTTTGATGGGACCGCTGTCCGGCGTGGGCGATGCCTTCTACTGGGGCACGCTGCGAATTTTGGCAACGGGTGTCGGCACGTCGCTGGCGCTGCAGGGCTCTATTCTTGGCCCGATTTTGTTCCTGCTCGTGTTCAACGTCCCTCACTACATCATCCGTTACCTGCTGACGTTTGTGGGATATCGCTTTGGCTCGGACATGATCAGCAAGGTCCAGGAATCGGGCATTATGGACACGATCGTCAAGATGGCCTCTATCATGGGCGCCATGGTGATTGGTGCTATGACCATGGAGATGGTCACCGTGGACATTCCGCTCATGGTCGGCGCGGGCGATGGTGCTCAGACGCTCGCCGAGCTGCTCAACGGAATCTTCCCGGGCTTTGTCACGATGGGGCTGTTTGGAATCGTCTATCTCATGCTCAAGAAGAAGATGAATCCGCTGCTTATCATGCTCGTGATCCTGCTCGTGAGTATCGCCGGCGCGTTCTTTGGAGTGCTTGGTGTCCAGTAGAGTATCCGTCATAATGAGAACAATGTAAGAGGGGGCGTCGCGCACACTGTGCTGCGGCGCCCTTTTGCCGAAAGGTGGACAAGATGGAGTATCCGCAGCTTGCCGTCATGAATATCAGCCATCGTTATTTTGACCTTGAGGAATTCTTTTCTTCGGCAGCGGCCTCGGGCTACACGTGTTGCGAGCTTTGGACCGGGGCGATGCATCTGTATGTCGATTGCCATGGATACGATTCGCTCGAGCAGGTGCGGGAGCTGTCGCAGCGGTATGGGGTTCGGATTGTGGGGCTTTGTCCCGAACAGAACAACCCCAAGCCGTGGAATATCGCGGCGCGCGGGAATGAGGCACGTGCCCGCACGCTCGCGTACTTTAAGAACGTTGTGGATATCGCGGCGGAACTTGGAGCCGAGCAGGTCATGGTCTCGAGCGGCTGGGCATTTTTGAACGAGCCAATCGAGGACGCGTGGGGTCGCAGCGCCTCGATGCTGCGTGCGATTGCCGAGCATGCGGGAGAGCGCGGCGTGCGACTGGTGCTCGAGGCCCTACAGCCGGTTGAGTCGATGATCGTGAACTCGGCAGCCGATACGAAGCGCATGATCGAGGCGGTTGATCATCCGGCACTTAAGGCGTGTCTGGATTTGGGCGCTATGGCGGTGGCGGGGGATACCATCGACGATTATTTCGATCTGCTTGGCGATGATGTCGCCCACGTGCATTTTGTCGATGTTGCGGCAGACGGCACGACGCATCTTGCCTGGGGTGACGGGGACCGCGATATGCGCGCCGACCTGGATAGGCTGGTGGCGCGCGGCTATCGCGGAGTTGTTTCGGCCGAGACCTATGACTGGCGCTATTTTGCCGACCCCGCAGCTGCCGATGCGCAGGTAATGGCAGAGTATCGTCGTGCGATTGGCGCCTAGGTGGGGTTGGGTTGCGGCAACCTACCCTATGTTTCCAAATGAATACGGTGTGAGCGGCTGCGACGGATTTTCCCCGCAAGCACTCTAGTATGCTAAAGTACCCAGAAGACCGGCGGAGCTATGCCGGTCTTCTGTTCTATACGAAACACAGCATGAGGAGGCTCACCAGATGACGGCCACACCGTGGGGATTCCGGGACATATTGCCCGAGGAGGCTCAGGCGCGCGAGGAGATTGCGCTGACGGTGAAGGGCTGCTTCAGGGAGCATCATTACCTTCCGGTCGAGACGCCGCTGCTCGAGGACAAGGGCTCGCTCGAGGAGGGCGGCCGCATTGCGGACACGCCGTTTAAGCTCTTTGATGACGACGGTCGCCTGCTGGTGGTCCGTCCCGACAACACGCTGCCGATCGTTCGCCTGGTTTCGACTCGCATGCGTGCGGCCGATCTGCCGCTGCGCCTGCGCTACGAGACGCCGGTGGTCCGCGAGTGTCAGCGCAATGCCGGTGGCTCGCGTCAGTTTACGCAACTGGGTTTTGAGCTCATCGGCGCGGGCGACACCGCGGGCGATGTCGAGATTGTCTCACTGGTCGCCGAGGCCGTGCGCAAGCTGGCACTTCCCGGTGCGCGCATTATCGCGGGCAGCGTGCGTCCGTTTAAGGAACTGCTCGCGGCCTGTGAGGATCGCGAACTGGCTGCCGAGGCGCTGCGCTGCGTGCACGCCAACGACTTTGTGGGCCTCGATGCCCGCGTGGCGAAAAGCACCGAGTCCGAGGCCGTTAAGGTCGCCATTAGCGAGCTGCCGCGCCTGCACGGTGGTGCCGAGGTGCTCGACCGCGTCGACGCGCTGCTGGCGGCGGCGGGCATTGTCGCGCCGCTCACGCGCGAGCTGCGTGCCCTGGTCGAGGGCCTGGCTCCCGAGGACGCCCAGGTGCTGTCCTTCGACTTCTCCATCATGAACTCGTTTGATTACTACACGGGCCTGGTCTTTAAGGCCTATGCCGGCGGACTGCCCGATCCGGTCGGTTCGGGCGGACGCTACGACTCCATCTTTACCGGTGCATTTGGCGACGGCATCGAGGTGCCGGCGGCGGGCTTCGCCTTTTCGCTCGAGCGTCTGGAGGCCGCGCGCACCTCGGCCGAGGACGCCGCTTCCGACGGCGATCACGCCGTGGGTCGCGGCGCCGAGGGTCCGCTGCGCATCGCCGTGCCCAAGGGCTCGCTCAAGGCCGACACGCTCGACGTGCTCGAGGCCGCGGGCTTGGACGTCTCTGAGCTGCGTGACCCCGGCCGTCACCTGATTGTGCGCGGTCGCGACACGCGTGCCGGCGAGGGCACGGTCGGCGATATCGAGTTTGTCATCGTGCGCCCCAGCGATGCGCCCGCCTTTGTGGGCTGCGGTGGTGCCGATTGCGGCATCTGCGGCTGGGACTCGCTCATCGAGGCAGACCTCAACTTGCTGCAGCTGGTCGACCTGGGCTATGGCCTGTGCACCTTTATCGAGGCGGAGCCCGCGTGGCGCGCCGGCCAGGCCGAGCGCAACTATGCCCGTCGCGGGTCGCTTCGCGTGGCCACCAAGTACCCGCGCATCGCGAGTGCCTGGTATGCCGAGCGCGGCGTGAACGCCGACATCGTTTCGCTTCACGGTAACATCGAGTTGGGCCCCATCGTCGGCATGACCGACCGCATCGTGGACATTACCGCCACGGGCGCCACGCTGCGCGACAACGACCTGGTCATCACCGGCCGCATCATGGACTGCACGGCCCGTTTCTTCGTCAATCCAGGTGCCGCGCGCCTGGATTCGCGCGTACGCAATCTGGCAGATCGTCTGGCCGCGGCCGTGAAGGACAAGCATTTTGAGCCCGTTGCGGGCTCGGCACAATAGCGCGAGCACGCACGAGCGTCCCAACGTCTGGGCTGCGGGCCGATTGGCGCCGCCGCTCGGCCTCTCGTTTTTCGAACACAACCTCGACCGATAGGGGATACCGATATGAAGACCATCAAGCTTGCTCCCGGTGAGCGCCTCGTTACCAACCAGCTCAACCGCAAGGGCGTGCTGCCGCAAAACATCGTCGACGCCGCCCGCGATATCGTGGCCAACGTGCGTGCCAACGGCGATGCCGCGGTGCGCGATTACTGCCAGCGTTTTGACGGTGTCGAGCTGCAGAGCTTCCGCTTGCCGCAGGAGCAGATCGATGCCGCGCTCGAAGGCCTCGATCCCGCTTTTGTCGCGGCGCTCGAAAAGGCTGCACGCCAGATTCGCGAATTCCACCAGCGCGAGGTCGAGCAGAGCTGGTTTACCACGCGCCCGGACGGCACGATGCTCGGCGTTAAGGTGACTCCGCTCGCGGCGGCCGGCATCTACGTGCCGGGCGGTCGCGCGCAGTATCCCTCCACGGTGCTCATGAATGTCATTCCCGCCAAGGTTGCCGGCGTCAATCTCGTGGTTATGGTGACGCCGCCGCAGAAAGATGGCCTGATCAGCCCCTATACACTCGCCGCGGCAAAGCTCGGCGGCGTGGATGAGATCTATATGGTGGGCGGCGCTCAGGCCGTGGCCGCGCTGGCGTACGGTACCGAGACCATTCCGCGCGTCGACAAAATCACCGGTCCGGGCAACGCTTTTGTTGCCGCTGCCAAGCAGATCGTCTCGGGCGATGTGGGAATCGACATGGTCGCCGGCCCGTCCGAGGTCTGCGTGCTGGCCGATGCCACGGCCAAGCCCATGGTGGTCGCGGC
>CATYJA010000092.1:0-6489 GCA_958407545.1 uncultured Collinsella sp. | reverse complement strand
GCGCCCACGCGCGCATCGGCCGTGACGGCGTCGCTGATGGCGTCGCCCAGCTCCTGCGTGTGTTTGAGCAGCTCGTCGAGCACGCCAGCCAGCAGCGCGCGCGAGTGCGCCACGACATGCTCTTCGGTATCCTCGCCGCGCTCCACACGGGTCATGTCGCCATCGAGCTCGCTGGTCATATCGGGGCTCGTGATGCGCGGGGCAAACTGCGTCAGTGCATCGATGATGGCGATGCCCAGCTGACTCGGCTCCACGGGATCGTTTTTGAGGTAGCGCACGGCGTACAGGCGCTCGATGATGCTCGCGCGTGTGGACTTGGTGCCCAGGCCGCGCTTTTCCATCTCCTGCACGAGCTTGCCCTGGCTGTAGCGCGCGGGCGGCTCGGTCTGCTTGGCCTCGAGTTTAATGTCGAACACATCAACCGTATCGCCCTGCTCCAGCGGCGGCATCTGCTCATCGCGCTTAAGGCCGTACGGATAGGCCTCGCGGAAACCCGGGGTCACGAGCACGTCGCCCGAAGCCACGAACGGCTCACCGTTCACGTCGAGCTCGAGCTTGGTGTTCTCGATGGTCGCGGGCCCCATAAGCGTCGCCAGGAAGCGACGGGCGATGAGGTCGTAGAGCTTGCGCTGGCCGCCGTCGAGCGTGGACGGATCGCCCTCGCCCGTGGGATAGATAGGCGGGTGGTCGGTGGTCTCGACCTTGCCGCGCGTGGGCTTCATGGGGCCGGCGAGCACCTTTTTGCACACGGGCGCCAGCGCCGGGTTAATCTTTGCCAGGTCACTCACCACGGCGCCCAGATCGAGCGTCGCGGGGTACACGGTGTTGTCGACACGCGGGTAGCTGATGAGGCCCGCCATGTAGAGGGACTCGGCGATGCGCATGGTACGCGCAGGTGAGATGCCCTCGGCTGCGGCGGCAGCCTGCAGCGAGGTGGTCGCAAACGGCGTGGGCGGCTGCTGCTTGCGCGAGCGCTTGGTCACCGCGGCGACGGTTGCCGTCGCGACGCCGTCGACATGGTTGTACGCCGTCTCAGCAGCATCCTTGTCGGTAAAGCGTGCCGTCTTGTGCGCAATCTTAAAGCGGTCGTCCTCGGCAGCACCCTGTGCGGCGCCCATGCCGCGGATCTGCCAATAGTCCTCGGGCACAAACGCCATGCGCTCGCGCTCGCGCTCGACCACCAGGGCAAGCGTCGGCGTCTGCACGCGGCCGGCGGAACGCACGTTGCCAAAGCCGCCAAACTTGGCGAGCGTCAGGTAGCGCGTCAGCACCGCACCCCAAATGAGGTCGATGTGCTGACGGCTCTCGCCTGCGTCGGCCAGGTTCTGGTCGAGCGAGACGAGATTATCGAAGGCCTGCGTGATCTCGGCCTTGGTAAACGAAGAATACTGGGCGCGGGCAACCGGCAAGTCCGGCGCCACCTCGCGCACCTTGTTGAGGGCGTCCGAACCGATCAGCTCGCCCTCGCGATCGAAGTCCGTAGCGATGATGACGCTGTCGGACTTCTTGGCAAGGTTCTTGAGCGAGCGAATGAGCTCTTTCTCGGCCGGCAGCTTAATGACGGGTGCCCAGGTGAGATAGGGCAGACTCTCGAGCTTCCAGCCCTTGATGGAGATGCCATCGGCAAGGAACGGCTTACGCTTGGTGTCGTAAGGCGGACGAGCCAGGCCATCGGGCATGTCGGCCGGCAGCATCTCGCCGTCCTCGGTAACCGAATACCAGCCCAGCTTTTTATCAAACAGCACGCTGTCGCAAAAATCGGGCGCAAGGATGTGACCGGCCAGGCCGATGGTCACGCACTCCTCGCCCTTCCACTCAAAACGGTAGATTGCGGTGTTGTACACCTTGTCCTTTTTGGGCTTACCCGTGGACAGCCGCTCGGCAATCTGACGCGCGGCGTCATTTTTCTCGGCGATGATGAGCTTCAAAAGAGGCTCCTATCTCGTGTCTCTGCGGCTACGCCCGCCCGTATGGCGGCCGATTTACGCCCTTGCTTGCTCGATCTGCCCGATGAGCCAATCGCACCAGGCATCCATGCCCTCGCCCTTGCGCGCGCTCACGGCAAACCGCGGCGCCTGCGGATTGAGGTCATCGAGTGTCTTAGTATACCTATCCATGTCAAAATCGAAAGCCGGGGCCACGTCGACCTTATTGAGCAGCTGCGCGCCAGCGTGCTGGAAGATGCCCGGGTACTTGATGGGCTTGTCGTCGCCCTCGGGCACCGAGAGAATCATGATGGACAGGTTCTCACCCAGGTCAAAGTCGACCGGGCAGACCAAGTTGCCCACGTTTTCGATAAAGATGACGTCGATGTTTTCCAGACCCACAGCCTGGTCAAACGCGTCAACGGCCTCCATGATCATGTTGCCCTCGAGATGGCACAGGCCGCCCGTGTTGATCTGGATGGCGGGCATGCCGGCTTCCTTCATGGTGATGGCGTCGACATCCGAGGCGATATCGCCCTCGATGACGGCACAGCGCAGGCCGGCCTTGTCACGCAGGCGCTCGTTGGTGCCCAGGATCGTGGTGGTCTTGCCCGAACCGGGGCTCGACAAGACGTTGATCACATAGGTGTTTGTCTCATTAAATCGCTGACGCAGCTGATCTGCCAGGCGCTCGTTGCGCGACAGAATCGGCGACGCGATATCAATCGTTTTCTCAGCCATACTTAGCGCTCCTTACTTTGGCCCCTTTATACCCCATCACCAGATGGCTAGCGGGCTAATCGTCGGGGGTTTCGATTTCGATACTCGCGATATCGAGCTCGCGGCCGTGCAGTAGGCGCACGTTGGCACCACCACACTGGGGACAGCGACAGTGGAAGCGATCGTGGTCGAAGACCTCGCCGCAGTCCAGGCATTCACTTTGTGGGTGAATCTCCTCAACCGCGAGCTCGCAGCCCCGCGTGAGCGGGTCCTCATCGCGAAATGTCTCCCACGCAAAGTCGAGCGCCTCGCGCACAACTTCGGTCATATCCCCGATACGCAGCGTTACCAAAACGGCGCGCGAGGCCCCCGCCCCACGCGCCGCGCGAATCACTGTATCGAGTATGCCGTTGACAATGCCAACCTCGTGCATACCGATTTACTCCTCGTCGTCCTCATCGTCCGAGAACAGGTCCAGACGGCTCACAAACAAGCCCTCCTTGCCCTCGCGCGCGGTAATGACCACGCGGGCAATGGCGAGCGAAATCTCGTAGAGCGAGAGCAGGGCACCATACATGAGGCCCAGCGTAACGGGCGAGCCGTCGGGCGTAATCACAGCCGAGCCCACAAGCAGGCCCACGTACACGTAGCGCCAGGCGCCGCGGAAGGCCGCGTAGGACACGATGTGGAAGACGGACAGGTAGAAGATGATGAGCGGCAGCTCAAACGCCACGCCAAAGCCGATCATAAAGAGCAGCTCCATGTTGACGTAGTTCTCCAGGTCGGGCAGCGCCGTGGCGACGGCCGAGGTCTCGCCGATAAGCCACTCAAAGCCCGCCGGGATGATGATGAAATAGCAGAAGATGGCGCCCAGGAAGAACAGCACCGTCGAGGCGAGCACCGTGGGCACGACCCATTTGCGCTCGTTGGGACGCAGTGCCGGCAGGAAAAATGCCAGAATCTGCCAGATGATCATGGGCGTGCACATGACCACGGCCATCTTGATGGCCAGCGAGAAGCGCAGGCCAAAGCCGCCGAGCGTGGTGGTGATGTAGAACTTACCGTCCGGCACAAAGGAGCGGATGGGGTCTTCCAGGATGTCGAGCACCACGGGCGTGGCGAAATACAGCACGATGGCGGCGGCAAACACCGACACGACCACGATGGTCAGGCGGCGACGGAGCTCGCCCAGGTGATCGAAGAGCGGCATGCGCGCAGGTCCGATAGGCATTACTCATCGCCTCCCTTCGGGGCATCGGCGGTGGCAACCTCGGCAACGGCCTCGTCCTCGGCCTCGAGCTCGCGAGCGAGCTGGTCGACGACGGCCTTGCGCTTGCGGGGACGACGGGCGTAGAGGTCAGCCGTCGTGGGCTCTGCCGGCTCGGGCTCGGACTCCGGCTCTGCAGCAGGCTCGGGCTCGACGACAGGCTCGGCGGCAGCGGCAGGCTCGGCGCCCTCGGCCTCGGACTCCTCAGCAGCACCCTCGCCCTCGGCGGCAGCCTCGCTCGCGGCCTTCTCGGCAGCAAGACGGGCGCGACGCTCGGCAAAGGTCTCCTTCTTGGCGGGCGCTGCCGTCTCGGCGGCATCCTTGTCCGCATCGGAATCGTCATCGACGGCAGTCTTCTTGGGCTTGACCGGTGCCGAAGCGGCCTCACTCACCGGATCGATAATCTCGGACTGAACAACGGCCGTCATCTTTTCCTGCGTCTCGCGGAACTGACGGATGGCACGGCCGATCGTGCGGCCCATCTGTGGGAGCTTATCCGGGCCAAACAGCAAAAAGCCGAAGACCACGATGATCGCGAGCTCACCCTCTCCAATACCAAACACACATACCTCCAAGGCTCGATGTGAGTCGAGCCCGCACCGCGCCATTCGGCCGGAACTCGTCTATTCATTCGGTCAAGTATAGCGCCCGGACGCCAAAACGTCCGAGCGCATCACAAACATATGCCAAACGGCACGCCCTTTTGAGGGCAAAGGTTATGCAGCGGTAATCGAAATCTCCTGGTCGACACCCAACAGCTGAACCACGCGCATCACCGGGGGCTGCACATTGGTGCAGCTAAAGCGCTTGTCGTGGTCGGCCGCGTGGTGCGCGGCGCCCACGAGCACACCAATGCCCGTCGAATCGATGTAGCTCACCTGGGCAAAATCGAGCTCAACGGCCTCAGTGGGCTGCTCGAGCGCCAGGTCGATGGCATTGCGCAGGCTATCGGCGTTAGAGATATCGATCTCGCCGGTTACCTTAATGGTGTAGAGCTCTGGCGTGGGGTTGGTGGAAATACCCAAATCCATGTATACGCTCCTTTACGTATCGAAAGTGCGGATAGTACGGGAAGCCGCGCGCTAGGCGCGCTCGGCACGCGCAAGCTCGGCAGCGACGAGCTTGACGGCCAGCACCAGCACATCGAGCGCAGCCTCTAGGTCCTCGACCGTGGGATAGCTCGGCGCGATGCGGATGTTGGTGTCGCGCGGATCCTTGCCATAGGGCCAGGTGGCACCGGCCGGCGTGAGCTTAACGCCCAGGTCTGCGCAAAGCGCGGCGACCTTTTGAGCCGAGCCCTCGGGACCATCGAAGCTTACAAAGTAGCCGCCGCGGGGGTGCGTCCAGGTGGCGCAGCCCGTGTCGCCCAAGCCCTCGGTGAGCTTGCGCTCGACAGCCTCAAAGCGCGGGCGCAGGAACTCGGCATGCTTTTTCATGTGCTCCTTGACCGCCTCGATGGTGGGAAGGAAGCGCACGTGACGCAGCTGGTTGAGCTTGTCGGCACTGATGAGGCCGGCCTTCAGGCGCTTGGAGAACTCCGCGATAACCGCGGGGCTCGCACCGATAAAGCCGATACCGGCACCCGGGAAGGTGATCTTGGACGTCGAGGCAAATGCCACCACGCGGTCCTCGGTGCCCGCCGCGCGAGCGAGGTCAAAGATGTTTGCGAGCTCGTCGGTCTCGTCGTACAGGTCGTGCACGCAGTAGGCGTTGTCCCAGAAGATGCGGAAATCGGGTGCGGCCGTGGGCATCTCAACCAGGCGACGCACGGTGTCCTCGCTAAAGGTGATGCCCGTGGGGTTGGAATACTTGGGCACGCACCAGATGCCCTTGATGGAGTCGTCGGCGGCAACCAGGCGCTCGACCTCGTCCATGTCGGGGCCGTTGTCGGTCATCGCGACGGGGACATTCTCGATACCCAGGTCGGCGGTGATGCCAAAGTGACGGTCGTAGCCGGGAACCGGGCACAGGAACTTGACCTTCTTGCCGTCGTGCGCGGCCTCGTAAGCCTCCCAGGGCTCGCTGCCGCACGAGCCGCAGCGCCAGAACATGCCGGCGATGTCATGCTCGATCAAAAGGCTCGACGAACCCAGTACGAGCGTCTGCTCGGCGGGGCAACCCAAAAACTCCCCCGCTAGCTTGCGCGCCGAAGGAATGCCCTCAAAGCAGCCGTAGTTGGAGCAGTCGACGTTGCCGTCGTGCAGATCGGCATCGGCATTGAGGATATCGAGCATGGGTCGAGAGATGTCCACCTGGGAGGGCGACGGCTTGCCGCGGGCCATGTCGAGCGCCAGGCCCTTGGCCTTGACCTCGGCGACCTCGGCTTTGAGCGCCTCGATGGCGGCATCGAGTTCGGTGGTTTCCATCTTCTGGTAGATCGTCTGCATGGGTGCGACCTTTCACGAAGCGGTACGTTGCAATTCTTCTAAGTATAGACCGCCACCGTCGCAACGTTATGAAGCCGTGATAGATTAAGTCCATCGCAATGAATTACGAATCGCCGCGCATGCCGGCATGAAGCGCCCAAGGAGGCACTATGGAGTACGGATCGTTCCAGGCCGAGGAATTCGGCGACCT
>CATYJA010000091.1:0-6582 GCA_958407545.1 uncultured Collinsella sp. | reverse complement strand
GACGTTTATTACGGATCGTCCGACGCCGCTGGCCCTGTATATCTTTAGCCAGGACCGCGAGGTCCAGCAGCGCTTTGTGCGCTATGTGCCCTTTGGCGGCGGCTGTGTCAACGACACGATCATGCACTTGGCTACGAGCCATATGGGCTTTGGCGGCATGGGCGCGAGCGGCATGGGGCAGTACCATGGCCGCGAAAGCTTCGATACGTTTAGCCACAAGAAGAGCATCGTGAACAAGGCAACCTGGCTGGACGTGCCATTCCGCTACGCTCCTTACGCAAGCTGGAAGCACAAATTCGTGCGCATGTTTGTGCATTAGAAAAGGGCGCAGGTAATACGAACAAGTGTTCCTATTACCTGCATTTTGCGTTAGACTACTGTTATGGAGCACGGATGGGCCAACTCCCTTTAGAAGGGATTTGGTATGAACGTAAGCGATGTTATTTCGTTATTAGCGTTGTTGATCGCGGCTATCGAACTCGGCCTATTTATCGGCCGAATGAAATAGCCGCCCCCGCGTAAGCGAAGACGGCCACTTCTCACGATGAAAACGTGTATCGGAGTTGGCAAGACCCGCGGCAACGGGTGCCATCCGTGTTCCTATCTTATCTGCAAGCGTTCTGTCGCGCAAGCGTTGAGGCAAACGATTGAAGGACGCAGACAGGATGTATTTGTGTCCGCACGGGACCGTAGACTTCTCAATAAGGTTACACACCGGTTTATCCGGCCGTTAGAGGAGCTGCTATGTACGAGCCTTCACGTGTTCTTCTGTCATTTCACATTGCAGGATTTCAGTATGCCGATGGCGCCTTGGTCCTGGGCGATCTTAAAGCGGGCGATAAGCTGACGCTGTGTGCCGAGCGCGATAATCCCCATGACCCCGAGGCAGTTGCGATCTACTATGGCAAGACCAAACTTGGCTACGTTCCGGGAAACGAGGCCGGCCCGCTGTCCTTGATGATGTATTACGGCCACGAGGACGTATTTGAGGCCCGCGTGCAACAGGTTGCCCCCGAGCGCAGCCCGTGGCACCAGGTGCGCGTTGGCCTCTATGTGGTGGATGCCCGCTAGTCGGCAATGGAGGCGGCCATGTTTGATGACGACGACCAGTTCGATCTGACAGACGATCCGTTTGAGTGGGATCTGCTACTCGACGACGATGAGTTGGAGCAGGATCGTAAGAAACGGCAGGACAAGAAAACTCAGAGTGACGCTTCGAAAAAGCAAGACAAACGCCGCCGCGGACTGTTCGGCGGGCTCTTTGGATAACCGCCGCATCGCTGCGTCTGTATACTTAGCACGAGTTGAACACGTTGCGAAATGAGGACACAGACGATGATGTGGTTTACCGCCGACTTGCACCTGGGCGATACGAATATCTTGCACGACATGGACCGGCCGTTTGGCTCGGTCGAGGAGATGAACCGCAAGGTCATCGATGCCATCAATGAGTGCGTGGCTGCGGACGACCGCCTCTATATTCTGGGTGACTTTACCTATCGTTTGCCCCTGGCGGAGGCGGTGCGCCTGCGCGAGCGTATCGAATGCCAGAACGTGACGCTCATCCGCGGTAACCATGACGGCGACTGGGAAGATTCCGACGTACCGCAGATTTGGGAAGACGTGCGCGATTACCTGGAGATTGCTCCCGGCTATGCCAAGGGCCATCGTCTGGTTATGAGCCACTACCCCATGCTCAGCTGGAACGGCAAGGCACGTGGCGCCATTATGCTGCATGGGCATATCCACAGCAGGGGTGACCGCGCCAACGCACGCAACCGCGATCGCGTGCGCCCTATCTTTCGCTACGATGTCGGTCTCGATGCCAACGAGTACAAGCCCGTAAGCCGCGATCAGATTCTTAGCTTCTTTGGGTTATAGGGCGCCAGAGCCACCACAAAGGGGACAGGCACCTTTGTGGTGGTTCTGGCGCCGTTGCCATTATGGCGGCGGCGCCTTTTTTGTCCGCGCGGCGCGGTAGAGTGTAGCCGGTTGATATTTGCGTCCATCGAGGAGCTGCTATGAACGAGATCAAGTGCCCGCATTGCGGCGAAGTTTTTAAGGTCGATGCATCCGGCTATGCGGATATCGTCAAGCAGGTGCGCGATGCCGAGTTCTCGCGCGACCTGGATGAGCGTGTGAAGGCAGTCCAGCGTGAGGGTGAGCAGGCGCTGGAGCTTGAGCGCTCGCGTTCGACGGCTGCCTTGCAACAGGCAAAGTCTCAGCGCAATGCCCAGCTTGTCGAGCAGAAGAACACTGCGGATCAGAAACTGGCGCAAGAGGTTGCCAAGCGCGATGCTGAGCTTGCCGAGCTGCGCGCTAAGCTCGAGGGCGCTGCCGCAGAGCGCGAGAGTGCAAGCCAGCGCGCGGCGGTTGAGGCACGAGCCAATGCTCAAAAAGAGAATGCCGAACTCCAGCGTGAGATTGATAGCCTGCGTGCGCAGCTTGGGCGCAAAGATGACGAAGCAAAGCTTGCCGAGTCGGCGGCGCGCAACGCTGCTCAAAACGATTTAGCTGCACGCGACGCTCAGATTGCCGAGCTGCAGGCCAGGCTTGCCGCGGCGGACAAGGCCCAGGAGATGGCGCTTGCCGCTGCCGCGGCAGAGTCGCAGCGTGAGCTCGATGCCGCTCGCAGCGAGGCCGAGCGCGCGCTTGCTGACTATCGCGCGAAGGTGCAAGAGAAGTTTTCCGCCGCAAAGGCTCAGTCCGAGCAAGAGGCCGAGGGCCTGCGTGCCCAGCTGCGCGAGCAGGAACTGATGGCAAAAATGAACCTGTCAGAGGCGGTCGCCGCGGCGGAGCGAGAGCGCGATGAGGCGCGTGCCAAACTGACGAGCGAGCTGGCGGTGCGCGATTCTCGCGAGGAACAGGTCAAGGCGACACACGAGCTCGAGCTTGCGCAGGCCAAGCGCGCGAGCGATGACCTGATTCGCTACAAGGACGAAGAGATTGAGCGCCTTAAGGACATGAAGGTCCGCCTGTCCACCAAGATGGTGGGCGAGTCGCTCGAGCAGCACTGCGAGACCGAGTTTAACCGTCTGCGCATGACGGCGTTTCCTAACGCGTACTTCGAGAAGGATAACGATGCGTCCGAGGGCACCAAGGGCGACTTTATCTTCCGCGAGTGCGACGCAAGCGGTAACGAGGTCATTTCGATTATGTTCGAGATGAAAAACGAGAACGACGAGACCGCGACCAAGCACAAAAACGAGGACTTCTTTAAGAAACTCGATCACGATCGTCGCCAGAAAGGCTGTGAGTACGCGGTGCTCTGCACACTGCTCGAGCCCGAAAGCGAGCTCTATAACGCAGGGATAGTCGACGTGAGTTACCGCTATGAGAAGATGTACGTGATCCGCCCGCAGTTCTTCATTCCCATGATCACGCTGCTGCGCAACGCCGCCATGGGTTCGCTGCGCTATAAGCAGGAGCTGGCGGAGTACAAGCAGCAGAACATCGACGTCACGAACTTCGAGGCCAAGATGGAGAAGTTCAAGAACGACTTCGGCCGCAACTATGAGCTTGCGAGCCGTAAGTTCCAGACGGCGATCGAGGAGATTGACAAGACGATTAGCCATCTGCAGAAAACCAAGGAGGCATTGCTGTCCTCCGAGAACAATTTACGTCTAGCCAACAAGAAGGCCGACGATCTTACCATTCGCAAGCTCACCTGGGGCAACAAGACCATGAAGGCGGCGTTTGACGAGGCGCGCGGGGCTGCGACAGGGGCAAACGATGAGCCCGCCGAGGCGGATTCGTATGAGGTCGAGGATGCCGAGTAGGGGATAGCGTATAGTGCAAAAGCGGGGCCGCTGGCGATACTGCCAACGGCCCCGCTTCGTTCCAGTATGTACGGCTAGTCCTCGAGCAGGTCCTCGATAAAGCCGACGCGGTAGTTTTTGAAGATGACCTCGCCGCCGTCTTGCGTGGCATCCAGGTCGACATCGCCCATGATGCCAAAGTCGTGGTCGCCATCCTCGTCGGCAAAAATCTGGTGCACGTGCCACACGTGATCGGTCTTCTCGTCGCTCCCGTCGATGGTAAACATCGCGGCGCTGCGGGCATCTCCGTCGGTGAGGATTTCCTCGTGCTGCTCATGGTAGGCATCGAGCGCCTTTTGCCAGCGGACCTCGCTCATGCCCCAGTCCTTGTCGAGTTCGCCCAGGTCGCGAACGTGCTCGCGGGCGGCAAGGGTCACGCGGCGGAAGAGTGCGTTGCGCGCCAGCAGCGTGCAGCCGCGACGGTCCGCAACGACCTCGTCGATGCCCTGCGGCGGCGCGGCGTCGAGGGCCGCCGGGTTGCCGGCGTTCTCCCACTCGTCCACCAGGCTCGAGTCGACCGAGCGTACCACAAAGCCGAGCCACGAAATGATGTCGCGCAAGCGCTCATCGCGCTTCTCAATGGGCACGGTGCGATCGAGGGAGCGGTAGGCCTCGGCTAGGTAGCGCAGCAGAATGCCCTCGGAGCGGGCGATGCCGAGCTTTTGGATATAGCCCTTAAAGTCGCTCGCGCTCTCCAACATGTCGCGCAGGACGCTCTTGGGCGAGAGCTGGTAGTCGTTGGCCCAAGGTACTTCCTGGCAGTACTTGTCGAAGGCGGCATCGAGCAAATCCTCGAGCGGCTTTTCGTAGGTGACATCCTGGATGCGCTCCAAGCGTTCCTCATATTCGACGCCGTCGGCTTTCATCTCGGCCATAGCGCGGTCGCGCGCGGCGCGCTCCTGCGCGCGCAGCACCTGCTTGGGATCCTCGAGCGTAGCCTCGACCATTGAGATCAGATCCATGGTATAGGTCTCACTCTCGGGGTCGAGCAGCTCCAGCGCGGCAAGCAAAAACGGCGAGAGCGGCTGGTCGAGCGCAAAATCCTCGGGCAGGTCGACCGTTAGCGCATAGTCGATGTCCGGCGCGGCGTCAGCTGGAGCGTCGGGTGCGGGCGGCACCTCGGTGCGCACGACGACGCCGGAGTCGATGAGCGTGGCGAAGATCTCGTCGGCACGAACCTCGAGCTTTGCCTTTTCCTCAGGGGTCTGCAGGCTTGTTTCGATGAGGTCGTGCACGCGGGCGCGGGCGTCGCCGCCCTGCTCGACCACGCTAATCACCATGGAGTGTGTGATGCGCAGGCGCGGCTTGAGCGTTTCGGGCTGCGTCTCGATCAGGCGCTCAAAGGTCTGCTTGTTCCAGGTGACAAAGCCCTCGGGGGCCTTCTTCTTTTTAATCTTGCGGAGCTTCTTGGGGTCGTCGCCCGCCTTGGCCATGAGCTTGGCGTTCTCGATCTCGTGCTCGGGTGCCTCGGCAATCACCATGCCCTCGGTATCAAAGCCCGAGCGGCCGGCGCGACCGGCAATCTGGTGGAACTCGCGGGCGCGCAGACGACGCATCTTGTAGCCATCGAACTTGGTGAGCGCGGTGAGCACCACGGTGTGGATGGGTACGTTGATGCCGACGCCGAGCGTATCGGTGCCGCAGATGACGGGCAGCAGGCCCTGCTGCGCCAAACGCTCGACCAGCAGACGATAACGCGGCAGCATACCGGCGTGGTGCACGCCGACGCCGCAGCCAAGCAAACGCTTGAGGATCTTGCCGAAGGCCGTCGAGAAGCTCGTGCCCTTGGCCGCCTCCTTGATGGCCTCGCGCTGCTCCTTGCTGGCAATGCCAAAGTTGGCGAGCGACTGTGCCGTCGCAAGGGCGGCATCCTGGCTAAAGTGCACGATATAGAGCGGGGCCTCTCCGCCGCGCATCGCGAGCTCGACGGTGCCCTCGAGGGAGGTCGTCACGTAGTCGTAGCTCAGCGGCACGGGGCGTGGGGCATCGACGACCAAGTCGCAGGTAGCGCCGGTGTGTTCCTCGAGTGAGGCGGCGATGGCAGTGACATCGCCGAGCGTGGCGCTCATGAGCATGAATTGCGTGTGAGGCAGGGTGAGCAGTGGCACCTGCCAGGCCCAGCCGCGGTCGGGGTCGGCAAAATAGTGGAACTCGTCCATGGCGACGCAGCCCACGTCGGCGCCCTCGCCCTCGCGCAGTGCATCGTTGGCAAGGATTTCTGCCGTGCAGCAGATGACGGGCGCCTTGGTGTTGATATGCGTGTCGCCGGTGATCATGCCGACGTTATCGCGGCCGAGCACCTGCACAAGGTCGAAAAACTTTTCGCTGACCAGAGCCTTGATGGGGGCCGTGTAATAACAGCGCTTGCCCTGTGCCATGCCCATAAAGAGCATGCCTAGCGCGACAAGCGACTTGCCCGATCCGGTCGGTGTTCCCAAAATGACATGGTCACCGGCGGCTAGATCCATGAGGGCCTCTTCCTGGTGGTCCCACAGCTCAATACCGCGGTCGCTTGTCCATTCAAAGAAGCGTTCGAAGGCCTGATCGGGCGTGAGCCATGGTTCGGGCTCGCTACCATCCTCGGGCTCCCACCAGGTGGGGGAGAGCGCGCCGAGCGAGCCGAATTCGGCTTCGGTTCCCGTGCCGCCCGAGAACGAGCTGGCGGCGCCGGCGCCAGAAACGGTGCTGGCGGAAGTATCTGTCGTGGTCTGTGCCATGTGGTTGCTTTCTCTCGCCGTTTGTCCGCCAACTATTATGGCGTAGC
>CATYJA010000090.1:0-6714 GCA_958407545.1 uncultured Collinsella sp. | reverse complement strand
AAAAGGACGGCCGAGAACACGACGGCCGAAAGCGGCTCGAGGTAGCCGACGACCGCGACGGTCTGCACGGGCAGTTTGGCGACGGCACTAAAGTAGAGCAGACAACCGAGTCCGGTGTTGACGACGCCGAGCATGACGACGGCGCGCCAATCAATGCTGGCGGCGACACCGGCGGACAGGAATGAGGGAGCGCCCTGCGTGATGAGCGTGAGGACCAGCGCGGTCACAAAAGCGGCGCTCACCTGGAGCGCGGAGTTCTCGAGACCTTCGATGTGCGGCGCACCCTTGCTAGCGATGACCATCAGCGCATAGCAAAATGCCGAGGCGATACCGCAGACGATACCCGCAATGGGCATATTGCCGCCTAGACCTTGTGCTGCAATGAGAAAAGCACCGCAGGCGACGGCGATAAACCCGGCGATTTTGCCGCCGGTCAGTTTTTCACCAAAGATGAGTGGGGAGAGCGCCATGACAATGATGGGGCCGCAGTAGTACAGCAGCGAGGATACGCCGACGCCGATCGTCTGGTAGGCGCGGAACAGAAAAATCCAGCTGGCGCCCAGCGCGGCTCCCGAGAGGAGGAGGGCTGCGGCTTCGCGGGGGCGAGATGGCGCCTGCAACTTATGGCGTTGGGTGATGGCGAGGACGGTGACAAGCGAGAGTGCGCCCAAAAACGTGCGCAGGAGCACGATATCGGAGCTCGGCAGCGCGATGGCAGCGGCGATGATGCCGTTGGAGCCAAACAATAGCAATGCTGCTAAGTACGTAAACAGTCCGTTGTTCATGCGCTGACATCCCCTCTATATCCGAACATGTTCACTATGGGTGAACTGGCTTTAGAAGAAAAGCGAATATAATGCATAGATAACATGACAAAAACTCATGCAAGGGTGGAGGCGCGTCGTGGAAACGAATATTCAAAAGATGCAGGTGCTGCTCGAGACCGTGCGCGCCGGCAGCTTTACGCGTGCTGCAGAGCGGCTGAGCTATTCGCAATCGGGCGTGAGCCGCATGGTGGGCGACCTTGAGGCAGACTGGGGTTTTAAGGTGCTTGATCGCAGCCGCGAGGGCGTGGTGCTTTCTGCCGACGGGCGGCAGGTCATGCCGGCGGTCGAGGCGTTATGCGAAGAGTTTGGCCGTCTGCAGCGACGCGTGGACGAGATGCGAGGGCTCATGCGTGGCAAGATCTGTATCGGTACGTTTTCGAGTGTGGCGACCCATGTGTTACCGCCGGTGATTGCGCGGTTTCGCGCCGATCACCCGGACGTTAATTATGAGTTGCTGATGGGCGATTACTCAGAGATTGAACAATGGGTGTCAGAGGGCCGCTGCGATCTGGGCTTTATTCCGCGCGAGCCACGCGGCGCCGGCATGGCGTCGCGGCCGTTGGTGCAAGACGAGCTGATGGCCGTGGTGCCAGCGGACTCCTCGCTTGCCACCGCGGAGGTCGTTTCCCTTGCCGATTTGGCCAACGAGCAGTTTATTCTGCTGGAACGCGGTAGCGACGACGAGATTACGCCGCTGTTTCGCCGCGCGGGGCTGACAGTGCGCTCAAAACTGTCGACTTGGGATGACTATGCGATTATGGCTATGGTCGAGGACGGCCTGGGCGTGAGCATTCTTCCGGCGCTCATCTTGCGCCGCTGCCAGTTCGATGTTGCCGTGCGCCCGCTCGAGGGACACCCTCATCGGCAGATCAACGCCATATACCGCACCGCTGACGTTTCGCTTGCGGCGGCTCGTTTTCTTGAATATCTCTAAAAGCGCGTACCTGCTGTCCACTTTGGGACAATTCTCGGGGTTCGGTACATTTTCTTGTGAAATTGAACTTCCCGATAATGCGCCGCGCTATACTGCTGCCTAAATTGAACTCAGGTTCAATTCGTGTTCTGTAAATTGAACTTTGCCAGCAAGGAGGTTCTAGTGGCCCAAGAGACGTTTAGCGATCGCCTGCGACAGACCATGTCCGATCGCGACGTTCGCCAGTCGGACGTAATCCGCGCATCGGAGATGCTCGGCAAAAAACTCGGCAAGAGTCAGATGAGCCAATATGTGAGTGGCAAGACGATTCCGCGGCGCGATGTGGCAGAGCTGCTCGCCCGCATTTTGGAGGTCGATGTTTCCTGGCTGCTCGCCAGTGACGCCGATCAAGGCGAGACGTCCTCGTCCCATAACGTTGCCAAATCCGAACCTAGTCCCACGGCTCAAATTCCAAGGAGCACCACCATGCGTACTTTTTCTAAATCCACCAAACTCGAGAACGTCCTGTATGACGTGCGCGGTCCCGTCGTCGACGAGGCTGCCCGTATGGAGGACGAAGGCGAGCGCATCCTCAAGCTCAATATCGGCAATCCGGCGCCCTTCGGTTTCCGCACGCCCGACGAGGTTATCAAGGACATGCGCCAGCAGCTGCCCGACTGCGAAGGCTATTCCAACTCGCGCGGCCTGTTCTCTGCGCGCAAGGCGATCATGCAGTATTCGCAGATCAAAGGCCTGCCCAATGTTCAGATGGAGCATATCTACACGGGCAACGGCGTGTCCGAGCTCATTCAGCTTTCGATGAACGCGCTGCTCGACAACGGCGACGAGATTCTGATCCCCAGCCCCGACTACCCGCTGTGGACGGCGTGCGCGACCCTTGCCGGCGGCCATCCCGTGCACTATCTGTGCGACGAGCAGGCCGATTGGTATCCCGACCTGCAGGATATGGAGTCTAAGATCACGAGCGCGACCAAGGCCCTCGTCATCATCAACCCCAACAATCCCACGGGCTCTGTCTATCCGCGCGAGGTGCTCGAGGGCATTGTCGAGATTGCGCGCAGGCACCAGCTCATGATTTTTGCCGACGAGATTTACGACCGCCTGTGCATGGACGGCTACGAGCACGTCTCCATTGCATCGCTCGCCCCCGACCTGCCCTGCATTACGTTTAGCGGCCTGTCCAAGTCGCATATGATTGCGGGCTATCGTATTGGCTGGATGGTGCTTTCGGGCAACCAGCGCTGCATGAGCGACTTTATCATGGGCGTCAACATGCTTTCCAACATGCGCCTGTGCTCCAACGTGCCGGCTCAGTCGATCGTTCAGACGGCACTCGGTGGCCATCAGTCGGTCAACGACTACATCCGTCCCGGCGGCCGTGTCTACGAGCAGCGAAACTTTGTGTATGAGGCACTCAACAAGATTGACGGCATCTCGGTGGTTAAGCCGCGTGCGGCGTTCTACATCTTCCCCAAGATGGATGTTAAAAAGTTCAACATCACCGATGACGAACAGTTCGCCCTTGACCTGCTGCACGAGAAGAAGATCCTGATTACGCGCGGCGGCGGCTTTAACTGGGCTGAGCCCGACCACTTCCGTATCGTGTACCTGCCGCGCATGGAAGTGCTCAAAGAGTCGCTCGAAGACCTCGCCGATTTCTTCGATCATTACCGTCAAAGCTAGTGGGATAGAAGCTCCGCACTATGAAAAGCTCCCTGCAGTTGTTTTGCTGCAGGGAGCTTTCTTGAATCGGCGGAACTAGATCACTATTCCAGTGCAGTGGTCGATTTCGTGCTGGATGATCTCGGCGGTGTAGCCCGAGAAGTTTTTGATGCGGTGAACGAAGTTCTCGTCCAAATACTCAACCTTAATGCGGCGATAGCGGGTGCAGGGGCGCTCGCCGATCAGCGAGAGGCATCCTTCGCTCGTCTGATAGGCATTGACCTGTTCAAGAATTTGAGGGTTGTACATCAGGAGCGCCCTGTTGCCGTCCTTTACGCAGATGATGCGTTTGCGCACACCGATCATGTTGGCGGCGAGCCCCACGCACTCGTGCTCATGCTCGTGGAGTGTATCCAGGAGGTCCTGCCCGGTCGCGGCATCGTCGGGCCCCGCGTCTTCGGAAGGCAGGCGCAAAAAGAACTCGGATTTCATGATGGGCTTAATCATGGCGGGCTCCTCATGTCTTATGCTTTCGTGGACTTTTAATAATAGCGCGGAAGGAAAGCTGCGCGTCCGCGTTACAATCTTTTGACGTTGGACCATGTTGCCAGATTCGTCGTGTACGGCGTCTGGCGTAAGTCTAGGGCTCATTTTTCGCCCTGGACTGTTCCTCTGGGGCGATGCGACTGTCGTTCCAAGAGGAAGGAAATGCATGGGGAGCAAATCTCAGCAACAAGTTCAAGCAACGCCATCGGCCACTGCGGCGCTTCTCGTCGTTATGTATATTGCAGCCTTTGTTGCCGCGTTTAACGAAAACATCATTAACGTGGCGTTGCACGACATTATGGCAGCCTTTTCGGTGAGTGCCACCACGGCGCAGTGGCTCGTTTCGGGCTACATGATCGTGACGTCGATCTTTACGGCCATCATGGCCTTCCTGTCCGGCCGTTTCTCGACGCGCAAGCTGTTGTTTTTCGCATGCGGATGTATGGTCGCCGGCGAAGTCCTGTGTCTGATCGCTCCGTCGTTTAGCGTTTTGCTACCAAGTCGTATTTTGCAGGCTGCGGGATCGGGCATCTTGTTCCCGCTCATGATGAACGTGGTGCTGTCTTGCGCCCCGCGCGAGAAGCTCGGTCTGTATCTTAGCCTGGGCGGTGCCTGCATTACGCTAGGGCCGGCGTTTGGACCCGTAATCAGCGGTCTTATGTGCACGTTGTTCGGCTGGAGGGCGGTGTTCGTAGTGCCGCTGGTGGGCGGCATTGTGGTCGCTGCGGCGGGCGTTAAGCTTGTTCAGAATGTCGGAGAGCGCTCGAGCACCACGCTTGATATTCTGTCGGTTGTTTTGCTCGCCGCCGGCATTACGGCATTCGTGTATTCCGTAGGCGAGTTCTCGACCAATCCGATTGCCGGCATCGTGGCGCTTTTCGCCGCCATTGTGCTGCTCGGCCTGTTTGCGGCCCGTCAGCTCAAGCTCGAGCATCCGGTGCTTAACGTGCGTCCCATGGCGAGCGTTCGTTTTTGGCCCGCGTGCCTGCTTGTGGTGGTGTCGATGATGACGACGTTCTCGATGAGCGTTTTGTTGCCGCTCTATTTTGAGGGCGCATACGGCATGACCGCACTTATTGCGGGCTTGCTCATTTTGCCGGCGATTGCCTGCAACGCCGTGACCTCGATTGTGGGCGGACGCGTGATGGACGCCCGTGGCGCATGGCCTCTGCTGCCGGTCGGCTTTGCCCTGATTGCCGTGGGGCAGACTGCCATCTCGATGACGGCGGCAAGTATGAACATCGGCGTCGTCGTGGCGCTGACCGTTGTGGTGTATGCCGGAGTCGGTTTGGTGCTGAGCCCCTCGCAAACGGCCGGCTTGGAGACGCTGCCTGCCGCTGAGCATCCCCACGGAACGGCATTGCTTAACACGTGGAACATGATTGCCGCATCGTTTGGCCCATCGCTGTTTATCGGTCTGCTCTCGAGTTCTGCGGCGACTGCCGGCGCGGCTGGCGCTGCGACCGACGTTGCCCAGGCGATTGGATTTGCAACTGCCGTGCGTGTGGCGGCTGTGATTGCCGTGGTCGGGTTCGCGACGTCGCTGGTGTACGCTCGTCGCGAGTCGCACATGTCGCATTAATGTGTGCACATAGATTCTGCAGCTAGATTGGATGGCAACACCATAAACTAATGGACGTTTTGCCGAGAGGCATGAATGTTTAAAGCGCAAAGAGTGCGCGACGGGCCCCGCGAATGGGGCGATGATGCCCGAGAGGGCTAAGAAGGAGTCTCATGTCCGAGAACGAAGAGATCATGAACGAGACCGAGAACGAGACCATGGCTGCCGAGGTTGAGGCAGTCGAGACCGTGGAGACCGAAGCTGCCGAGGTTGAGGCTGCTGACGAGGTTTCCGCCGAGGAGGAGGCCGAGGTTGTCGAGGCCGCCGTTGATTACGATGACGAAGAGCTGATGGACAAGATGCAGAAGGCCGCCCGCCTGCTGCGTAGCCGTCGCTTTGCTATTTCCAAGGAGGAGGAGGCCAAGGCCGAGCGCATGGCGAACATCGAACGCGCCATCAAGCTTCTTGACCTCAAGCCCAAGATGGAGCAGAAGGAAATGTCCGACCTGCTGGGCATGCGCCTCCGTGAGCTCGATGGCCTGATGGCCGAGGCCGAGGCTGCCGATCTGGTCGGCCGCATCGACGACGCCGAGGGCGATATGCGCAAGATCGTCGTCTTCGCTGCCGAGGATGCCGCTGAGGGCCTGGTCGAGCTTGCCAACAAGAAGGAGAAGCTCCTGCCCGAGCTTTCTTACGAGGAGGCCACCGAGCTGATGGCCGCTCTCGATAAGGTTATCGCTCCGCTCGTCGCCATGGGCCTGGACGAGGATCGCGGTCCTCGCGGCGGCCGTGACGACCGTGGTGGCCGTGGCGGCGACCGTGGCGGCCGCGGCGGCTTTGGCGATCGTGGTGGCCGTGGTGGCGACCGCGGCGATCGCGGCGGCCGTGGCGGCTTTGGTGACCGTGGCGGCGACCGTGGCGGTCGCGGCGGCTTTGGCGGCAACCGTGGTGGCTATGGCGATCGCGGTGGCAACCGTGGCGGCTTTGGCGGCAACCGTGGTAACGACCGCGGCGGTCGCGGCGGCGACCGTGGCGGCCGCAACGGCGGCGGCTTCCGCGGTAACCGTTTTTAGTTACGGCGTTTTACCAAACGCCGTAACGGGCCGACGCTGCGCGGTCCGCATTTGGGCAATCTGACGTTCAACTTCAAGGGCGCGACCAGAAGGTCAGCGCCCTTTCGTTTC
>CATYJA010000089.1:0-6737 GCA_958407545.1 uncultured Collinsella sp. | reverse complement strand
GGTGAGTACGAGGAGTTTTGGGAGCCGTTTGTTGCCGAGGGTAAAGACGTGCTGCACCTGACGTTGTCGTCGGGTATTTCGGGCACGTATGGATCGGCCTGCGTCGCGGCGCAGATGCTTGCGGATCGCTATCCCGAGGGCGGCAAGGTGCGCGTCATCGATTCGCTGGCGGCGTCTTCGGGCTTTGGCCTGTTGTTGGAATATGCCGCCGATGTGCGCGATAGTGGGGCTTCACTCGACGAGACGGCTGCCTGGATCGAGGAGCACAAGCTCAACCTGCACCACTGGTTCTTCTCGACCGATCTGTCGAGCTACCTGCGCGGCGGTCGCATTTCGGCCGCGAGCGCGATCATCGGCACGGCGCTTAAGATTTGCCCGCTTATGACGGTCGATTGCGAAGGTAAGCTGTCGCCACGTGAGAAGATTCGCACTAAGAAGCGCGCGATTTCCGAGATGGCTAAGACCATGATGGCACACGTACAGGACGGTGCAGATTATTCGGGTAAGTGCATCATGTCGCAGTCGGCGTGCCGCGAGGATGCCGAGGCGGTCGCGGCGCTGATTGAGGAACAGGTTCCGCAGCTTAAAGGCAAGATTGAGATCAATGACATCGGTACTCTGATTGGCTCGCATACCGGACCTGGTACGGTGGCGCTCTTCTTTATGGGCGACAAGCGCGTGGATTAATTTGCCCCATCACGTCGCTGCATGATTGCTCAAACGAAAACGGCCCGCCTCACGTTTGTGGGGCGGGCCAAGATGTTTTGCTAGCGTTTCTTTCCGCGGAAGAAAAAGCCGTGCAGTGACGGCTTGAGGCCGCGGTTGGCGCGATGCTCCTCGACGCGCTCGTGGATCGAAGCGACGCGCTCGATGACTTCGTCGGGAATCGGCACATCGGGATTCATGTTCTCGACTTGGCTGACCTCGGCGGCGGCGACCTGGTCGATAATGGGCACGTCGTCGCGCGAGATGACAGGTGTGGCGTCTTCCTTCATCTTGCGATAACGCTGCATCATGTCGGTCTGTAGCTGCTGGGCCGAAGGCGGTGTCCAGATGATGGCGTTGGCGCCGGCGGCGATGGTCTCGCGAATGCTCTCGGGCGTCTTGCCGCCCGGCGCGATAAGCGGCAGGTTGGGATAGTGCTCGCGCAGCTCGCGTAGGACCTGGGGCGTGTTCTTGCCGGCGGCGATGTTGAGAATCTTGGCTCCAGCGCGCACCTTGGCGTGGGCATCGTCGTCGCAGCGAACGACCGTGGCGATGACGGGGATGTCGGCGATGTTGGTGATGTGCTCGACCATCTCGGCAGTAGCGGGGGAGTTGACCACGCAGCCCGCCGCGCCCTGCATCTCGGAGACGGCTGCCATCTGCACGGAGCGCTTACCGGTCGTAGTTCCGCCACCCACGCCTACAAAGACCGGGCACTCGGCGACGGTCAGCAGCGCCTGCGTAATGGCGGGCTGCGGCGTGAAAGGGTAGACCGCAAAGACGGCATCGGCGTTGGAGTTGCGGATAACCGCGACGTCGGTGGTGTAAATGAGCGACTTGATGCGTCGGCCGAAGAGCGTAAAGCCGCTGGCCTCCTCGATCTCGTCGGGCATGCGAAGGGCCGCCTTGCGCAAACGCCCGTCGATGGGCAGCGGCTCCATGGGGAGCAGTCCGTTGGGGGTCACGGCTACCTGGGGCTCGGTGAACTCGTCTGCGAGCTCGACCTCGGAGAAATCGACCGAGGCGACGATGTCCTCGTGAACCTCGGCGGGCACATCGATGGGAGCTTGGCCGTTTGCCGCGGCAGGCGTGTCGAAGGAGCTGGTGCCGACGAAGGCGTCGACGCGCTCATTTAGATCGTTGAGGGTATCCATGGAGGCTCGATTCTATGTGATGATGGCCGGCGCGATGCAGCCGGAATTGCGAATGCTAAATCGTTTGACGAGTTGATTTTTCCCCGCCGCGCCATCCGTTAGACCGAAGGGCCGGCGAACGTGAAGGAGCTGTGGTGGCGGGTATCGAGGTGCTATCTTGAAAGCCCCGTTTAAAAGAGAGGTGACGCGGTATGGAATTGACAGCAATGTTTGGCTCGATCGGCCTGTGTGTGGGCGCAATCGTTGCCGCCGCGGTCATCTACTTTGTGGTCACGGCCATTAAGGGCAAAAGGGTCGAACGCAAGGAGCGTGCGATGCTTAAACAGCATTGCGACCAGCAGGGCAAACGCGCACGGAGATAGCTTGTTGAGTTTTTGATCCGTGCGCTAGCTGCGTTTTCGGATCAGGGCAATGTAGAAGCCCTCAAAGTCGCGGCTAGGCGGAATGGTCAGCGTGCCGGGCATACCGTTGGCGACGGACGAGACGTGGCCGGCGGCGATGGCCTCGGTGAGAGCGTTGCTCTCGATATGCGGCTCCTCGCCGGCATCCTGGGCACGGCGCGTTTCGCTTTCGCTCGGCGTGCCGTCGAGGGGGATGAGCTCGCAGTCCATGTGCTTGTCGAGGGCCTCTTGCAGGGCGTCCTCGTTTTCCTGCGGCAAGATCGAACAAGTCGAATAGACGAGCGTGCCGCCCGGTTTGAGGGCTCCCATGGCGCGGTCCAGAAGTGCTCGCTGCGAGCGGGCGCACTTGCTCAGCAACTGCTCGGTGAGGCCGCGCAGGCTTTTCTCGTTGCCGCTGATGACGGTGCCCGTGCCGGTGCAGGGGGCGTCGAGCAGAATACGGTCAAAGCGGAAGAACTCGTCAAGCTCGCGTGCGTCAATGCGCATGACGGGCACGTTTTTGGCACCTTGGCGGTGGAGGTTGGACTCAAGCTTTTCGGCGCGGGGAATGCTCATCTCGCAGGCGGTGAGATGAGCATTCCCCTGCGTGAGGGCGGCGATCTGCGTCGTCTTGCCGCCAGGGGCTGCGCACATGTCCAGGATGTCCTCGCCGGCCTGAGCGCCCAGGACCAACGGCGGCATCATGGACGACAGGCTCTGCAGGTAGATCTTGCCGTCGCGGTAGATGTCGAGATCCCACAGATCGGAAACCTGGGCCTTGGGTAGGATAAAGGCGTCTGGGTACCAGGCGACGGGGTTGTGGGCGATGCCGGCGGCATCGAGCGCCGCAGCGATGTCCTCGGCGGTCGCCTTGAGCGTGTTGACGCGCAGCGTGACCGGGCGTGCGGCTGCGGCACCGAAGCCCTCGATCATGAGTTGAGCATCGGCGGGCGCATAGGCGCCGGCGACCGTGTCGACCATAAAGCGCGGCAGGTCGGCGGCGGAGTGTTGGGCGGCAAGCTGGTCGGAAAGTTCGGTAGCAGCAAACTGCCTGAGCTTGAGCTCGGCCTTGACCTGCTTTTTCTGCTTACGACGACGCGGCTTGGACATCCGTCTTTCCTTCCCATTCCATTACATGTCGAGTGTTTTAGTACTGGCTCTCGTGCTTGCTGAAGAAGTCGAAGCGCGGGGGCAGCGGCTTCACGCGGTGCTCGCCGGGCTTCTCGCCCAGGCTCTCCACAAACTCGTCCGTGGAGGCAAAGATGTTATCCCAGCTAAAGAAGGCGACCGGATCGACGTCGAAGTACTCGCAGATGAGCTCGCAGCCGGCCGGCACAATACCGTGCATCAGGACGGTTGCCACGCGCAGTTCGGTAAAGGCATCAACCAGGGCCTGCGTCATCGCTGCGTTTGCCTCGTCGCCCTCGAGCTTGTTGGCGGCCTTGGAGGCGTCGCTCCAGCGCTTGTTGGCGGCGCGCAGGTAGTCGTCGCACACGGCAAGCGCGCGGTGCGTCTCGAACTTGTACATGGCCTGCTCAAAGGCAAGAGTTGCCTGCTCGGCAGCCTCGACCACGGCGGCAGAGGCGTCACCGGCGGGGATGCAGCCGTTGCGATAGGGGCTCTCGTCGCCCTCCTTGATGGCGACGCCGTAGAAGCAACTGCGGGCCAGGCGGTTGAACACGCCGGTCAAAAGGGCGCTTTCCTTAAGGGCCGGGTCGATAACGCGCTTGTCGTCGCAGGCACGCACCTCGTTGCCGTCCTTGTCCTTGCCGGTCACGCGCGTGTCGTATGCCTTGGGGCTAAAGCTCACCGGCTTCTCGGACAGGCCGAGCGACAGCCAGTGCGCGCGCATCTGCTCGCAGGTGTAGTGGTTGAGCAGGTCGTCTGCCGGTGGGGGAGGCGTCTGCGAGGACGAGCTGGCCTTTTTGCCCATGTAGAGCAGGTGGTAGCAGGCGCTGACGGTGCTCTGCGTGAGGTCCCAGCCCAGGGCCTCCCACATGGCGGTCTGCGCGATGCAGTAGAAGTAGATGTTGTCCTGACCGATAAACTGGTAGATCTGAGCGTCGTCAGAGCACCACCAGTCGCGCCAGTCGAGCGAGCTGTGCTGGTAGGTGGGCGCGGGGACCTGCGTGGAATCGGCGGCGGGCTCGCCCATGAGGGCGGCATCCTGGGCGGCGACGCCCTCGGTCACGCCGGCGGCCTTGGCATCGCGTGCGAGCACGGTGCGCGTATAGCTGATGGGAGCCCACAGGCTCTCGGGCCAGCACCAACAGGTGACGTCGGAGACGCCGTCGACCTGGGGCACCGGGACGCCCCAGTCGATGTTGCCGGTGATGCGGAAGGGTACGAGCGCCTTGCCGCTGCGGAAGCGCACGCCGCCGTTGGCGAGCACCGCGTGGGCATCGTCGCGCTCCTTCCAGCTGGGGAAGGTGACGGTAAAGCTGCTCTTGTTGCCCTCGGGCTCCAGCACGGTGTGCTCGGGAAGCTGATCCTCGACGGCATCGAAGGCCTCGCGGAACTTGTTCTGGATATAGAGCTGAGCCGGCAGCAGCCACTCCTCCATGGTCTTGGAGACCACGGAGCGAACCTGCGGGTTCTGGGCTAGCTTGGCGGTATAGGTCTTCATAAAGTCGAGGTAGGCCGGCAGGTCAAAGTAGAGGTTGTCGACCGGGCGCAGCTCGGGCACCTCGCCGGTGAGCTGGCTCTTGGGCGCGATGAGCTCCTCGGGCTCAAACTGGTGGCCCAGGTCGCACTCGTCGGCATAGGCCTTCTCGGACTTGCAGCCCTGGATGGGGCAGCGGCCGATTACCTGACGGCCGTTGAGGAACGTGCCGGCCTTGGCATCGTAGAACTGCAGCGTGGAGCGCTTGGAGATGGTGCCCTGCTCGTGCAGGCGCTTGATAATCTCGGCGGTCACCACGTTGTGAATCTGCGCAGCCGGCTCAAGGCCCGAGCCGCCGTAGATATCGCAGCTGATGTTGTAGTTGTTGAGGGTCGCTGCTTGGCGGGAGTGATTGGACTCGACGTACTCGTTAATGGACTTGTCGTAGCCCTCGTTCTCCTTGAGCTTGCGGTAGCTCTCCATGATGGGCGAGCCGTAGCAGTCGGTGCCCGAGGTGAAGATGACGTTCTCGCGGCCCAGACGGTCGCGCAGGAAGCGGGCGAAGAAGTCGGCCGGGACAAAGACGCCGCCGACGTGGCCAAAGTGAAGGCCCTTGTTGCCGTAGGGCTCGCCGGCGGTAACGATGGCGCGGCGAGGCCAGCTGGGACGGTCGTTCATGGAGTATTTGGATGCCATGGGACTCCTTCGCATATGGTGAGAGCGCAGCCGGGCGTGGGGCTCGGCGGCGCGGTGGTCAATTCGTGCATATCGTTCGACATTATCGCACATGCGGACGGGTACGTGGCAGGGGCGCTATCCTAAGATGCTATGAATGAGATTTCCAACATACATGCGTTTGAAGACGAGGATTTTCTGCACGCCTGCTTTGTGTGGGGGATGGCCGTGCTCGGCGCATTTGCTGTGTGCTTGGTGCCGGTGTTTATGCTGATGGGCGGGCCTGCGGACTTGGATGCGGCTGACGCGGGCGGCTGGACCACGGTCTTGGGCTGGATAGTCGGCTTAGCTGCGGTTTCGGCGGCGTCATTTGCCGTGCACGAGCTAGTGCATGCAGCGTTCTTTAAGTTGTTTGCGCCCGCGGGTGCGCACGTGACTTTTGGAGCGAACCGTGAGACGTGCATGATTTATGCCTGCGCCGAGGGGATTGTGTATTCGCGCCGGCGGTATATGGCGATTTGCCTGGCACCGACGGCTGTTGTGACGACAACGCTTGCCCTGGGGTTTGCGTTTTCGGGCTATCCGCTGCTGTGCTATCTGGCGGCCGGCTTGCATTTGTCAGGCTGTGTGGGCGACTGGTATTACGTGCGGACCATTTTGCGCGACCGCCGCATTGTCGCCTGCGAGGACACGTCCTTCGGCGTGCGCTTTTTCGGGTGAGGAGATGTCGATGAAGCCGTTGTTGTTGCACGCCTGCTGTGCGCCGTGCTCTCTTGAGCCGGTCCGCCTGCTGCGCGAGGAAGGGTTTGAGCCTACAATCTGCTGGACAAACCCCAATATTCAGCCGCACGATGAATGGCAGCGGCGTTTGGATGAGCTGCGCCGGTGGTGTGCCGATGGCGACATCGAGCTTATCGAGGCGGGGGAGGACCGGGAGCGCTGGGAGGCCGGCGTGGCCCCGCTGGGCGCCGATCGAGCCCGTCGCTGTCGCGCATGCTATGTCCTGCGTCTGACTGAGGCATGCCGTGTGGCCCAGGAGCGCGGGTTTGAGTTTGTGGGCACGACGCTCGCCGTCTCGCCGTACCAGTTGTTCGAAACCTGCAATGATGTGTTGGAGCGTCTGGCTGCCGCCCGCGGTCTCACTCCGGTGATTAGCGATTTTCGCCCGTATTACCCCGAGGCCACGCGTCGTTCGCGCGAGCTGGGCATGTATCGGCAGAA
>CATYJA010000088.1:0-6806 GCA_958407545.1 uncultured Collinsella sp. | reverse complement strand
GCGCAGGCGGCACACTCCCCCGCCGACTTGCCGCATACCGGAATACCGTCGAGCGTATGGCACGTGACGTTGGTGTGGTGGTCGGTAATCTCGACGACCGCGGTATGGCCTCCAGCCGTGGCAGTCACCTTGATGTAGAGGTTGGGCACACCCTCGACAAGCGACACATCGCAGTAGCCGGCGTCGGCGAGGAGTTCGGCCACGCGAGCACGGTCTTCATCGTTAACGCTCTCGAGCACCTCGAGAGCGCTCTTGGCGTCGCCGCCCACGGCACCCAGTACGGCCGCAGCCTCAATACCGTGCATTCCGCCCGAGTTGGGCACGGTCACGCTCTTGACGTTCTTGATGATGTTGCCCGAGCAGGCAACATCCATATGATCGGGTTCGCAACCAAGCGTCTGGCTCGCCAACGCCGCTGCATAGGCAACGGCAATGGGCTCGGTGCAGCCGAGTGCACAGACAAGCTCGCGGTTCAAAACATCGCAAAACGCGGCATCACGAAGGGAATCGGTAGGCATAGGTATCTCCTACTTGTATAACGGACAGGGCTCTCGAAAATAATTAGCTCTTTTATTTGATAACAATGCATCAAAAACCGCAACCATGGTTCCGGCGGGCGGCGCTCAAGCACAAATTGGCGGCATTATTCATGAGAAGCCGGTCTTGTTGCATGCTAAAGCGTTTGACCAAAAAACGCCCGAGCGTTTATGCAAGAGTCGCGCTATCATGCAGTCGAACGCGGTAAACACCTTTAGCATTTGCGCCGCACAGACCAGAGAGGAACCATCCATGAAGATCGGTATCGGTAACGACCACGCCGCCGTCGAGCTCAAGAACATCATCTCCGAGCACCTGAAGGAGCGCGGCTACGAGGTCGTGAACTTTGGCACCGACACCTCCGAGAGCTTTGACTACCCCATCGCCGGCTACAAGGTGGGTAAGGCCGTTGCCAACGGCGACGTCGACCTAGGCATCCTGATCTGCGGCACCGGCGTCGGTATCAGCCTGGCTGCCAACAAGGTAGAGGGCGTGCGCGCCGTCGTGTGCTCCGAACCCTTCAGCGCCAAGCTCTCCCGCATGCACAACAACACCAACGTGCTCGCCTTTGGCGCCCGCGTCGTGGGCTCCGAGCTCGCCAAGATGATTGTCGACGAGTGGCTCGACGCCGAGTTTGAGGGCGGTCGTCATGAGCGTCGCGTTAACCTCCTCAACGAGATCGATCGCACGCGCGGCCTTAAGATCGTCGACGAAGCCTAAACTATTCAGTGCCACAAGCTAACAGCAGAGGCCCGCTCGGAATACATGTCCGAGCGGGCCCCTGCATAGATTTTGGAATAAAAGGGCGCCGCGGATGGAGTTCCGCGGCGCCCAAGCCACACGCTAACAGCTTTAAGGAGTCAAAGCTGGTTTAGCCAAAGAAGCGCTTGATCTCAATCTCGGCGTTCTCCAGGCAGTCGGAGCCGTGGATCACGTTGGCGTTGACATCGACGGCAAAGTCGCCGCGGATGGTACCAGGAGCAGCCTCAAGCGGGTTGGTAGCGCCCATGAGGGTGCGCATCTTAGCAACAGCGGAGAGACCGGAAACGACCATCTTGACGACCGGACCGCTCGTCATAAAGTCGCAGAGACCGCCAAAGAAGGGCTTGTCGGCCAGATGGGCGTAGTGCTCCTCGACGGTAGCGCGCTCGAGCGTGGTCATCTCCATGCGCTCGATGACAAGGCCGCTGCGCTCAATGCGAGCAACGATCTCGCCGATCTTGCGGTCGCGCACGGCGTCGGGCTTAATCATGATGAAGGTCTTCTCGATAGCCATAAAAGTAGCCTTTCAAGTAGGTTCGCGCGTGCCCAAGTCCCATTCCGGCACCCGCCTGGACTGCATCGTAACAGAGTTTTAGCTGCAGTTAAACAAAAAGCTGTTTATTGAAACGTTGCAATTTATTAAAGCGCTCCATATGTGTCACTTCTGTTTCGAAGCCCGATTAGAGTACCATCCGACCGCCCATCAACCGCATCGAACAGAGCAGGCGGTCGGTTGCCGCCCGCGAACGTAACCCCTTCACAACCTGCCCAAAGGTCCTACAGAAGTTCTCAACAAGCCCCTCCCCCATAGCAACAAAAAACGGACGCCCACATCAGCAGGCGCCCGTAAAGCAAAAAACGATTCCTCAATAAATGGCCAAAACGGCTTCAGCCAAATCCCTACTTTACCCCGTGGCCCATCTCGACGACCTTAGTCAGTGACCCAAACACACCCTCGTCAGCCACGAGCTGTGCCTCGGCGCGATCAAGCTGCACGGCAACGGCGGCAGGGGCGGTGCCGCCCTCGGTCGTGCGCGCGGCGACAATCGACGGGATGTCGAGCGCCTCGGTAATGTCGCGCTCAAAGAGCGGGCTTGCCTCCTGGAACACCTCGAACGGCAGGTCCTCAAGATTGCAGCCGCGCTTCTCGCACATCAGGACCAGATGCCCCACCACGGCATGTGCCTCGCGGAACGGCAGGCCACGCTTGGCCAGGTAATCGGCAACATCGGTGGCGGCAAGGTGACCCACGCCGCACTCGCGCGCCATGGCATCCTCGTTGACGGTCCAAGTCGAAATCATACCAGCCATAACCGACAGGCACTGCATGAGCGTATGAGCGGTATCGAGCGCGCCCTCCTTGTCCTCCTGCAAGTCCTTGTTATAAGCAAGCGGCAGGCCCTTCATGGTTACCAGCAGCTGCACCAGGTTGCCGTACACGCGACCGCTCTTGCCGCGGATAAGCTCGGCAAAGTCGGGGTTCTTCTTCTGCGGCATGATGGACGAGCCGGTGGAGTACGAGTCGGAAAGCGTGATAAAGCCAAATTCGGAGCTCGACCACAGCACGATCTCCTCGGAAAGACGCGACAGGTGCATCGCCATGACGGATCCGGCGTAATGCAGATCGAGCAGGAAATCACGGTCGGAAACCGCATCGAGCGAGTTGGGAATCACGCCCGCAAAACCAAGTTCGGCAGCCGTCATCTGGCGATCGAGCGGATAGCTCGTACCGGCAAGCGCGGCAGCACCCAGCGGGCAGTTGTCGGCGGCATCAAAGGCGGCCTTCAGGCGCGTAAAGTCGCGCGCGAACATCCAGGAATACGCCAGCAGATGATGCGACAGCAGCACGGGCTGAGCGTGCTGCATGTGCGTGTAGCCCGGCAAAATCACCTTGTCGTACTTCTTAGCCGCATCCACCAGCACATGGCGCAGCTCTAGATTGGCCTCCATGAGCTCCTTGGCCAGCGCCTTGACGCCCAGTCGCGTATCGGTCGCCACCTGGTCGTTGCGCGAACGCCCAGTATGCAAGCGCTTGCCAGCCTCGCCGATGCGACGCGTCAGCTCGCTCTCGATGGACATATGAATGTCTTCGTCGTTGATGTCGAAGGTAAAGTTGCCGGCATCGATATCCTGTTCGATTCCGGTCAGGCCCTCGGCAATCGCGCGCTCGTCCTCGGCACTGATGATGCCCTGGGCCGCCAGCATTTTGGCATGCGCCTTAGAGCCGGCGATATCCTGCTTATAGAGATGTTTGTCGACCGGCAGCGACGCGCCAAACTCCTGCGTGACCTCGGCCACACCTGCCTCAAAACGACCGCCCCAAAGAGCCATGGAACCGTCCCCTTTCTCCAAATACCAAAACAAGCGCCCAAAGCAATGCGCCATATCGCTAAAGCGATTTTTCAACCGCTAGTTTTGCACATTCCCCACCGTGTGCGGAGCCATGTAGCTAATTTGCAAAGAAGTGACGCGCCATACACTTGGCGCCCAACGTCTCCCTCCGGATGTTGCCCTGCGAACCATCGATCCAGGCCTTCAGGCTCATAGGAACGTCCTCGACCCTTACAGCATCGAACTCGGGCGCGAGGGCAAGCAAAGCATGCGCGATAGCATTGAACATAATGGATACTCCTCATATATATAGGCACAGAGCCGCCAAATTGATAGAAGGAGCCCCGCCGGACAACCCCGGCGGGGCTCGGACTCAGCCGCAGACGCGGCATCATATATGCGGGCGGAACGTAGGGGCCACCGATGTTAAGAAGTGTCAGCAAGCATAACGAAAGGTAGGGACCCCGTGCGCCCGTTATGTATCACGCGGATGGGCCGCGCGGATACCAAGGGAAGGAGGCGCTAGGCCTGAGCGGCAGCAGAGCTGGGGCCCTGGACCTTTGCCCACGTCTTGAGCGACAGCGTATCGATCTCGATAAAGCCGGCGCTGGCCTTCTCGTCAAACGTGGTGTCGCGGTCGTAGGTAGCCAGACCGTAGTCGTAGAGGCTGAAGGGGCTCTTGCGGCCGACGACATGGCAGTTGCCCTTAAAGAACTTCAGACGGACAGTGCCGGTCACGAACTTTTGCGTGTCGGCCATAAAGGCATCGAGCGCGTTTTTGAGCGGGCTGTACCACTGGCCGTTGTACACGGCGGTGGCCCAATCCTGCTCGAGCTTGATCTTGGTCTTGAGCAGGTCGCCCTCGACGCAGATGTCCTCGAGCGCCTTGTGGGCGGTGATGAGCGTCAGGGCGCCGGGAACCTCGTAGCACTCGCGGCTCTTAAGGCCCACCAGGCGATCCTCGACCAGATCGAGACGGCCAAAGCCATTGTCGCCGGAGATCTTGTTGAGGGCGATGACGATCTCAGAGAGCTTCATCTTCTTGCCGTCGACGGCGACGGGCTTGCCGGCCTCAAACTCAATCTCGGTGTAGGTCGGGGTGTCCGGCGTGTCCTCGGGGTTCTTGGTCATAACCCAAGCGTCGTCGAGCGGCTCGTTCCAGGGATCCTCCAGGTGACCGCACTCAATGGCACGACCCCACAGGTTGTCGTCGATGGAGTAGGGGTTGTCGTTGGCACCCTCGGGAACCGGCACGTTGTGAGCGTGGGCATAGGCGACCTCGTCGGGACGGCACTTCAGATCCCACTCGCGCACCGGGGCGATAACCTTGAGCTCGGGGTCGAGGGCCTTGACGGCGGCCTCAAAACGGACCTGGTCGTTACCCTTGCCGGTGCAGCCGTGGGCGACGTAGGTCGCGCCAAACTCGTGGGCGACCTCAACAAGCTTCTTGGCAAGCAGCGGGCGAGACAGGGCGGAGAGCAGCGGATACTTGTTCTCGTACATGGAGTTTGCGGCGATGGCCTTAGTCAGGAACTCATCGGAGAACTCGTCGCGCAGGTCGAGTACCTGGCAATCGAGAACGCCCAGGTCGAGTGCCTTCTGCTTCTTGGCATCCAGTCCGGTCTCTTCCTGGCCCACGTTGCCGCAGACACAAACGACATCGAGATTCTTCTCGTCCTGGAGCCACTTGACACATACGGATGTATCAAGACCACCGGAATATGCGAGAACGACTTTTTCCTTGCTCATGGCTGTTTCCTTTCGCCCTTGGTAGCTAGTTAGAACATCGGTCAGTTGCAAGTCATTTCAAGGTCATATACCGTGCAATATCAGGTTAAATAGCAAAAATCAGCACATACATGCCCTAGAAACATGCAGCAATGTCGTGCTAAAACCCAACGACCTCAAAATGACTCTGTTGAGGCAATTCGCCCCATGCGGACAGAGACGATTGTTATCGTCGTCGGGAAATTGCGCGCTGGCGTCGGATGGCATTGTCTGCAGTGGTGATGATCGTTACGAACTGCATCTGCCTCTCCTTTCACCTATCGCCGGGCGCAATTCTAATATCGTAAACGGTACCTTTTCCTCGGTAAGCGGTTGTTTTTCCGTCTCCGTTTTCGATGGTCGCTATATTACGCTAAAGTGCCCGCAGCACAAGCGACAAATTCAAATTTCTGAAAAGTTTTTTCATTACTTTATGAAGCGTGGTGCAAATACGCTCCGTTCCTGCGAAAATACGCCCGACTACGAATTGATGGTTATAACGTCTGAAACAATCTCGAAACGAAAGGCTCGCTTTTATGCAAACTTACGAATCGGACGCCAATATCGGAAACATTAAGATTCTCGCCGTCGACATGGACAAGACGCTGCTGACCGATGAGCGTGTGCTGCCCCAGGGTCTTGATGAGCGCCTGGACAAGCTCGCCGACGCCGGCATCGTATTCTGCCCCGCCAGCGGACGTCCCGCCCCCAAGCTCGAGGAGATGTTCGAGGGCATCAAAAACATCCTTGCTTTTTGTCCCGATAACGGAGCCTGCGTCATCTATCGCGGCAACTATATCTATAAGAGCAATATTGACGTGGAGCTGTATCAGCAGGTCTTGAGCCGTGCCTCGGAGGATCCGCGCGCTGTCCCCGTCCTGTGCTGCTTTGACGAGTTCTACGTGCTTGCCCGCGACCATCAGTACCACGACGAGATCAGCGTCTACTACAACACAATCAACTACGTCGACAGCTTTGAGGGCATTGATTTCGAGTCCAACAAGATTTCGGTCTTCTTCCCCGGCTACGACGCCGAGCCCGCTTTCCGCGAGACCTATAGCCCCGAGTTCTCGGACAAGCTCTACGTCACCAACGCCGGGCGCGAGTGGATCGACTTTATGAACCTGGGCGTCGACAAGGGCGCCGGCGTCGCGCACCTGTGCGAGCACCTGGGCATCGATATCGCCGACGCCGCCGCCGTGGGCGATACGTACAACGACATCCCCATGCTGGAGCGCGTTGGTCACAGCTTTATCGTGGACAATGCCGAGGAGCATATGAACGCGCACGCCAAGTGGCGCATTCCGAGCAACAACGACGGGGGCGTACTGACGCTCATCGACGCCATCTTGGCGGCTCGTTAACGTGGCTCGTCGGACCTGGCCGGGCGACGCGGGTAAGTTTTTCGT
>CATYJA010000087.1:0-6887 GCA_958407545.1 uncultured Collinsella sp. | reverse complement strand
TCTCGGTGTTCTCGTCGGCGGGCTACATCTTTTTGCTCACGTTTGCCAACACCTATGTGATGGCCCTCATCGTCGACCGCGTCCAGGCCGGTCCCGTGGCAGGCGACCAGGTGTTTGAGGTCTTTGGTCCTTACATTCTGGCGCTCGTGCTCGTTAACCTAGTGGGCCAAATCCTCTCCAAGCTGCAGGACTACACCGTCTACAAGCTCGAGATTGCGGGCAACTATCACCTGGCGCGCCTGTGCTTCGACACGCTCTCCAATCAATCCATGACATTTCACACCAGCCGCTTTGGCGGATCGCTTGTGAGCCAGACAAGCCGTTTTATGAGCGGCTACACGGGTCTGGTCGACGTGACGGTGTATTCGCTCATCCCCACCATCACCTCGGTCATCTGCACCGTGGCCGCACTCGCCCCGGTGGTACCGACGTTTACCGTGATCCTGGTGTGCATCATGGTCGTCTACATTGCGTTTGTCTGGCTTATGTACAAGCGCATCATGCCGCTTTCGGCCGCGACGTCCGCCGCGCAGAACAAGCTCTCGGGCGTGCTCTCCGACGCGGTCACGAACATCTTGGCCGTCAAGACCTGCGGGCGCGAGGACTTTGAACGCGATCTGTTCGACGCCGCCGATCGTGCCGCGCGCGACGCCGAGACGGTCTCGATGCACGCCATGATGCAGCGCAACTTTACGACCTCGGGCCTCATCGTCATCACCATGGCCGTGGTGAGTGTGTTCGTGGCGGGCGGCAACGCGTGGTTTGGCATTTCGGCCGGCTCGCTCGTCATGATCTTTACCTACACCTATAACCTCACCATGCGCCTGAACTACGTAAGCTCCATGATGCAGCGCATTAACCGCGCGCTGGGCGATGCGGCCGAGATGACGCGCGTGCTGGACGAGCCACGTTTGGTGGCAGATGACCCGGACGCCCCTGAGCTCAAAGTGACCGAGGGCGCGATTGATTTTGAGCACCTGAGCTTTGCGTACCGTGACGCTGCGGCGGGCGAGAGCGTGTTCGATGACCTGACACTTCATGTGGCGGCGGGCCAGCGCGTGGGCCTGGTGGGCAAATCGGGTTCGGGTAAGACGACGCTCACCAAGCTGCTGCTGCGCCTGGACGATGTTCAGGGCGGCCGCGTGCTCGTGGACGGTCAGGATGTCTCGCGCTGTACGCAGCAGAGCCTGCGCCGCCAGGTTGCCTACGTGCCGCAGGAGGCGCTGCTGTTCCACCGCTCCATTCGAGAGAATATTGCCTACGGCCGCCCCGACGCCACTGATGAGCAGATTCGCGAGGCCGCGCGCCTGGCCAACGCCCTGGAGTTTATCGACCGCTTGCCCCGTGGCTTTGACACCATGGTGGGCGAGCGCGGCGTCAAGCTCTCGGGCGGCCAGCGTCAGCGCGTGGCTATCGCCCGCGCCATCCTAACCGACGCGCCGATTCTGGTGCTCGACGAGGCGACCTCTGCCCTCGACAGCGAGTCCGAGGCGCTGGTGCAGGAGGCGCTCGAAAACCTGATGCGTGGACGTACCTCCATTGTGGTGGCGCACCGCCTGTCCACCGTGGCGGCGCTCGACCGCATTGTGGTGCTGGCCGATGGCGAGATCGTCGAGGACGGCACGCATGCGCAGCTCGTCGAGGCGGGTGGCGAGTACGCGAGCCTGTGGAGCCGTCAGACCGGCGCATTCTTGGAGGCGTAAGCGTCTCGGACGTGGGACAATTGTGCCCATAAGTTTATTGTGCCGTTGAGCCGAGGAGTCGTTATGCCACGCGAGACCAATGCCGCCAAGCGCGAGCGCGCCATCGAGGTGTGTGAGCGCCTCAACCGCCGCTATGGCCCGGTCGAGTGCTTTTTGGACCACGAGAATCCCTTCCGCCTGCTGATCGCGGTGCTGCTCTCGGCGCAAACGACCGATGCGCAGGTCAACAAGGTGACGCCGCGGCTGTTTGCCCAGTGGCCCACGCCCGAGGCCATGGCCGGGGCGAGCGTGGCTGACGTGGCAGACACCATCAAGTCACTCGGCTTCTACAAGAGCAAAGCCAAGCATGCCGTCGAGGCCGCGCAGATGATCGTCGCCGACTATGGCGGCGAGGTGCCGGCCGACATGAAGGAACTCGTGAAGCTGTCGGGCGTGGGACGCAAGACGGCGAACATCGTGCTCAACGTGGGGTATGGCATCGTGGAGGGCATTGCGGTGGACACGCATGTCAACCGCATTGCGCACCGCCTGATGCTGAGTCCCAAGACGCATGCAAAGGAGCCGCTCAAGACCGAGCAGGATTTGCTCAAGATTTTGCCGCACGAGTATTGGGAGTCGGTTAACCATCAGTGGATCACCTTCGGTCGCGAGATCTGCGACGCCCGCAAACCCAAGTGTGACGAGTGCCCGCTGGCAGATTTGTGCCCCAGCGTGCGCGTAGCGGGGTAGGGCGGAACGCATCTTCGTCTGGCGTTTTTTGCGGGGCTGGGTTTGCCCTTGAGCCGGAGTCCTCTCCATGCGCTACCATGACAGACAATGTATTTGACGTACGACCCGCCGAGCTTGCCCCGGCGGGCTTTTGGCGTTGCAATGCCGGAGGAACAGCATGCTCATTCACCGTATAGCCGCGCAGCTCTACACTGCCGAGGCGCTGCAGACCGTCGAGGCCGGACTCGATGCCGGCGAGGACGTGACGCTGGCTGTGTCGCAGTCGGGCCGCACGCTTATGGCGGCCGCCCAGTTTGCGCGCCGCCCGCGTCCCACGGTCTACATTGTGAGTGGCGAGGATGCGGCCGATCGCGCCGCGCGCAGCCTTGCCGCCTACGTGGGCCTAGCGCACGTGTGCCGTTTTCCCGAGCGCAAGGACTATCCGTGGCGCGAGCAGGCGCCCGACGACGCCGTGGTAGCGCAGCGATGCGAGGCCCTGGGACGCATCGTGCGCGGGGACAACTGCATCATGGTTGCCTCGGCTCGCGCGTTGCTGCGCTGCGTGCCGCCAGTCGAGAGCCGCTACTGGGAGTCCACGATCTTTGCGGTGGGCGAGGAGATTCCCTTTGACGAGGTGCCGCATCGCCTGGTTGGCATGGGCTACACCAATGCCGGCGCCGCCGACGCGCCCGGTCTGTTCCGCGTTCACGGCGACACCGTAGAGGTGTTCCCTGCGCAGGAAAAGGCGCCCGTGCGCATCGAGTTTTTCGGCGACGAGATTGACCGCATCCGCCGCATGGTGAGTTCAACGGGGCAGACCATCGGTAACGAGGACAGTATCGAGATCTTCCCCTGCCGTGAGCTGGCGCTTACCGACGAGGCCGTCCACAACATGCATGTGGCGCTCTATCGCGCCAGCCAGGACGACAGCAAGTTGGCGGCGCTGCTCGAGATGGTGGATGCGCGCATCGTCACGCCCGAGCTCGATCGCTTTTTGCCGGTGATGTACGGCCAGACCGTGAGTCCGCTGTCGCATGTGAGCGGCAAGGCGCTCGTGGTGCTGTCCGAGCCGCGCTCGCTGTTCGATGACTGCCTGCGCGCCTACGAGGATATCGAGGCACGTGCCGGCGAGGCGGGGGTCGACCGTCTGGACGGCCTGTACGTGCGTGCCCAGCAGCTCGACTTTGGTTCCCAGCAACGCCTGAACTACGTGAGCCTGATCCGTGCCGGCGGTGCGGTGACGGCCGAGCTCAAGATTGAGCAGCCGGCCATTGCGGGCTCGGACAATCGCTTTATGACGCGCATTCAGGAAGTCGTGGGCAAGCGCTACGCCTGCGTGTTTGCCATTCCCGACCGCGGTGCGCGCGAGTCGATGGAGCTCACCTTTGGCGACGAGGGCATTACCTTTGAGGAGTCGCTGACCGCGGCGCCCGAAAATGCCGGTGCTATCGGCGACCGCGTGCGCGTGGCGGCGGCGGATTCTGCCGATCGTGCCGCACGCCAGGAGGCCCACGTTTCCATTCGCGAGCGTAAGGTCGACGCGCTCAACGCCCGCTCGCTCGAGGTGGGCGCCGCGCAGGCTGCCGCCGGCGCCGCCGTGCCCACCATCTCGCGCGGGCGCGTGACCTTTGTGGACGCTGCCCTGCCGCAGGGCGTGGTGGTGCCCGATGCCAACCTGGCCGTGTTCTCGATCGCCGACCTCAACGCCCGCATGGACGCCAACCGCGCGCGCAGCCGCCGCAAGGTTGACATCACGCAGATCACCTTCCCGTTTAAGCCGGGCGACTACGTGGTGCACGCTACCCACGGCATCGCGCTCTTTAGCGAGATCGCGCGCCAGGAAGTGGGCGGCAAGGAGCGCGACTACTTTTTGCTGGAATATGCCGACGGCGACAAGCTCTACGTGCCGCTCGAGCAGGTTGACCGCATCACACGCTATGTTGGCCCCGACGGCGACAAGCCGCGCCTGACCAGGCTCAATACCGCCGACTGGACGCGTGCCACCAACAAGGCACGCAAGAACGCCAAAAAGCTGGCGTTTGACCTGGTCGACCTGTATACGCGCCGCTCGTCGATTACCGGTATCGCCTGTCCGCCCGATACGCCCGAGCAGATCGAGATGGAGGAGAGCTTCCCCTACGACGAGACACGCGACCAGCTGGAGGCTATCGCCGACATCAAGGCCGACATGGAGGCGCCCAAGCCCATGGACCGCCTGCTGTGCGGCGACGTGGGTTTCGGCAAGACCGAGGTCGCCCTGCGCGCGGCGTTTAAGTGCGTAGACTCCGGCCGCCAAGTCATGGTGCTCTGCCCCACGACCATTCTGGCCCAGCAGCACTACGAGACGTTCTTTGAGCGCTTTGCCCCGTTTGGCCTCGAGGTCGAAGTGCTCAGCCGCTTCCGCACCCCGGCGCAGCAGAAGCGCGCGCTTAAGGCGTTTGCCGAGGGCACGATTGATGTGCTCATCGGCACGCACCGCTTGCTTTCTGCCGACGTGAACCCCAAGAACCTGGGCATGGTGATCATCGACGAGGAGCAGCGCTTTGGTGTGCAGCACAAGGAGCAGCTCAAGAACCTGCGCGAGCAAATCGACGTGCTCACGCTTTCGGCAACGCCTATTCCGCGAACCATGCAGATGGCCACGAGCGGAGTGCGCGACATGAGCCTGATCACCACACCGCCGACCGGGCGTCGTCCCGTGATCGTGCACGTGGGGGAGTACGACCCCGACGTGGTGAGTGCGGCGATTCGCCTGGAGGTGGGCCGCGGCGGTCAGGTGTACTACGTGTCCAACCGCGTCAAGACCATCGATGATGCCGTGGCGCGCGTGCACGAGGCCGCGCCCGAGGCGCGCGTGGGCGTGGCGCACGGCAAGATGAGCCCGCGCGAGGTCGAGGACGTGATGATCGAGTTCGCGACCAAGAAGATCGACGTGCTCATCGCCACGACCATCGTGGAGAGCGGCATCGACAACGCAACGGCCAACACGCTGATCATCGAGGACTCGCAGCGCTTGGGCCTGGCACAGCTCTACCAGCTCAAGGGCCGTGTTGGCCGCTCGGCCACGCAGGCATACGCGTACTTTATGTTCCCGGGTGAGCTGCCGCTCACCGAGGAGGCTACGGCGCGTCTGACCGCGCTTTCCGAGTTCCAGGACCTGGGCAGCGGCATGCGCATCGCCATGCGCGATCTGGAGATCCGCGGTGCCGGTTCGCTCATGGGTGCCGAGCAGCACGGCAACCTGTCGAGCGTGGGCTTTGACCTGTTTACGCAGATGCTGGGACAGGCCGTGGCCGAGGCGCGCGGTGATGACGATGCCGGCGTGGAGGCGGCGAGCGTGGGCATCAACCTGCCGGCAGACTACTTCTTGTCCGAGGAGTACATGCCGGCGGTGGACCAGCGCGTGCTCGTGTACCGCAAGCTCGCGGCGGCTGAGGACTTGGAGAGTATCGACGAGGTGCAGGAGGAGACCGAGGCCGCGCATGGCGAGCTGCCGTTGGCGGGACTCAACCTGTTCAACCGCGCGCGTATCCGCATCCGCGGCGAGCGCTTGGGGCTCGAGAGTGTCACGCTCAGCGGCGGACGCATCACGTTTTTGGGCGTCGAGGTGCCCAAGAAAGTGGCCTTTGAACTTAAGACCCGCTATGGCGCGGTGAACTTCCCCAAGAGCCGCAAGCTGTCGGTGCCCTACAAGGCGGGTGCCGGTGCGGGCAGCGGCCTGGGTCGCGGTCTCGACGCCAACGACGGCACCGGCCCCGTGGCCGCGGCACTCATGCTGCTGCAACAGCTGGGTGCCAGCGACGACGACTAACGGGTCGACGCTGCAAACGCTCCATTTGGGCAATCTGACCCTCACTCGTCGGTTGCGTACGCAAGTACGCTTCCCTCCTCCTTCGGGCCACCTTGCCACAAATGGAACGTTTTCGCTCACTTATGCTCAACCTGTAAGGGTATTTATGGGACAAAGCTATCTTTGCCCCACCACGTTGCGGGTCGACCCTTCGCCCGACCGAAAGGAAAGCATGTTCGGATACATCTATAAGAAAGATGTCGCCATTATCGCGGTTGCCCTGTGCCTTTGTCTGGGCGTGGGCAGTTTCTTCGATTACCAAATCTCGAGCATGCTGTTTAACTCATCCAGCTTGTTCGGTCGCTTTGTCGAGGCGGCCGGCGAGCTGCCGTTCGAGCTGACGGCGAGCGTCGCGGGCGTTATGCTCGTACGCGCGGTGCGTCCCGACTCCAAGGGGAGCAAATGGCTCGCCGTGCTCGGCATCCTCGTCAACGTTGGCCTGACCGGCTACGAGATCGTTTCGTCCCTGCGGGTTGGCGGTAAACTCATTGCCGTTCAGCTGGTGCTGACGTTTGTGCTGGTGATCGCCGCCAACCTTATCGTCTATCGCCTCACGCGCGCGACCGAGCCTGACGAGCTCACGCGCTGGGCGTTGATGGTGCTTGCCGTGTGGGTCGCTCAGGCCA
>CATYJA010000086.1:0-7040 GCA_958407545.1 uncultured Collinsella sp. | reverse complement strand
TCAACGTACTCGTCCTTCTCGGCCTTGGTGACGCCCCACGAAAGACCGCGACGCTGGCCGCGGCGCTTGGCGAGGGCTAGATTCTCGGCAATTTGCATGTCGGCTGCGGTGCCGCGCATGGGGTCCTGGAAGACACGGCCCAGGTACTTGGCGCGCTGCGACTCGCTCAGACGCGAGATATCGGTGCCGTCGAGCTCAATAACGCCCGAATCGAGCGGATACACGCCGGCGATCATGTTGAGCAGCGTGGACTTGCCGGCGCCGTTGCCGCCAATCACGGTTACAAAGTCGCCGTCATTCAGGGTGAGGTCGACGCCGGTGAGCGCGCGCTTCTCGGTGACGGTGCCCTTGTTAAAGGTCTTTTTGACGTGCGAGAGCTTAAGCATCTGCCTCATCCCCCTTCGTGTAGGAGCTGCGGAGCTTATAGCGCTCCCAAACCACGGGCACGCACAGGGCCACGGCAACGATCACGGCGGAGAGCAGCTTCATGTCGTTGGCGTCCATGCCCAGCTGCAGCACGATGGCGCGAATGAGGAAGTACACCACGGAGCCAAAGACGGCAGAGGCAAGACGGACGCTAAACTGCGTCAGACCGCCGGGCAGCAGGCGGCCGAGCACCTCGCCGATAACAATGGCGGCAAGACCGATAACGATGGCGCCGGTGCCCATGCCAATGTCAGCGTACTTCTGGCTCTGGCAGATGAGCGCACCCGAAAGGCCGATAAGGGCGTTGGAGAGCACGAGGGCGATCATCTTGGTGGAGTTGGTGTTGACGCCCAAGGCGCGGATCATGTACTCGTTGTTGCCGGTGGCACGCAGTGCCGAGCCGATCTCGGTGCCGAAGAACCAGTACAGGATGGCGACGATGGCCACGGCCAGCACAATGCCCAGGATGATGGCAACGGTGGACTGCGGCAGGCCCGTCATGTGGCTGACGGATGAGAAGATGGTGCCCTTGGCAAGGATGGGCGTGTTGGATTTGCCCATGATGCGCAGGTTGATGGACCACAGACTGATTTGCGTAAGGATTCCGGCGAGGATTGCGGGAATCTCAAAGACGGTGGTCAAGATACCCGTGACGGCGCCCGCGATGGCGCCGGCGCACATGCCAGCCAACACGGCGAGCAAGGGGTCGACGTTATTGTTGACGATGAGCACGGCGCAAACACAGCCGCCGAGGGCAAAGCTGCCGTCGCAGGTCATATCGGGGATGTCGAGCAGGCGGAACGTGATAAACACGCCGAGCACCATAATGCCCCAGAGGACACCCTGGGAAACGGCGCCCTGCAATGCAATGAGCATGCTTCATACCTCCTAGGATAGGGTGGACACGTGATTCACCATAATAGCGGTAACAATGCATAGAAGAGTTACGGACAGACGTTTTGTTTTACCTGAAACAAGCAGGGCGGACGCCGGTCTACAGCGCCCGCCCCTGTGGCTCAGATATTGAATAACGCGGCTAAAGCGCGAGCACGGGCTCTAGGCGCATGCCGCGTATGGCATTACGCGTCCAGGGCGGAAAGGTCGATGCCCAGGGCCTCGGCCATTTCGTCGTTCTTGACGACGACCAGGTCCTTGCTCGAGAGGTGCTTGATCGGCATATCCTCGGGCTTGGCCTCGCCCTTCAGGATCTTAACGGCCATCTCGCCCGCGGCGTAGCCCAGGTCCTCATAGTTGATGGAGAGGGTGAACAGGCCGCCGGCCATGCACATACCCTCCTCGCCAGTCACGAAGGGAAGCTTGTTTTCCTTGCAGATCTGGCCGACCTGCGAGGCACCCGCGGCGATGGTGTTGTCGGTGGGGGAGTACAGCGCGTCGACCTTGCCCACGGCAGACTCGACGACGGACTGAATCTCGTTGGAGCTCGAGACGATGAAGTCAGTGTACTCGAGGCCCAGCTTGTCGAGCTCCTTCTTGGCGGCCTTGATCTGGACGTCGGAGTTGGACTCGGCGGTGCAGTAGAGCAGGCCGACCTTTTTAACGTCGGGCAGGACCTTCTGCATCATCTCGAGCTGCTCGGCGACCGGGGTGAGGTCGGAAGCGCCCGTGACGTTGGTGCCGGGCTTGTCGTTGTCCTGGACCAGGCCGGAGGCGGCGTAGTCGGTGATGGCGCAGCCCACGATGGGGATATCGGCCGTGGCGCCGGCGGCAGCCTGCGCGGCGGGCGTGGCGATGGCATAAATCAGGTTGACGTTGTCGCCCACAAACTTGTCAGCAATGGACTTACACGTGGACTGGTCGTTCTGGGCGTTCTTCTGGTCGATCTTGACCTTAAGGCCGCTCTCCTTGATGGCCTTGACAAAGCCGTCGTTGGCGGCATCGAGTGCGGAGTGCTCGGTGAGCTGCAGAACGCCGATGGTGTAGTCGGAACCGGCGGCAGCAGAGCCGGAACCAGAGTTGCCGCCGCATCCGGCGAGCGGGGCGAGCGCGAGCAGGCCAGCGGAGACCAGAAGGCTCCTGCGGCTGATGGTGATGTCCTTCATATCATTACCCCCAGTATAAAAATGGCTGGAAACACTGCACTGGGACAAAGTGCAAGTGGAACTATAGTAGCGCTGATGTCCATTTTTACAACAGCCTGGCGGGTTTTTTAATACAGAATCGGATGGGCGGTACGGGTAGTCGAATGGGCGGCGGAGGGTCTTATGCGGCGGAGGAGGCGTCGTCCTCGTCTAGGGCGGCGAAGAGCTTCTTGCCGTCGAGGAGACGTGTGGTGACGTTTCTCATTCGGCCAATCTCTACGGTACGCAACGTGTCATCGGCGCCTCGGGCGTCGTAGACCGTTCCCAGCAGATACGAGATGCCATCGCGCTGCCTGATGGCAAAGGGACGGAGTGTCATTCGTGCTGCTTCGGTTTCGCCACGCGTCGTGACGCTCGAAATATCAAAACTCACCGTGGTTCCGTGGTCGATGGCCTGCTCGACGAGCTCGCACGTGTCGATGCGTTTGATGGGCGTGCGTGTTGCCTTGGTAGCCTTGCTGCCTGCGCTTGGAGCGGGTTCGGGTATATCGAGGTAGCCGCGAACGTCGGCACTCGCCATGGCAACTAAGTGCTGCGCCATGCTCTTGCGGATAGCGATAGGCGTGGAGCGGTTGCGCATGACCATACCGTGGAGCCGGATGATCTCTTCATCGGTGAGCGGACGGGTAAGAAGTTTGTAGCCCACGCCGCGTTTGTACTCAATTTCGTATCCGGCATGGCGAAGCGCGGAGATGGCGGTGTAGATGCTGCGCCGCGCCGCCGAGATGGGCATGCGGGCGGGGTCGTCGGGATGGGCGAGGCGCCGAATCAACTCATCGGAAAGCATGGCCTTGTCCTCGCCAGTGTTTTCGCTTAATAGTTGCAGGATGCGAACGGCGCGATAGGCTGCCATCGAGGCGGCGCCTCTCGTCGTGGTGTCGTAGGTTTCAACAGCGGCTTCGGTCATCGTGCCCACGTCCTTTCCGTTTTGGGTGGCGACGGTATGGAGCCTAGGACGTGGGGCTTTCCCAGGGGCGCAGAGCGCTCTGGGCGGTCGGTAGTCGTCGGCAAACGGCGGGTCGAGTTTTCAACAGCCCTGCTCAACTGACCAAAACCTTGCCAAAAGCTTGACGGATGCTGTTGAAAAAAGCGTCTCTCGACCGATGTCGAGAGACGCTTGTACGATGAGCGTTGGCGTGTGGCGACGCGAGCTAGCGTTCGACAATTAGAAGTCGGCGTTGCCCACGGTGCGCGGGTGCGGCAGGACGTCGCGGATGTTGCCCACGCCGGTCAGATACATGACCAAGCGCTCGAAGCCCAGACCGTAGCCGGCGTGCTTGCAGGAACCGTAGCGGCGCAGGTCAAGGTAGTACTTGTACTGCTCGGGATTCATGCCCAGGTCCTTGATGCGGGCCTCGAGCAGATCCAGGCGCTCCTCGCGCTGGGAGCCGCCGATAATCTCGCCGATACCGGGAACCAGGCAGTCGGCGGCGGCGACGGTCTTGCCGTCCTCGTTCATGCGCATGTAGAAGGCCTTGATCTCGGCCGGGTAGTCGGTTACGAAGGTCGGGCGCTTAAAGTGCTCCTCGGTCAGGAAACGCTCGTGCTCGGTTTGCAGGTCGATGCCCCAGCTCACGGGATAGTCAAACTTGTGACCGGCGGCGACGGCCTGCTCCAGGATTTCAACGGCCTCGGTATAGGTGACGCGGGCAAAGTCGGAGTTGGCGACATGGTCCAGGCGCTCGATCAGACCCTTGTCCACAAACTTGTTGAGCATGTTGAGCTCATCGGGGCAGGTGGCCATAACGTCCTTAAGAACGTACTTGAGCATGGCCTCGGCGTTGTCCATGTAGTCGTTGAGGTCGGCAAATGCCATCTCGGGCTCAATCATCCAAAACTCGGCGGCGTGGCGCGTGGTGTTGGAGTTTTCGGCGCGGAAGGTGGGGCCAAAGGTGTACACGTCGCCAAAGGCCATGGCAAAGTTCTCGGCATTGAGCTGGCCGGACACGGTGAGGCTCGCATGCTTGCCAAAGAAGTCCTGGCTCCAGTCGACCTCGCCGGACTCGGTGAGGGGCGGATTTTTGGGGTCGAGCGTGGTTACGCGGAACATCTCGCCGGCGCCCTCGCAGTCACTCGTGGTGATGATGGGGGTGTTGACGTAGACAAAGCCCTGCTCCTGGAAGAAGCGGTGGATGGCGGCAGCCGCGACAGAGCGGATGCGGAACACGGCGCGGAACAGGTTGGTGCGCGGGCGCAGGTGCTGCTGGGTGCGCAGGAACTCGACGGTTGCGCGCTTCTTCTGCAGCGGGTAATCCGGGGCGCTCGTGCCCTCGACCTCGATGGAGGTGGCAGAAAGCTCGAAAGGCTGGGGCGCATCGGGGGTCAGCTTGACGGTGCCGGTGCAAATGAGTGCGGCCGAGACGTTTTGATGGGCGATCTCGTCGTAGTTGTCGAGTGCCTCGCGGTTCATGACGACCTGCAGGTCGCGGAAGCAGCTGCCGTCGTTGAGCGTAACAAAGCCAAAGTTCTTCATGTCGCGGACGGACTTGACCCAGCCGGCGACGGTGACGGTCTGGCCGCCGAGCGACTCCGCATCGGCATAGAGCTGCGCGATTTTGGTGCGGTTCACGTATCCTCCCATAACGGTTGAATGATAGTTATCCATACAGTTCGATATTCTAGCAGCTCGGCTCATTTGAGCTATACAGATAAAGCATTGGCGGGATGGTTTTTCAAACGAAAAGCGCCCGCGGCCAAATGGTCGCGGGCGCTTGACGAGGTGCCTTTTGGCTGTGTGGCGTGGGGCCTGGCTACTTGGTCTTGGCAACCAGCAGCGGGTCGCCAAGCTTGACGAGCGGGTTGCCACCGATAAGCGTTCCAGACTCGCCGACATGGTCGATGCTCTTAAGACGATCGAGCTCGGAGACGATGACGGTCACGATGTCCTCGTGACCAGCGGCCTTAATGGCCTCGCGGTCGAAGCTGATGAGCGGCTGGCCTGCCTTGACCACATCGCCCATCTCGACAAAGCGGGCAAAACCCTTGCCGTTCATTTCCACGGTGCCCAGGCCAACATGGATGAACACGCGCAGGCCGTCCTCGGTGATCATGCCGATGGAGTGGTTGGTGACAGTGGTGGCACCGATGCGGCCGTTGGCGGGCGCATAGATGGTGCCGGTAATGGGCTCGATGCCATAGCCCTGGCCAAGCATGCCCGAGGCGATCGTCTCGTCGGGAACCTCGTTCAGGTTGACGAGCACGCCGTTGACGGGGGCATAGATGACGCCTTCGCGGGTAGCGAAGCTTGCTGCGGGCGGAACGGACGCCTCGCCGGTCGAGGTGAAGGTGGACTTAAGCGAATCGAGCAGACCCATAGTTGCCTCCAACTTAAATAGGCGCATATCGCGCGTTTGGTTTGCCGGAAACGTTTCACATGTGTTTCGCGGCTTGGTCAACGCCCCTATTCTACGCTGCTCAACGATACCTCTGAACTGGGATTATGTGATATATCAGTTGAAGGGAAACTTATTGCCGGAGTGTTTCTGCGCCACGGGTTCAAGTGGGGTACGCTTGAAGGCGAAAAACAAGGGCGCATAATTTGCGCGAAGGGAGCACATATGATTGTCGAGAACCATGCGCTGTGGGGCGAGGAGCCGACCGAGGATTATCCGGCGACGTTTACGTATTTGGGTGCCGAGCCGTTGCCCGATAAACCGAATGGCCGCCGCCCCGCGGTGATTATCTGTGGCGGAGGTGCGTTTACGCATATCGCTCCGCATGAGCAGGATCCTGTGGCGTTTGCGTTTTTGGATCACGGTTACCAGGCCTTTGTGCTCAACTATGTCACGAGTTCTACGGGTGACGTGAGCTTTCCGCACCCCCAGGCAGATCTTGCCAAGATGGTCGCCACGGTGCGCGCCAACGCCGACGAGTGGCATGTCGATCCTAAGCGCGTGTGCGTCGTGGGCTTTTCTGCTGGCGGCATGATTTGCGCCTCGCTGGCAACACAGTGGAAGACCGGCCCCTTTGCGGCACTTGCCGGGGCGCGTCCGGACGACATTCGCCCCGATGCCGTGGTGCTGGGCTATCCATTGCTCGACTTTGCCTATGTGCGCGACATGCAGACGCGCGATCCGCGCATTGACTTGCGTGTGCCCAAGACGGGCGGCAAGACGGGGCGCGATTTGCTCAACGACTACCTGTCGATGGTGACGGGCGGCGAGGCAACTGACGAGCATCTGGCCGACATCTGCCCCACCACGCATGTTTCGCGTCAGATGCCACCGACCTTTGTGTGGGGCGTGTCCGACGACAAGACGGCGCCGATCGCGCAGGTCTACCCGTTTGCGCAGCGCATGGCCGAGGAGGGCGTTGCATGCGAGATGCACGTCTTCGACCAGGGCGGTCACGGCCTTTCGCTCGGCAACGCCAACACCGCGGTCGACAACGAGGACAAGCAGGTTTCCGTCCGTCCCTGGATCCGCCTGGCCTTCCGCTTCCTCGAGCGCCACGGGTTTTAGTTACGGCGTTTTACCAAACGCCGTAACCACTTGACGCTGCAAGCCCGCCAGAGCG
>CATYJA010000085.1:0-7100 GCA_958407545.1 uncultured Collinsella sp. | reverse complement strand
CCATCGGGTCGTTCCAGTCGGTGGTAGGTTCATCCAAGTTCAACTTTTCTTACTATGTTACCGGTACGCTCATTTTGCTCGGCGTGCTGCTGGGACGCTTTGTATGTGGCTTTCTGTGTCCGTTTGGCTGGCTTCAGGAGCTGCTTCATAAGATTCCCGGCAAAAAGTTCTCCACAAAAAAGCTTAAGCCGCTCACGTACATCAAGTACGTCGTGCTGCTGTTTGCCGTGGTGCTGCTGCCCGTCTTGGTGGTTAACGACGTGGGCATGGGCGACCCGTTCTTTTGTAAGTACATCTGTCCGCAGGGCGTGCTCGAGGGCGCCATTCCGCTGGCCATTGCCAACGCCGGCATTCGATCTGCGCTGGGGCAGCTCTTTACCTGGAAACTTGCCGTTCTCATTGCCGTAGTAGTGCTGAGCGTTTTGTTCTATCGCCCCTTCTGCAAATGGATTTGCCCGCTCGGCGCATTCTATGCGCTCATGAATAGGGTGTCCTTGTTGGGGATTCAGGTTGACGCGTGCAAATGCGTCTCGTGCGGCAAGTGTTCAAGGGTTTGTCAGATGGACGTTGATGTGGTCCGCGCGCCCAATCATGCCGAATGTATCCGGTGCGGAAAGTGCATCGGGGCCTGTCCTGTCGATGCCATCAGCTATCGCTATGGCCTGGATGTGTCGGCGGAAAAGCTTCCCTTGACCGCCGATAAAAAGTAAACAAGCTTCGACAAAACGGAGGAATGACTATGAAGCTTTCTAAGATTGCGGCCCTGTTTATGGTGCCGGTACTGGCCTTGTGTCTTGTGGCGTGCTCGGCACCTGGTGGCAATGCGAGCGAATCTGCGGGCTCCGATCCTAAGATCGCAGAACTCACTGCGCAGAAGCCGACCAATGCCGACGAGGCCGCCGAGTTGTATGCAAAACTCATGCAGAAGGAGAACGATATCTTTTCGAGTGATAACGCGCTGTGGGAAAAGGTATTCAATGCGGCAAATAAAGACTCGGCAATGATTGAGGACGGCAGCAATTACGGCGATTTCCTGCTCAAGACCATCGACGGCGCCAAGGATGAGTTTACGGCGGATGAGCTTAAGACGCTCAAGGCCGGTGCGCAGCAGATCAAGGAGATCGAGGACAAGCTCGAGAGCTTGGAGAAGGAGTTCCCCGGCTGTGGAAGCACGCCGAGCGCAGGCGAGAGCGTCGACGCTTCGACCGCTGGCATGACGGCTGGTGCCAATGCTTCGAGCGAGGCGACGAAGTTCCCCAGCTTTACGGGCAAAGACCTGGATGGCAACGACGTGAGCAGCGACGAGCTGTTCTCTAAGAACAAGGTCACCGTCATGAACTTCTGGTTCACCACTTGCAAGCCGTGCGTGGGCGAGCTGGGCGATCTTGAGAACCTGAATCAGGAGCTTGCCGAGAAGGGCGGTCAGGTCGTGGGCGTCAATTCCTTTACGCTCGATGGCAACGAGGACGCGATTGCGGATGCTAAGGACGTGTTGAGCAAGAAGGGCGTGACATATAAGAACATCTGGTTCAAGTCGGACAGCGAGGCCGGTAAGTTTACGTCAAATTTGTTCTCGTTCCCGACAACGTATGTCATCGATCAGAATGGCAACATCGTAGGGGATCCAATCGTGGGAGCCATCAGCTCCGCCGAGCAGCGCGCAGCACTCGACAAGCTTATCGACCAGGCGATTGCGAATAGCGAGCAGTAAAAAACGTGTAAGCATAGCGAGGATCGTGCGCCGCTGTGCGAAGTAGTTCGCTACCTTTCAAAATAAGCTCCACCATATAGAGGTCCCGCTCGGGACCTCTTCTTTTGGGCGTCATCCCGTTCGTTTTTTGGTGCGGTTCCCTACATTCTTCACTGGTGCCGGCAAAAAATGGGGATAGAGTAGGACAAACGCGTCGAATACGAACGGCGGGGGAGAGCGGGCGAGTGCGCCCGCGTGGGAGAGGTTGCCGTCCATGTTGGAGCTCAAAGGTATTTGCAAAAGGTACGTTACGCAGTCGTTTACGCAGGTGGCGCTCGACAACGTAAGCCTGTCTTTTCGCGATAACGAGTTCGTGGCCATTCTGGGTCCCTCGGGCTCGGGCAAAACTACGATGCTCAACGTTATCGGTGGGCTCGATCATTTCGATTCCGGTGACTTGCTGATCGACGGCATATCGACCAAGGACTTTCACGATCGCGATTGGGATGCCTACCGCAACAACCGCATCGGCTTTGTGTTCCAAAGCTATAACCTCATCCCGCATCAGACCATTTTGGAAAACGTGGAGTTGGCGCTTACACTCACGGGCGTGGGCCATACCGAGCGCCGCGAGCGTGCGCGCAAGGCGTTGGAGAAAGTCGGCCTGGGCGAGCACGTTAACAAGCGCCCGAGCCAGCTTTCGGGCGGGCAGATGCAGCGCGTGGCCATCGCCCGCGCCCTAATCAACGATCCCGAGATTGTGCTGGCCGACGAGCCGACCGGCGCCCTGGACTCAACGACGTCCGTGCAGGTCATGGACTTGCTCAAGGACGTTGCACGCGACCGTCTGGTTATTATGGTCACGCACAATCCCGAGCTGGCGTACCAGTACGCCACGCGCATCGTCAACCTGGCGGATGGCAAGATCACCGACGATTCCGATCCTTTCGATGTTGCCAAAGCCGCACGTCGCGAGGCTAAGCCCACGCGCAAAACCTCGATGAGCTTTGTGACGGCGCTGGGGCTTTCTGCCCGCAACCTTATGACCAAGAAGGGCCGTACGGCCATGACGGCCTTTGCGGGGTCGATTGGCATTATCGGCATCGCGGCGATTCTGGCACTGTCCAACGGCGTAAACGGCTACATCAAAAAGGTCGAGGAGGATACGCTGTCGAGCTACCCGCTCACCATTTCCAAGCAGGATTACGACCTGTCGTCCATGATGGGCGGACAGGGGGCCACGGATGACGAGGCGTCCAACGGCGAGGATTCGTCCGACGACGGTACCGACGGCAAGGCTCAGGAAACCGATAAGATTCCCGTGGTCACGGCCGTAAAGGATATGTTTGCGAGCGTTAAGTCCAACGACATGACGAGCTTTAAGGCATGGCTCGATGCCGGTGGCGACGGAATCGATAAAGAGGTCAACGCCATTCAGTACGGCTACGGTGTATCGCCGGTTGTCTATCGTGCCGGCAAGGGCGACGAGAAGCCCGTCCGGCTGGTGCCCAACGCTATGACCGAGGCCATGAGCGGAGGAGCAAGTTCGGCGGCAACGGTGAGCATGGAATCCATGGGAACCTCGGTCTTTAACGAGATGATCGACGACCAGAGTCTGCTCGACAGCCAGTACGATGTCGTCGCTGGTCACTGGCCCACGTCCGCCAACGAAGCCGTGATGGTGCTTTCGAGCCGTGGCACGGTGGGCGATTACACGCTCTACAGCATCGGCGCGCTGGATATCGATGAGCTCAACGACCTGGTTAACAGTGCTATGACAGCCGACGGCAAGATTGAGACGCCCGAGACCGGCGCCGACTTTACCTACGATGATGCGTTGTCCACGACGTTTAAGGTGTTGTCGCCGGCCGATGCTTATCGCAAAAACGAAGAGACCGGCATGTGGACTGACATGTCCGGTGACGCCGACTTTATGGCCGACAAGGTTGCCGACGGCATTGACGTGCACATTGTGGGCGTGGTGCGACCTAACGAGACGGCCAATGCGAGCGCGTTGTCTCCGGGCATTGCCTATACGCATGCACTGACTCGTCAGCTTATGGAGCGCGCTGCCGATTCGCAGATTGTGCAGGAGCAACTCGCTCACCCCGAGACGGATGTCTTTACGGGCAAAACCTTCGACGAACTGCAAAGCGAGGCCAAACAAGGGGTAGATCTGGGCAGCATGTTCAGTGTGGACGAGGCAGCGCTCAAGAGCGCGTTCTCGTTTGATGCGTCTGCACTCTCGGGTGCGGCCGGCGGTATGGACCTTTCTGGTATCGACTTATCCGGGTTGGACATTGACCTCTCGGACGTTGGCAAGGACATCGACTTCAGCGACATCATGGCAAAAGCACCGGCTCCAGATTTCTCGGGCATCTTTGACGGTCTGGAGCTCACGCCCGAGCAAATGCAGCAGGTGGGAATACTTGCCAACCAACTGTTTGAGGGCTTTTTGCAGTCTGATCAGTTTAAGGCGCTGTCGCCCGAAGATCTTAAAGACGCGTCAAAGCTCGCTGCCGCATTCTCGGCGTATCTTGAGAATGATGCCGCAGCCCAGCAAATCCTGGCACAGCTTAAAGCGCTTGGCGGTGATGCCCTGGCCGAGCGCCTGCAACAGGCGATGACCGACTATGTGCAAAAGCAGCTGGCTCCGTATCTGCAGCAGGCTATGGATCAGGTGACGAAGACGATCAGCGATCAGATTGCGGCGACGGTGTCAGCTCAGCTCAAGGCAGGCGCGGCAGGGCTCATGGACCAGATGGCGACGCAGGTGTCTTCGAGTTTTGCTAACCTGGCAAGCGCCATGCACGTGGATGCGAGCGCCTTTGCTCGTGCCATTCACTTCAACATGGACGCCGAGGACCTGAGCTCGCTCATGATGAGCTATGCCAAGGCGTCGAAGCTCACCTACGACAACAATCTGACCACGTTGGGCTATGCGGACGAGGCGGACCCCATCTCGGTCAAGATTTTCCCACGTGACTTTGAGGCCAAGGAGCGCGTACTCGATCGCATCGATGCGTATAACAAGCAGGTCAAAGCCGCCGGCCACGATGAGCAGGCAATCTCGTACACCGACTACATGGGCATCATCATGGGTTCGGTGACCGACATCGTGAACACCATCAGCTTGGTGCTCATCGCATTCGTGAGTATCAGTCTGGTGGTGAGCTCCATCATGATCGGCATCATCACGTACATCAGCGTACTGGAGCGCAAGAAGGAGATCGGCATCCTACGTGCGATCGGTGCGTCGAAGCGCAACGTGGCAAACGTGTTCAACGCCGAGACCTTTATCGAGGGCCTCATCGCCGGTGTCTTTGCCGTTGTCGTCGTGGTGCTCGTGAGCTTCCCGGTCAATGCATGGGCGCTTGCGGCCAAACAGGTCCCCAACCTGATGAGCCTGCCCGTGCAGGATGCGCTGGTGCTCATCGCGATTTCGGTGCTGCTAACGGTCGTCGCCGGTCTGCTACCGGCCCGCAGTGCATCCAAAAAAGACCCCGTAGAAGCCCTGCGCTCTGAATAATGCGACAAAGGGACAGTTCCTTTGTCACGTCCGTTGATATGAGAGAAGAGTAGATGATCCTTTCGTTGGCCCCTATGGAGGGGATTACCGGGCATGTGTTCCGCCGCGTGCATGCGGAGTGCTTCGGTGCGCTCGATTGCTATTACACGCCGTTTTTGCCGCCGCCGCGGGTGGGAAACCGCTTTGGCGGCAAGGCGTTTAAAGAGGTCGACCCTGTCAATAACCAGGGGCTCAACGTAGTGCCTCAGCTGATGTCCAAGAACGCGGACGAGTTTGTGTGGGCGGCGCAAGTGCTCGCCGACATGGGCTACCGCGAAGTCAATCTCAACCTGGGCTGCCCCTCGGGGACGGTTGTCGCCAAGGGCAAGGGCTCGGGTTTTCTGCGCAAACTCGATGAGCTCGAGGTGTTCTTGAGTGACGTGTGCGAGCGGTCACCGTTGCCGGTATCGGTCAAGACCAGGCTGGGGCTGGAGAGCGACGACGAATACGAGCGCGTGCTCGATCTGTATTGCCGCATGCCGCTGGCAGAGCTGATTGTGCACCCGCGCGTGCAAAAGGACCGCTATACGGGCTCGCCGCGCAAGGAGTTCTATGGCGAAACGCTGGAGCGTGCGCCGTTTCCGGTCGCCTATAACGGTGACATTTTTGATCTTGAGGATATGGATGCGCTGGTGGAGGCCTATCCCGGCACACGCCATGTAATGCTGGGGCGCGGCCTCCTCGCGAACCCCGCGCTGGCTCGCATGGTCAAGGGCGGCCCTGCTGCCACGGCTGCTGAGCTGCAGCGCTTCCACGACACGCTGTTTGCGGCCTATGCAGAAGAGATTGGCGGTAACGCGGTCTTTCGTATGAAGGAGTGGTGGTTCTACGCCAAGTGCGCTTTCGCCGACCCCGCTACTGTTCACAAGCTCGTACGCAAGACTAAAAAGGTCGACGAATATCGCGCCGCCGTCGAGCGCGTCTTTCGCGAGCAGCCACTCGCACCCATAGCTCGCTTCCGCGGCTAGTTAGACATCGGGGACGTTCTTTAGCGACTAGTCATTTAAGAACGTCCCCGATGACTACCCGCAAAAACTGTACACCAGCATCCAAAGATGTCGAAAGATGTCGACTTTGGATGCTGGCGTATATGTTTGGGTCGGCGGGGGAGTTGAGTTTAGGCAATCATTGCATCGAGCGTGATGAGCTCCCTGAGTCGCTCCGTGCGTGTTTGCCCATGGCGCTTTGCTTTTGCGTCAAAGGCTTCAAGGACCGATTCGCCCACACGTGCCGATAAAACAACGCTTGCCTCATCGGAGATCGACGGCCTTCCCAGCTTGATGGTGCGACCCTTCGGCCATTCATCTTTTTCGTATGCCTCTGCGGCTTTCTCCAACTCTCCGGGGGCAAACCCCATCATTTTTTCGAGCTGCTTAGCGTCCATAGCGTCTCCTATCGATCGACATAATGTCGAGCACAGGTCAACGGATAATCTTTTTGTATACACTCTTGTAGACAAAAAAACAAACAGTTTATCAGGCTAATTAGCTTGTTTTGACCCGCGTGTTCGATAGAAAATGAGCATTGACGGCTTCGATACTCCTTTGCTTTTCAGCCTGGAATTTGGATGCTCATTGAACTTCCGGAGGGGAGCGCTTTATTAAGCTATCGAGATTCTGGGCAGGAGCTCTCACTGGTCTTCGATAATGGGACCAGCTTAATTCGCGACACAGTGTGTCGCGAATGGGAGTAGTCGTTAGGTGTCCTTCAATGGCTAATCATATAAGAACGTCCAAGTGCCGGATTTTGTCATTTAGTGTCGTCCTCAGCGGCTATTCTGGAGGGTCGTGGTCAAAAAAGGGCAAATATGAGTACTGTTGCCATTATAGTTGCATTTATTTT
>CATYJA010000084.1:0-7107 GCA_958407545.1 uncultured Collinsella sp. | reverse complement strand
CGCGAGCACATCCTGCTCGCCCGTCAGGTCGGCGTTCCCTACATCGTCGTCTTCCTGAACAAGTGCGACATGGTCGACGATGACGAGCTCATCGACCTCGTCGAGATGGAGACCCGTGAGCTCCTCTCCGAGTACGATTTCCCCGGCGACGACATCCCCGTCATCCGTGGTTCCGCTCTGGGCGCTCTCGAGGGCGACGCCAAGTGGATGGACGCTATCCGCGAGCTCATGAAGGCCGTCGACGAGTACATCCCGACGCCTGCTCGTAACAACGACCTCCCGTTCCTGATGGCCGTTGAGGACGTTATGACCATCTCCGGCCGTGGTACCGTTGCTACCGGCCGTGTCGAGCGCGGTGAGCTCAAGCTCAACGAGCCCGTCGAGATCGTCGGCATCAAGGATACCCAGAACACCGTCGTTACCGGTATCGAGATGTTCCGTAAGTCCATGGACTTCTGCGAGGCTGGCGACAACGTCGGTCTGCTGCTCCGCGGCATCAAGCGCGAGGACATCGAGCGCGGGCAGGTTCTCTGCAAGCCCGGTTCGGTTACCCCGCACACCAAGTTCACCGGCGAGATCTACGTTCTGACCAAGGAGGAGGGCGGCCGTCACACCCCGTTCTTCGATGGTTATCGTCCTCAGTTCTACTTCCGTACCACCGACGTTACCGGTACGGTCAAGCTCCCCGAGGGCACCGAGATGGCTATGCCTGGTGACCACATCACCATCGAGGGCGACCTCATCCACCCGATCGCCATGGAGGAGGGCCTGCGCTTCGCTATCCGCGAGGGTGGCCACACCGTCGGTTCGGGCATCGTCTCCACGATCATTGAGTAAATTAGCTCTTTGATATAGCTGACTTAGAGAACCCGGCACTTATATGGGTGCCGGGTTCTTTTCTGCAATGGATATTGAGCCGTTGCTGGTGTCGAGAGGATCGATAATGGTCCTGGATGCACCGTCGATTAGCTCTCGATGGCTTCATTGATGTGTTCCAAATATGAATGGATCCACCGAGAACCAATTGACTCGAGGTTTTCATTGACAGCACTTACGTGGAGCTGATAAAGTAACAACTCGTGCCCGTACGGGGCGGAAATGAAAGGTTCAGGATACATGCGTACTCTAGTTACTCTTGCGTGCACTGAGTGCAAGCGCCGCAACTATACGACCACCAAGAACAAGTCGACCATGCCTGATCGTATGGAGATCAAGAAGTATTGCCCCTGGTGCCGTCACCACACGCTGCACAAAGAGACTCGCTAGTCTCTAGTCACATACGCCAGTAGTTCAATTGGTAGAGCATCGGTCTCCAAAACCGAGTGTTGAGGGTTCGAGTCCTTCCTGGCGTGCCAGTCATTATTCCGTAAGCTCCCACTTGGGGGCTTACGGTTTACTCATGTATAAGCGCATTGCGCGGAGGTAACCCAAATGGCCAACAAGAAGAACAAGAAGAAGGCTCAGCAGCCGGCACCTGCCAACAAAGCTGCCGCCAACTCCAAGGTTGAGGCCAAGAAGGCCGTTGCCAAGAAGAACGAGAAGGCTGCGAAGTCCAAGAAGAACGAGAAGCCTGGTTTCTTCGCCCGCACCAAGAAGTATTTCGCTTCGGTCAAGTCCGAGATGAAGCGTGTCACGTGGCCCGATAAGAAGGAGCTCGTGAACTACTCGGTTGTCGTTTGCGCTTCTCTGATCGTCGTCGGCGTCGTCATCGCTCTGCTCGATGCTGGCTTTGGCGAGGCTCTTGCTCTGTTCTCTGGATTGAGGGGCTAAACCATGTCTAAGCGTTGGTACGTCGTTCACACTTACTCTGGATACGAGAACCGCGTTAAGTCCGATCTCGAGCATCGCATCGAGACTATGGGCATGCAGGACCGTATCTTTGATATCGAGATTCCTATGGAGCGCGTCACCGAGATTAAAGAGGGTGGCAAGCGTGAGACCAAGGATTCCAAGATTTTCCCGGGTTATGTCCTGGTCCGCATGGAGATGGATGACGATGCTTGGACGTGTGTTCGTAACACGCCTGGCGTCACCGGTTTCCTAGGCGGCAACGGCAAGCCCGCTCCGCTTTCCCGCGACGAGTACAACAAGATGACTCGTCGTCCCGGTAAGGGCGATTCGCCCAAGCGCACCTCGGTTGATATTGAGGTCGGTACGTCCGTCCGCGTCACCGATGGCCCGCTTACCGACTTTGATGGCAAGGTCTCCGAGGTTAACACCGAGGCTGGCAAGCTCAAGGTCACGCTGATGATCTTTGGCCGCGAGACGCCGGTCGAGCTCGACTTTAACCAGGTCGCTGTCATCGCTTAAGTTTTCGTCCGTTCGCGCGAGCGTGCTTCTTCTGTGACTGCTCATCTCAGGAGTGCTTCTAACACGTGCGTGCTTACGATATAGCAAGTACTTCACACTCGTGATTCGAAAGGAATGACCATGGCTGAGAAGAAGGTTGCCAACGTCATTAAGCTCCAGATTCCTGCTGGTGCAGCTAACCCCGCTCCTCCCGTCGGCCCCGCCCTGGGCGCTGCTGGCGTGAACATCATGCAGTTCTGCCAGGCCTTTAACGCCGAGACGCAGGACAAGAAGGGCGACATCATCCCCGTTGAGATCTCTGTCTACGAGGATAAGTCCTTCTCCTTCATCACCAAGACCCCGCCGGCGGCTCACCTCATCAAGAAGGAGCTGAACCTCAAGTCTGGTTCCGCTAAGCCCCAGGCCGACAAGGTTGGTCAGCTCTCCCAGGAGCAGCTCACCAAGATCGCCGAGATCAAGATGCCGGACCTCAATGCCAACGACATTGACGCCGCCAAGAAGATCATCGCCGGTACCGCCCGTTCCATGGGCGTCACCATCGCTGAGTAGCGATTTCTTATGGTAACGACGGGTGCTCCGACCAGGGCGCCCGTTAAATGTGTGCAATAGGGCACACGATACGATGTGGGAGGGCTCACGCCCGTTTAACCACAGGAGGTAATGCACATGGCTAAGCATGGTAAGAGCTATAACGCCGCTGCCGAGAAGATCGACCGCGCCACGCTCTACACCCCCCTTCAGGCTGCCAAGCTCATCAAGGAGCTCGACACCGCCAAGTTCGACGAGACCGTCGAGGCCCACTTCCGTCTGGGCATCGATACTCGTAAGGCTGACCAGAACATCCGTGGTTCCATCTCCCTGCCCCACGGCACCGGCAAGACCGTTCGTGTTGCCGTCTTCGCCGAGGGCGAGAAGGCCCGCGAGGCCGAGGCTGCCGGCGCCGACATCATCGGTTCCGACGAGCTCGTCGCCCAGATTCAGAAGGGCGAGATCAACTTCGACGCCGCTATCGCTACGCCGAACATGATGGCCAAGGTTGGCCGCATCGGTAAGATCCTTGGTCCCCGTGGCCTCATGCCGAACCCCAAGCTCGGCACCGTGACCATGGACGTCGCCAAGATGGTCTCCGAGCTCAAGGCCGGCCGCGTTGAGTATCGTGCCGACCGCTACGGCATCTGCCACGTGCCCCTGGGCAAGAAGTCCTTCTCCGAGCAGCAGCTCGTCGAGAACTACGCTGCCCTGTACACCGAGATCCTGCGCGTCAAGCCCTCTTCTGCTAAGGGCAAGTACGTCAAGTCCATCTCCGTGTCTTCCACCATGGGCCCTGGCGTCAAGGTCGATCCCGCTGTCCAGCGTGACTTCCTGGCTGAGTAACTGCTAGTTACTGCCTGAGCAAAGCAAGCATTGCTAAAGAAACCCGGTTCCGCCTCGTGTGGGACCGGGTTTCTTGCTATCGCGTGCCAAAACCACCTCAAAGGGGTCAGCGTTCCCTTTGAGGTGGTTACCAGGGTGTTCTGGCTGTTGAGGACTCGATAGCATCGTGGCGTTTGAGCTCGCGGCGCATGGTTTGCGAGTTGAGCCAGGCTGCCTGCCAGCCACGGATGGGGTAGCGCGTCTGGTCGAGCTCAAACTGCGTATAGCCGCAGGCGTTGATGATCGTCGTTCCACACACATGCTGCCGCTCGCGCTGAAAATCGTAACCGTAGCTTTGGTGTACATGCCCATGCACCATGTAGTCGGCTCCCCAGGACTCAAGCGCCGTGTTAAAGCACTCAAACCCTCGATGCGGTAGATCGTCCAGATCACCCATACCTGCGGCGGGCGCATGGGTAAGCAGAATGTCGCACCCGCCGACCATCCTAACCTTACGCGACAGCTTACGCATACGCTTGGACATCTCGCGTTCGGTGTACATGTTGGCGCCGTCGCGATAACGCATGGACCCGCCAAGGCCCGCAATGCGAATCCCTCGGTACGTGTACACGCTGTCCTCTACGCAGATACATCCACCCGGTGCATGACGTGCGTAGCGGTCATCGTGATTGCCGCGCACGTAGATGAGCGGTTTGTTGATGACCGTAACCAAAAACTCAAGATAGTCCGGGTCCAGATCGCCGGCGGACAAAATCAGGTCGACTCCCTCAAAGCGTTCCTTGCGAAAGCACTCCCAAAGGCATCGTTCTTCGGTATCGGCTATGGCAAGGATTTTCATAGGGCAGGGACTTTCGGCTCATCGTCGAGCTGCGGAATGGTGCCTACCACGTTGTCCGCCAGCCAATTCATCTCGACAATCTGCGTGCTCGGCAGCGGAGGGAAGCCTTCGATCTGTACCACGCCGTTCTGGCTGTGGAGCTCGCCGCCAAAGGGGTTGATGGATCCCTCAACAATGCCGTTGCGGAGCAACTGCACGAGTTTGCGCGTTTGGTAGGGTAGGCCCGGAGCGTAACGGATGTCGATAACGCCGGAGCTCATGCCATACCAGTAGTTGACAGCGCGCACTTGGTTGTCGTCGCTGGTCTCGTCCCACGTGCCGTGAAGAAGGCTGCGAACGATGAGCTCGTAGTAACGGCCCCAGTTCCATACGGGCATGGCGATGCCGGTGACTTTGCCGTCGACCAAGCGGTGAAGCCCGTAGGCCGTTGGGTCTTCGAGCGACTTTGATATGTCAGCGCCGGTCATGACGCTTACGCCTTCGCGGCACATGGCTTCGGCAAGACCACCGGCGGGAACATCGCCCCAGGTGAGGATGACCTGCGCGCGCGGGTCGAGCAGCGAGGCGCCAATCGCAAAGGCGTTGATCTCGCTGAGTGCGGCCGAGGCGAAGACCGACGCGTGGTAACCGATGCGGTGGTTGTCCGCCATGCTGGCCGCAAGGGCGCCCAGCAGAAACTTGGCCTCGTACATCTTGCCAAAGTACGAACGGACGCTTTGATGGGGAAGGCCGATAGAGCAGTTGAGGAACCGAACCCGGGGATATTCAACGGCAGCCCTGAGCGTGTATTCCATCAGGCGGTGCGAGGTCGAGAAGATGACGTTTGCTCCATGTTTGACAGCCGTTTCCACGGCGGCGTAGAACACATCCGGATCGTGACAGTCCTCGAACGCCTCGGTGCGCACGATACCGCCAAAGTGCTCATCGAGATACTGACGCCCTTGGTCGTGCAGGCTGTCCCAGCTCGACGTCGCACAGGGGAACTCATGGATAAAGGCGATGCGCAGGGGGTTGGCCGTCGAGTAGACGGTCTTGCCCATAAAGAAGTTGAGCACGCCAGCGGTGGACTTGGCGGGCGTTTCTTCCCCGTCGACGCTCGGTGCTTCGACAAGATCGACCTTGTCCTCGTCATTTTTGCCGGCAATGACCAGCTCGCGCCAAATCTTGCACAGGCGGTTTACGACGATATCCGTCGGCGTATCCAGCAGGCGGTCCTGGTTGTACACATTGAGGTACACGAGCATGGCGTCGGCAGGCGTAATGTCCAGGTGGTCGCCGCCTGCGCGAAGGTAGGCGCGCTTAAAGAGCAGGAAGGTGTGGCGCAGGTAGTCGACCTTTTTCTGCGGCCACTTTTCGACAAGGTTCTGATCGAGCATCTTGGCGAGCGTTTCGTAGCTTCCCTCACGCGAGAACTCGATCTCGTATAGGGGGCAGACGCGCCAAAACGCGCAGAACTCGCCATAGAGGCGGCTTTCGACGGAATCCCATTTTCCGGGGTAGAGACGGGTGACCTTGGCCGAAACCGTCGGGGCGTCCAGGAATTTAAGGACGCTGACGCGCTTGTTGCCCTCTTGGACGTAAAACCGATGCATGAACTCGGTAACGATGATGGGGTCGCGATAGCCCTCGGTCACCTGGATGTCGTAGAGGTTGGACCACTTGCGGGCGAACTCAGTGCTAAACGGCAACAGGGGCATAAAGTTGCACGAAAAGGCTGACTGACGGCCCTTGGTAACCGTGCCGACGACCATTTCGAGCGGAATGTCCCTCAGACCGACGCTCTCTCGCTGACCTAAGGGGAGCTGGGCAACGAGGCCGTCGAGGTCCGTAAGGTACGGGTGCTCGCTTTGGCTGATGGCGCGACGGCGTCCCTGCTCGCCGCGCTTGCGTGCTTGACGATAGGCCTCTTCCATGGTGTCTACTCCCTTAGTCGTTTAAACAACGATATGAACCATGGTACCACGATGCGAAACCACCACAAAGGTGCCTGTCCCCTTTGTGGTGGTTTTAGGCGATGATGGGGGCGATGGCGCGGATGCAGGCGTCGGCTGCCGTAAAGGTGGTGCTGTCGTCACTGACGATAAAGATGATCTTGCCCTTGATGCCAAAGTCGCCGATCTCGCTAAAGAGCACATACGGCTCCTTGTCAAAACTCGAGATGGGAAGCACGGCGGTCTTGGTGGCGCTGGTCAGCTCGTCTGCCAGTGCGTCGAGCGAGGCCCACTTGGACGTGTCCTTGACCGCGACGGGGACGGCTACGCGCCCAAAGGGCATGAGGTGCACGAGCGTGTTCTTGGAGATATTTGAGTTGGGGACGATGATGGTTTGCCCACAGGCGTCCTCGATGGTCGTATGACGCCAGGTGATGTCTTGGACCACGCCCGACACGCCGCCGACCTCGATATTGTCGCCGGGCTTGATGATGCCCATAAAGGTCACCTGCATGCCACCGATAAGGTTTGACAGCGTGTCCTGAAAGCCGAGCGAGATGGCGATGCCGCCGACGCCAAGAGCGGCGACGAGGGCGTTTGCGTTAATGCCAAAGCAGTTGTCGAGGATAAAGCTGCCGCCGATCATCCAGATGA
>CATYJA010000083.1:0-7157 GCA_958407545.1 uncultured Collinsella sp. | reverse complement strand
TAGTGTCTGTTTTTGAAGCTAGATAGCACATTCAGTCCCTAATTCACCGCAACTTGTTGGTGGTGGCTTACTGGTAGCGTAGACACTCCACCGGGTCGAGCTTTGCCGCGCGTCGAGCGGGGTAGAAGCCAAAGATTACGCCGATGCCGACGGAGACGGCGAAGGCCAGCAATACCGTGGCGATTGAAAAGCTCGGTGTGATTTGCCCGCTGGCACCGAGCTCGCCAAGAATCCCGGATTCGGAGGCAAACATCGCGAGGCCCCATGCCAGCAGATAGCCAATCAGGACACCCAACAGTCCGCCGGTGACGCACAGCGCCGAGGACTCGGCCAAAAACTGCGCGGTGATATCGCGACGACTGGCGCCCAGGGCACGGCGAATACCGATCTCGCGGATGCGCTCAGTCACGTTGGTGAGCATCATATTCATAATGCCGATACCGCCGACAAGCAGCGAGATGCTGGCGACAGCGCCCATGATGAGCGAGAACGCGCCCATAAAGGAGTTGAGTGCATCGATGGCGCTTTTCATGGATGTCGCCGATACACTGTCGTACTCATCCTCCTCCTCGATGCCCTTCATCGCGCGCACCTTGGATTCGATGGTCTTACAAAGCTCATCCATGTCCGTGCCCTCGGCGGCAAGTGCCGTCACGCTGGGGAATGAAGGATTCTCGTCGCCAAACAGCCCGGAGATGGTTTCGCGTGGCATATACAGCGTGAGCGAGCCCATGGAGTCGCTGCCGCCATCAATCATGCCTACAATCTGCACCTCGCCGTTGGACACCTTAATAGTCTTGCCCACCGCGTCCTGTTCGTTGCCGTAAAGCTGATCTGCGCCGTTGCGGCTGATGAGCGCCACGCGCGAGCCTGATTGAGACTCGGCCTGGGAATAGGTTCGCCCCGCAACGAGCTTGCTGGCCCCCACAGCGTCGAGCATTTCGCTGTCGACACCTTGTGCCATGACGGTATAGCTTTTATCGCCGGTCTTGTACTCGGTATACGCGCTGTCGACAATGCCGATCTGCTCTATCTGCGGCACCAGTTTTTGAAGCTTCTCGATGTCCGACTCGGTGAGTTCTTGCGACGAATAGATTTGCACCATGCGTGCTGCATTGAGGCCCAGACTGTTGACCAGGCTGTTTTGGATGCCGCCGATGAGCGAAGTCATGGCGATTACCGAGGCGATGCCGATGACAATGCCCAGGATGGTGAGCAGGCTGCGCCCCTTGTTGGCTTCGAGCGAGTGAAGGGCATCCTGGATGAGATCGCGGGCGCTCATGCCACCACTCCTTTCGGCGGGTTGGCGGAGGCGGAAATCATGGGCAGGCTATCTACGGCGCTGCGCAGGGTTCGCGGTGCATGTGGAATATACGCGCCGTCGTGAATGTGACCGTCGCGGATGGTCACGGCACGGTCGGCCTCGGCGGCGATGCCGGGGTCGTGTGTGATAAGCACGATGGTTTTGCCGCGCTTCTGGAGCTTATGGAAGGTCTCCATCACAAGCGCTCCGGTAGCGGAGTCCAGGTTTCCCGTCGGCTCATCGGCCAGAATGATGGGCGGGTCATTGACGAGGGCGCGCGCGATTGCGACGCGCTGCATCTGGCCGCCCGAGAGCTCGGATATGCGGTGGTCCCAGTGGTCGACGGGCAGCGTGACGGCCTGCAGCGCGTGCACGGCGCGCATTTCGCGCTGGCTACGGGGCACATTGGTGTAGGCCAGCGGCAGCATCACGTTTTCGATAACCGACAGGCGCGGCAGCAGGTTGAAGCTCTGAAAGACAAAGCCAATGCTCAGGGCGCGGACTTCGGTAAGCTCCTCATCATCGAGCTCGGCCACGTTGATCCCTTGCAGGTAATAGTCGCCCGCCGTCGGTTTGTCCAGGCAGCCCAGGATGTTCATGAGCGTTGATTTGCCCGAGCCCGAGGGGCCAGTGATAGCGACGAATTCGCCGGGATTTACCGCCAGGCTCACGTTGTGCAGGATGTGGGCGCACCCCGCCTCGCTCTCAAAGATGCGGTGCACGTTGCGGATGTCGATAACGGGACGCATTACATGCCCTCGTCGGCAGACATACTGCCCGAATCCGCGCCGTAGCCGCCGTCAGCCGTTGCGTCCGCTCCGGTGTTCATGACGAGGGTGTCGCCATCGCGCAGCTTGGTAACCGGCACGTTGGGGTTGATCTCGTTGCCCTGGTCGTCGCGCTTGACCTGTGTCTTGCCGACTACGGCTTCGTTGTCGTTTTGCGTCACGACGGTCACCTTCATGCGACGGGTTTGCTTGCCCTCGTCATCAGTCGCCACGTTGACGTAATAGTGTTCGCCGTCTTCGGTCATGAGCGCCATCGTCGGCACCATCACCACGTCGTCGAGCTGCTCGGTCACCACCGATACCTCGGCCGTCATGCCCGGCTTCAGGCGCGCGTCGGGCGCCTCAATGAGAATATCGACGTTAAAGGTTACGCTGCCGCCGCCACTGTTGGCGGCGTCGGAGTTTGCCACCGACGCGATAGCCGTGACGGTGCCCTGGCTCACGATATCGGGAAACGCGGGATACGTGACGTTGGCGCTCTGCCCAACGGCGATCTTGGCGATGTCCTTTTCGCCCACCTGCACGGTCACCTTCATCTTGGACAGGTCGGCGATCTGCATGCACTGCTTGCCGCCGCTCGTATCGCTTTCGCCCATGATCATGCCGCCTGTAACCGTGGCGCCCACTTTGGCATTGAGCTCCACGATGCTACCCGAGCTCGGGGCCGTGACCGTGCGACTGGAGGCCTTGGCGTTCGCCTGGTCGAGGTTTGCCTGGGCTGATGCGAGGCTGCGCTGCGCGGCCGATACGGCGTTCGTGTCCGCTGATGCGTCGGAGACGCCAGCCGCTGCGGAAGCTCCATCGACGTCCGTCGTCGGGGTGGACTGCGCGACGGCTGCAGCTTTCTGCGCGTTTGCGAGGTCTTCCTGTGCCGCCGCCACCGCACGCTGCGCCTCGGCAACGTTGCGATCGAGCTCGTCGTTTTTAATGGTCATAAGCACGTCGCCCTCGTTGATGGATTGGCCTGCCTGCACGTTGATCGAATCGACCGTGCCGTCGACAGAAGGGGAGACCACTGAGGACGAAATGGGTTTGAGCTGGCCTTTCGCCTCGACCGTTGTGGTAAACGCGCCCTCGGTCACCATGTCGGTCACAGGCCCGCTAGCGCCCTGTGGCTGCGCATTGATAACCAGGGTTGCGACAATGGCAATGAGCGCAATGGCGGCCACGACGCCGGCCGCAATGCCGCGTCGGATGAGCTTTTTGCGTCGACGTTCGGCACGTTTTGCCTTGAGCTTGGCATATGCCTCTTCATCGGAAATCTCGGTTGTATCGCTTGTGCTGCCATTTTGCTGTGTGGCGTGCACGTCTGTTATGAGGGGAATCGTTTCGGTGGCACCCTCGGGCGCTCGCTCGGTATCATTTGATCCCGAGGTGATGGTGGGGACATTCGACATGGCGTCTCCTTTATAGAAAGTTCCTCAATAAGTATATGCGCCCGTCGCGTGAGGCGGGCGCATATGGCGGATTCTTTCGGAACTGTTAGATTGGAGCGTCAGTTCCCCGTTGTGTGAAGGCGTGTTTTCCTATGAGTGGACAACCACGCATAGGCCGACTTTGATGCAGTCGTGAAGTGCCTTGGCGTCTGCCAGGCGCAGGTTGATGCAGCCGTGGCTGCCGCACCATTTGTACGACTCGGCGTTATCGAAGCTCTTGTCGTTTTGCCATGTAGCGTCGTGGAAGCCGATCATGTTGCCCTCAAACGGCATCCAGTAGCTCACCGGACTCTCGTATTTGGGCTTGCCGGTCTCGGGGTCCTTGGCTCCGATCAGGGTGCTGCCGCCGTCGTTGCTGTTGATCTGCCAGACGCCCTCGGGCGTGGCGTCCTCGCCCGGCTTGCCCGAGATAAAGTTGGCCTCCCAAACGATATTTCCGCTCTCGTCATAGTAGCGCGCGTGCTGCTCGGACAGGTCGACGTCGATATACGCCTTCCAGTCGGGCTCTCCCTTTGCGGTAAAGGTGTCGGCCTTCTGGGAGTACTTGATCTCGATCTCGCCGGTCTGCTTGTTGTTAATGGCGTCCTCGACCTGCTTGGCGAGCGAGCTGCTGTCGATGGACCAACCAAAGTCGCCGCCTTCGACGGCGCACTGCTTGCCATCGGCGCGCGTCCACCAGCGAGTGGAGCCCACGGTATTAAAGCCGTTGGCGAGTTCGGCTGCCCAGTTGCTGATCTGCGACGTATCGAGCGTTGGGTTGGCGGGATCGGCAAAGCTGATCCACTGCAATACGGAGCTGCCATCAACCTTGCCGGCATCCTCGCCGTTGAGCTTGAGGGTCACGTTGACGCCCAGGAAGTTGTTGGCGGCATCGCATGCGGCCTGAATCTGATCATCGGTCAGCGTTCCATTGAGCGGCTCATAGGCATCGTTGCCGAGCTTGGAAAGATCTACGGACTCGGCCAGCGAGGCAAGCTCGAGCTCGGCATACTTAATGACATGCTCGCGGTTGAGTTTTTCGTTGGAGCGCGCCTTCTCGACGGTAAACTTGCCGGCCTGCTCGTCATAGGAGCTATTGGCCTCGAACGTGCCCGAACGGCCCTCGTTAAACTCGTTGATGGCGGCGCCCAGATCCTTCTCAAACTTCTTTTGGTCAAAGGTGTCGGAGAGCATGGACAGGTCGACGTCTTGATCAAGATCGACTTCGTTGGAGGTAGCGGTTGTTTTGGTCTTGCCGCTTAAGGATTCCACAAGGCGGACCGGCCAAATAAAGGCTTCGTTGTGGTTGATGATCTCTTTTGCGGCAGCTTCGCCATCGACGATGGGTTCATCGGACTCGGGCTGATAGGTCCAGCTAAAGTCATCGCCTGTCACGGCGAGCTTATAGTGCTTCCATGCCGAATTGACCTTGGTGGCGGCAGACGAAGCGTTGGAGAACGAGACGTCGACGCCGGCGATGGTGGTGTTGGGGTAGGCTACCTGCGAAAATGCTACGACGCCTACGATATAGACAATGACGATTAGACCCAGGACGACAAAGAGCGTCGTCTTTTTGCCTGACTTATTGTTCTCGGCGGGTTTGCGTGCGGGGCCACGATCGCCTCGAGCGTGCGTGTGGGGCTGCTTGGGCGCATTGCCGTTTGCCTGGCGCTGCTGACGTTGTTGACGCTGCTGTCGCTGTTGGTTCGGGCGTTGGGAAGCGTTTGCTGCACTACGCTGCTGACCGTGGCTCGGCGCGATAGGACGCGGCGACTGAACGCCGCCGGTGTGCCTGCTCGGCTGCTGCGGATCGGGAATCAGTTGAGTTCGATCGTTTTGCGACATCGTATGCATATCCTTCGATTTTCGCCTTGCGGTTCATCGTGTTTTTACTGGGCTTGCATTATAGCGATTGCCCTGCTGTTTGTGGTACGGAAACGGTGGCATTCAAAAGAGGTGGGACATTTGTCCCACCTTTGAGTCGTTCTTTGTCGCTATCCGCACACACCGCATTTTGCACAGGCCGAAAGTGCGGCCGGAGCCTGCGCGATGCCGCCCTTTGCCGTCTCGCGCAGCGTGGCCGGCAACGCGTGACCCACCGAGAGCATGACATGTGCCATCTGGTCAAACGGCACCAGGCTCTTAATGCCTGCGAGGGCGAGTTGTGCCGAGCTAAAGGCCGCTGCCACGCCGATGGCGTTGCGGTTTTGGCAGGGCACCTCCACGAGGCCACCGACGGGGTCACAAACGAGGCCCAGCAGGTTACTCAGCGAGATGGAGCTGGCGTCGAGCGCCTGCTCGGGCGTGCCGCCGAGCATCTGCACCAGCGCGGCGGCTGCCATGGCGGCGGCGCTTCCCACCTCGGCCTGGCAGCCGCCCTCGGCGCCGGCAACGCAGGCGCTCGTGGTGAGGTTGAGGCCGATGGCGGCTGCGCAGTAGAGCGCATCCATGACCTGCTCGTCGTCGAGCTGCAGGCGATCGGCGAGCGCAAGCACGCAGCCGGGCACAACACCCGCTGAGCCTGCCGTGGGGGCGGCGACGATCACGCCCATGGTGGCGGAGCGTTCGAGCACGGCCATTGCGCGGGCCACGGCATCGGTCTGAACGGGGCCCATCAGGCTTGCACTCAAATCGTTGCGGCCGGTGGCATCGACGAGTTTGGCCTCGCCGCCGATCAGCCCACCGAGCGAGCGCTGCGGATTGGCGAGGGGGGCCGTGGTCTCCTCGCGCATGACGTCGAGCACGCGGCGCATGGCGGCGACGGCGTGGGCCTCGCCGGTCAAACGCGCCTCGCGAACGGCCATGACGGCGCCGATGCTGAGCCCCAGTTCCTCGCACGCATCGAGCAGCTGCTCGCCGTCGTCGAAGATTTCCTTGGCCGAGACGCCGGGGGAGAGCGACGAGGCAGAACCGGGGAGCTCGATAAACGTTGCGTAATCGACATTGTCGAGCTTGCGTAGCATGGGGACGACGGTGTCGTCGGGCGCGCCGTCGGTCTCAAAGACGGAGTAGGCCTGGCCGCCCACTTCGGTGCGGTAGGTGCGGCAGAAGGCGATGTTCACGTGGGCGTAGGCGAGCAGGTTGGTAAGCGCGGCGAGTACACCGGGGACATCCTTGTGCGCAACGAAGAGCGTGGAATACATGCCCGAGATGTCGACGCCGACGCCGTTAATGCGGCTGATGCGCATCTTGCCGCCGCCCAGGCTCTCGCCGCGGACCTGAGCCGTGGCGCCCGTGTCGTCGACCATGTCGATGTCGACGGTGTTGGGGTGGATGGAGGCGTCGTCGCCCTTGATGTCAAAGTGATATTCGAGGCCCTGCTCGAGTGCGAGGTCGAAGGCCTGCTTGATGTTCTCGTCATCGGTATCAAGGCCTAGGATGCCCGCGACGAGCGCACGGTCGGTGCCGTGGCCGCGGTAGGTGTGGGCGAAGGAGTTCCACAGGCCAAAGGTGACTTTGGTGATGCGGCCTTCCAGCAGGCTGGCGGCAACTTGGGCGCAGCGCAGGGCGCCGGCGGTGTGCGATGAGCTGGGGCCGACCATGACGGGGCCCAAGATCTCGAAAGCCGAGGTCGTAGCTAGTGTTTGCGGCTTGCCTGCCATGGGTGCTCCTGTTCTATTCCGTCGTCCCGAGGGGCGGGGCATAAGGTCG
>CATYJA010000082.1:0-7160 GCA_958407545.1 uncultured Collinsella sp. | reverse complement strand
CGACGTGGTCATGAAGGTGAACCGTCGATGATCGACGAGGAGAACAAGTCCGCAAACATGCCCGAGACGTCGGCTGCCCCCGCAGCCGCGCCGGCTCATGCCGCCCCGGCGGGCCCTGCGCCCGTGGAGCCCGAGGACACTGTGTTCTCCCTGCCTCTTTCGCATGTGACGCAAGAATATCCGACATTGACCGACGACGAGGATGTCGAGGACAACGCTGACGGTGGCACCGCCCCCATCGGTGTGCACGCCGCTGCCGAGCAGCCCGCGGTCCCGCAAGACACGCCCGCACCGGCTCACTTTGCCGAACCCGTCGCCACGGCGATTACCGAGAGCTCCGCGGTGTTTGCGGCTCCCGAGCCCGCGGCACCGGTGTTTCCCGTAGCGCCGGTACCCGCCGCAGCGCCCGAGCCCGCATCTGCACCGGAGTCCGCGGCGGCTCCCTCCCCCGCGGCCGCATCGGCACCCGAGGCCATGCAGTCTGTGGCCGAAGACGTGCCCGCAGCAACGACGGAGGATGTCTCCCAGCCCCACGGCACGCCCGCGCACTTCGCGACGCCCGAGCCCGCAGCCGTCGCCCCGCAAGACGACGAGCCTGTCTACCGCACAACCGAAGAGCCCACCACGCCTAACGTTGACGACCCGAGCAACGATGCCGACACCGTCTCGCCCGGCGATACGGCCGAGATTGACGTTGCCGCCGTGGAGGCCAAACTTAAGGACCCCGGCTCGACCATGAGTTTTGAGCCGCTGACCGACGAGCGCATCGAGACCGACTCGACCTACGACGCCGGCACGACCACGCAGCTCATGTGGGGCGCCCGCTCCGATGTCGGCTGCGCGCGCCCGCATAACGAAGACTCCTATCTGGTGCAATCGCCGCTCTTTTGCGTATGCGACGGCATGGGCGGCCACGCCGCCGGCGAGGTAGCCTCCTCCATCGCCGTCGAAACCATTGCCAAGACAGCGCCGCAGGCAGCCGACGCCGCACGACTGGCGGCAGCCGTCGAAGCGGCAAACGCCGCGGTGATCGAAGCCGCGCTCAACGGGCTTGGCAAGCCCGGTATGGGCTGCACGGCAACCTGCGCCTATATCGAAAACGACATGCTCGCTATCGCCCACGTGGGCGACTCGCGCGCCTATCTGCTCCACGAGGGCACGCTCATCCGCGTGACCCGAGACCACTCCTATGTGGAGGAGCTCGTGGACGCCGGCGAGATTACGGCAGACGAGGCGCGCGTCCACCCCAACCGCTCGGTCATCACCCGCGCCCTGGGCTCGGATCCCGCCATGTATGCCGACCACTTTACCCTGCATGTCGAGGAAGGCGACCGCCTGATCCTGTGCTCGGACGGCCTTTCGAGCATGATTCCCGATAGCGATATCGAAAACATCGCCACACAGTCCTCGACCGCGCAGATTTGCGTCGACAACCTTGTTGACGCGGCACTGGTCGCCGGTGGGCACGACAACGTCACCGTGGTCGTCGTTGACCTGGTCGACGATGGCGTCATGCGCGAGGCAAAGCGCGTCCGCCGCCGCAACATCACCATTGCCGCCGTCTTGGGCATCGCTTTTGTGCTGGCGGCAGCCATCTGGGCCTACACGGGTATCACCAGCTCGTACTACCTGGGCACCTACAAGGACACCGTCGCGGTCTACCGGGGCATTCCCGGCAAGCCGCTCGGCCTTAAGCTGCACTGGCTCGAGAGCACGACCACCATCGAGCTGTCCGACCTGCCCGAAGACACGCAAAATCGCCTGAAGGCGGGTATTCAGCAGACGAGCATCGACGATGCGCAGGACACTATCTCCAAGTACCGCCATCAGATCGACGAGGAGCAGACCCGTCAGGTGATTGACGCGCAAACAATTCGCAATAACACCGACCAGAGTTCGACCTCCGAATCGGATTCCGAGAAAACCGCCGAACAGTCCGCCGAGGCCGAAGCCTCCGATAAGAATTAGAAAGGGAGTGCCGCTTATGAGTCGCCGCAACACCGAGCTGCTCTTGCTCATCGCCTCGGCGTTCCCCGTCATCCTGCTGTATGCGATGTACGTCCTCACCGCGGGCGCTGCCATCTCCTTTGAGACGCTCGCCGTGCCGATCGGCCTCTTTGCCGCCTTCGCCGCGGCACATATCGCCGTGCGCATCTTGGCGCCCGGCGCCGACCCCGCCATCCTACCCATCGTATTTATACTTTCGGGCATCGGCATCACGTTCGTGACGCGTCTCGCCCCCGCTCTCGCCATCTCACAGCTCATCATCCTGTTTGTCTCGGTGGCCCTGATGGTGGGAACGCTTGCACTGGTCAAAAACCTCGACGTGGTCATGCGCTACAAGTTCACCTTTGGCATTATCGGCATCATCCTGCTGATGCTGCCCATCTTTATCGGCACCACGATCTCGGGCTCCAAGCTGTGGATTCGCATCGCGGGCTTTACCATCCAGCCTGGCGAGTTCGCCAAGGTCTTTATCGTCCTGTTCCTGGCCGGCTACCTAGCCGAGAACCGCGAGCTGCTCTCCATCTCCAACCGCAAGATCCTGGGCTTTAAGATCCCTCGTCTGCGACTGCTGCTGCCGCTGTTTGCCGTGTGGGGTGTGTGCCTGCTCGTCGTCGTCTTCGAACGCGACCTGGGTTCGGCTGTGCTGTTCTACACCATCTTCTTGCTGATGCTCTACGTTGCCACGGGGCGCTTTTCGTATGTCGTTATCGGCCTTGCGCTCTTAGCCGTTGGAGCCGTGGGCGCCTACAAGTTCCTGTCGCACGTTCAGGTGCGTTTCCAGGTTTGGGTCGATCCGTTTAAGGACGCCCAGGGCCAGGGCTACCAGATTGTCCAGTCGCTCTTCTCGCTTGCCGACGGCGGTCTGGTCGGCGTTGGCATCGGCAACGGGATGGCCAACAACATCCCCGTCGTCGAGTCCGACTTTATCTTCTCGGCCATCGGCGAGGAGATGGGTCTTTTGGGCGGCGGCGCCGTGCTCATCCTGTTTATGCTCTTTGCCGTGCGTGGCCTCACCACAGCTGCCCGCGCTAAATCCGACCTCGCCGCCTTTAGCGCCACGGGCCTTACGGCCGCCATCAGCTTCCAGGCCTTCTTGATCGTTGGCGGCGTCACCCGCCTGATCCCGCTGACCGGCGTCACCCTACCCTTTATGAGCCAGGGCGGCTCCTCGCTGCTGGCGAGCTTCATCATCGTCGCGCTCCTGCTGCGCGCCGGTGACGAGGCGACCGGACGCGAGGCCGAGCTTACCGGCACCGGCACCATGGCCGCCATCACCGATGATCAGGTCGCATCTGCCGCCGCCCCGACGGGCACGCGCTTTGCCACCTCGTCTTCCTACGGCAGCGGCAGCCATTCCGTCGGCTCGCGCATGCGCCGTCGCCTGCTCGACACGCCTGAATCCGGTGTGCTCGGCCGCGTTGCGCTCGCTAACCGTCTAACCCGCGCGGTGCTCGCCTTTACGGCGCTGTTCGCCATCCTTATCGGCAACCTCACCTATGTCCAGGTCATTAAGGCCAAGGACTATCAGGACATGCCGACCAACAACCACACCATCGCCCGCTCCAAGTACATCCAGCGCGGCTCCATCATCACGTCCGACGGCGTGACGCTGGCCGAGTCGCTGCAGCAGGAGGACGGCACCTACGTACGCTCCTACCCCAACGGTAACCTGGCAGCGCACGTGGTTGGCTACGTGAGCCAGCAGTATGGCACCACCGCCATCGAGAGCGTCATGAACGACACGCTCACCGGTTCTAAGGACTACTCCAGCTGGAACAACGCCATCGCGTCGCTCGCGGGCCAGACCCAGCCGGGCAACACCGCCAAGCTCACCATCGACTCGCGTATCCAGACGGCGGCCGAGCAGGCACTCAAGGGCTTTAAGGGCGCTGTAGTGGTCATCGACCCGCGTACCGGCGCGGTGCTCGCATGTGCCAGCTCGCCCACCTACGACAACACCAACATCGATGCCCTGCTGCAGACGGGCGGCGGCGAGGACGGCTCCATGTACAATCGCGCCATGGACGCGCTGTACACGCCGGGCTCAACGTTTAAGGTCGTTACGCTTTCCGCGGCACTCGAGACCGGTACCGCCAGCCTTACCAGCACCTACCAGGCGCCCGGCTCCATGGACATCGGCAACGCACCGGTCACCAACTATGCCAACGAGAGCTACGGCACCATCAGCCTGCAGCAGGCCTTTGCCGTGTCCTCCAACGTCGTCTTTGGCCAGGTGGCAAACGAAGTTGGCGCAAACACGCTCGTACAGTTTGCCAACGCCTTTGGCTACGGCCAAAAGCTCGGCCAAGACCTGACCTCCGCGGCCTCCATCATGGCCGACCCGTCGCTCATGACCGAGTGGGAGACCGCCTGGGCCGGCGCCGGCCAGCCTGTTGGCATGGACCACACGCCCGGCCCGCAGACCACCGTCATGCAAAACGCCGTGATTGCCGCCGCCATCGCTAACAGTGGCGTGGTCATGGACCCGTACTTTGTAGCCCAGGTACTCGCCCCGGACGGAACCGTGGTCAAGACCACGCAGTCCCGCTCGCTGGGGCAGGCCGTCAGCTCCGCCACGGCCGACCAGGTCAAGCAGGCCATGCTTGCCGTCGTCCAGTCCGGCACCGGCACCGATGCCCAGATCCCCGGCGTCAAGGTCGCCGGCAAGACCGGCTCGGCCGAGATCGGCGGCACCAACGTCAACTCGATGTTCGTTGGCTTTGCACCTTACGATTCACCCACGGTCGCCATCTCGGTGGCCTTGGAGGATTACGACAAGCATGACGTCAAGGCCGCCAAGATCGCCGGTATCGTCCTGACTGCGGCGCTTGCCGCACAGGGAGCGTGATGCCCATGATCGAATCGGACACCCGAGGCGCGCCGCGGCCTAAGAGTTAGCGGCAACGCGCCACACGGCCCCAGCGGCCACATCGTAGGTACTACACACATCGTTGAGCGAATAGTTATGTTAGGAGCAGGAATGGAACAGAGGGTCCTCGGGGGAAGATACCTCCTCAAGGATAAGGTGGGAACAGGCGGCATGGCGACCGTCTACCGTGCACAGGACCAGGTCCTCGACCGCACGGTAGCCGTTAAGATCATGCTGCCGCAGTATGCTGGCGACGCAACCTTCGCCGCACGCTTTAAGCAGGAGGCCCAGGCAGCAGCCGGTCTCTCCTCCCCCTATATCGTGGGCGTCTACGATTGGGGCAAGGACGGCGATACCTATTACATCGTCATGGAGTACCTGCGCGGTACCGACCTTAAGAGCGGCATCAAGAGCCACGGCGCCCTCGATCCCAAGAAGGTGGCGCAGATCGGCTCGCAGATCAGCTCCGCGCTTTCGGTGGCTCACAAGCACGAGATCATCCACCGCGACATTAAGCCGCAAAACATCATGGTACTGCCCGACGGCAACATCAAGGTCATGGACTTTGGCATCGCGCGCGCAAAGAACAGCCACCTCACGCAGGACAACAATGTACTGGGCACCGCCCACTACGTAAGCCCCGAGCAAACGCGCGGTCAGGACCTCGGTCCCACCTCGGATATCTACTCCCTGGGCGTCGTGATGTACGAGTGCGCCACCGGTCGCGTCCCCTTTGACGGCGACGACGCCATCTCGGTTGCGCTCAAGCAGGTAAACGAACTGCCGGTTCCGCCGAGCCAAATCAACTCCGGTGTCGATGCCGATCTGGAACGCATCATCCTCAAGTGCATGGAGAAGGACCCGGCCAACCGCTTCCAGACGGCCGACGAGCTGCGCCAGGTGCTCAACAACTACCTGTCCGGCCGCGCTGTCAACGTCTCCGTGCCCACGCGCATCATTGGCGCCGCCGGTGACCTGGGCGCAACCAAGACACGCGAGCTGTCTGACTCCACGCGCGCCATGGTACGTCCCGTCTCGGGCGTGAGCGGCCAGAGCAACGCCCACAGCGCCGTTTCGGGCTCCACGGGCTCCTACGAGGTCGATCAGCCCAAGTCCAACAAGAACAAGATTATCGCCGCCGTAGTCGCCGCAATCGCCGTAGTTGGCGTTGTGGTGGCCTTCGCCACCGGACTCTTTGGGGGCGAGCAGGTTACGGTGCCCGATGTGCTTAACAAGGACCAGCAGACCGCTATCGAACAGATCAAGGAGGCAGGCCTTGAGGTCGGAACCGTCGACCAAAGCTACAACGACGATGTCGATGAGGGGAAGGTTGCCGAGCAGACCCCCAACGGCAACACCAAGAAGCCTAAGGGTACCAAGGTGAACCTGGTAATCTCCAAGGGCCCCAAACCCTCCGAGAAGGTTGAGGTTCCGCAGCTCGTCGGCCTGACCAAGGACCAGGCTGAGGCCGCGCTGGCAAGTGTGGGACTCAAGGGCGACGCAACCGAGGAGGCCAACGAGGCCGAAGAAGGCCAGGTCTTTGATCAGGGCACTAATGCCGGCAAGGAAGTCGAAAAGGGCACGACCATCTCGTACAAAGTCTCCAGCGGACCCGACACCACCTCCGTCCCCGATCTGACCGACATGACTGAGGCTCAGGCACGCAACGCCCTCGACATGGCCGGCTTTGGCGTCGACGTGAGCTACCAGGAAAACGATTCCGTCGCCGAGGGCACCGTCATTAGCTGGAACCCCAGCGGTAAGCAGAAGCCCGGCGCCACGATTACCGTCGTCATCGCCAAGAAGTCCGGCAAGGCAAACGTCCCGAGCAACCTGTACGGCAAGAGTATCTCCTCCGCCGTCACCGCGCTCAACAACGCCGGATTCTACAACATCGCATTCTGCGATCAGAACGGCAACCCCGTGAGTGGCAACGAAAACGCCACCGTGACGGGCGTCTCCCCCACTGGCAAGCAGTCCACCGACAGCACGATCACGCTGACGGTTTCGATTTCTGGCTCTGGTACTGATTCAGGCAACGATTCCGGCACGACCAACTAGTCATCAAGACGTTGCCCACAGCGGCTGATGCCGCAAACACATTCGCTCAATGGCGCCCGTTTGCTCCCCCGGCAAACGGGCACTTTCTTTATCTGAAGCGGCGAAAACTACGGCATCTCTTTAAACCAGAAGAGCCCGGCACCGTGGTGGTACCGGGCTCGGCAAATCTCTGGTGCCCCCGGGCGGATTCGAACCGTCGACACCCGCTTTAGGAGAGCGGTGC
>CATYJA010000081.1:0-7338 GCA_958407545.1 uncultured Collinsella sp. | reverse complement strand
ATGCTCCTTATACAAAAATGGCCGACTCATTGAGCCGGCCATTGTGGTTCCAGTTGGAACGGCATCGCATCCAGAGTATACCGTTACTCGGTAACGATAACCTCGCGGTCCTTGTAGAAACCGCAGCTGGGGCACACGTGGTGCGGAAGCTTGACAGCGCCGCAACGGGGGCACGTGGACTGAGCCGCAGCCGAGATCTTCATGTTGGCGGAACGACGGGTGTGAGTGCGGATACGACCCTGCTTTTGTTTAGGTACGGGCATAGTGACCTTCCTTATGAACTATCCAGTGTGGCGATTACGCGCAAGTAGCGATACTACCACAGTTTTACTCATCAAGCTTGAGATTCTTCAATGCTGCAAATGGATTTTCCGTGGCAGCGGCCCATTCTGCCTCTGCCTGGGCGGCGCAATCGCATTGCTCGACGTTGAGATTGCAACCGCATGTGGGGCACAGACCACGGCAATCGGGCTTGCAGAGCACCACAAACGGCGTGTCCATAACGACCGCGTCATTGATAGGCTCACCCAGATCAACGATACGGTCCTCACCCAGGAGCTCGTAGCCGTCCTCGTAGGCCTCGGGATCCTCGGGCTCCTCAAAGAGGTAGAACTCCTCAATCTCGCCGGCGATATCAAACGAAGCGGGCTCCAGGCAACGGTCGCACTCGCCAGTGGCGTGTGCGCGGACCATACCCGTGAGCAAGACACCGGTACCGGCATTGGTAAAGACAACGTCGTAGTCGATGCCGTCCTGAAGCTGGTACTCCTTCTCGCCCACCGTGTAGGTGGCGACATCGACCTTACCGGTCAGCGGATACGAATCTCCAGGAAACTCGAGCTGCTCGGAAAGATCGACGGTAACGCTCGGGAACTCAGCCATTACCACTGACCATTCTGTTGGGCGGCACCCTCGTTGAGCTGCTGACGGCAACGGGTAACGGTGCCGGTCAGGCTCTTGAGGTTCTCCTCCAGGTGCGTAAAGACCTGCTCTGCGTAGTCCTCGGCAGCATAACGCGTCTCGCGCTCGTACTGCTGGGCACGATCGCGGATGTCGTCGGCCTGCTGCTGCGCAAGGCGGACGATCTCCTGCTCACCGGCAATGGTGAGGGCCTGCTGCTGAGCGTCGGCGATGATGGAATCGGCCTGAGCGGCGGCGGAAGCCATAAGCTCCTCGCGCTCCTTAAGGATACGGCGGGACTTCTGCCACTCCTCGGGATAGCTCATGCGGATCTCGTCGAGGATGTTGAAGAACACGTCGGCGTCGATGACCTTGAACTGAGCGTTCTTGCCGAAAGGCGGCTTGGCTTCCTCGATCAGCCCTTCGAGCTCATCGACCAAGCTGACGATCCTATCGCCAGGAAAATTCTCGCCCGGCATCCGGTCTCCTTTCATAGGTAACATATCATCGTGCTAGTTTACCACATGCCACCAGGCAATAAGAAACGTCACGAAAAGCGATGTTTGAGCGCTTCGACCACGTTGGACGGGACAAACGTCGATACGTCACTGCCGAGCGAGGCGATCTGGCGAACGACCGAGCTCGAGATATAGCCGTACTGCGGCGCACTCATGACAAAGATGGACTCCAGCTCGCTATCCAGGCGATAGTTAAGGTCAGCCTGCTGCAGCTCATACTCAAAGTCGGTCATGGCGCGCAGGCCCTTGACCACGGCCCCCGCCCCCTGCTCACGAGCGAAGTCGACCAAGAGGCCGGTAAAGGGCAGGACCTCGACGCCGTCGATATCACCGAGCGCCTCGCGGGCCAGCGCCACGCGCTCATCGAGCATAAACGTGGTGCCCACACCGTTTTTACCCTGCGACTCGGCAACAGCGACGATCACGCTGGGAAAGATGCGGCGGGCGCGGCGGATCACATCGATATGGCCAAACGTGATGGGGTCGAAGGTGCCCGGGACGATCACGCGATTAATAGTGTCACTCATGGGCGTCCTCCGGGGATACTGCCTCGTCATTTTCGTTAGCATCAGTGCCGCCGTCCTTGCTATCGCCGACCCAACGGAGCAGGTCGACCGAGGTAATGCCGTAGCGCTTCTCACGTACAGTCTCAAAGTCTGCCGGATGCGCGCCCGCATCGGCGGCGGCATGCTCAAACAGGGCGTAAGCGCCAGACGCAAGCAGACCCTGCTGGGCCAGATTCTGCAGCAGTTCCTCGACCGGCTCGGCACCAAAAGCATAGGGCGGGTCGAGCAGGACCAGATCAAAGGGGCCGCCCGGTACACGACCGCGTGAGGCACTCGTCAGCATGTCGCCCGTGACCACGCGCCAACGCGCACGGTCACGGCAGAGCGACTCGATATTCTTGGTAATGAGCCGCGCGGCGTTGCGATCGATCTCAAACGTCGTGAGCGAGCGGGCCCCACGAGAGAGCATCTCTAACCCTAAGGCACCGGAGCCGCCAAAGGCGTCCAGCACACGAACCTCGTCCAGATCGAAGTCGAATGCCGACATGACCATAGATGCGCACGACTCGCGCACGCGATCAGTCGTGGGGCGGGTGACATCGCGACCACGGGGCTCCTCGATCTTACGACCGCGCCATTCGCCGCCGATGATTCTCATCCTCCGCTGACCTCCTTAAAGATATGTCGATAACGCATGGCGACCGCGTCGCGCAAGGGACGCGTCGCCACAGAGTCAAGGTTGCAAGCATACCGCAAGAGCTCGACCGCGTCCAAATGGGCCCATTCGATAAGGTCCTCATCGGCGTCCAGGTCCACAAAGCGCAAGGTCACGCCGCCATGCTGGCGGTACCCCAGGATTTCGCCCTCGTGGCGCAGACGCAGGTCCATCTGGGCAAGCGTAAAACCATCCGAAGTTTTTTCGAGCGATTGCAGGCGATCTTGTGCTGCCGACGCGCCGCCGTTGCCCTTGGAGTGCGTCATGACCAGGCACGTGCCCGACACGCTGCCACGGCCCACGCGACCGCGCAGCTGGTGCAGGGCAGCCAAACCAAAGCGCTCGCCGTTCTCGATGACCATGACGGTGGCGTTGGGCACGTCGACGCCCACCTCGACCACCGTAGTCGAGACGAGCACGTCAATCTCGCCACACTTGAAGGCATCGATGACCCGATCCTTCTCCCCCGCTGGCATACGGCCGTGAAGGCGCTCGATGGCAAGACCCGGCAACGCCAGGCGCAGGCGGTCGAGCTCGGTTGCCGTATCGTGCAGTGGCACGGGGACGGTTACGCGGCCCTCGTCGTCGCGGACAATACCGGGCACGTCTTCCAGCTCATCGGCCGAGTCACTCGGCTCCACGAGCGGACAAATCACGTAGGCCTGCTGACCCTTTTCATGCGCCTCGCGGATGGCGCCATAGGCGAGGTCACGGCTCGACTCGGTGAGCACGCGTGTCGTCACGCCAGCACCAGGGACGGGCCGATGGCGAATGATGCTCGTGTCCAGATCGCCGTAGACCGAAAGCGCCAGCGTACGCGGGATGGGCGTCGCCGTCATAACGAGCAGATCGGCACCCGGTCCCTTCGCGCGCAGGGCGTTGCGTTGGCCGACGCCAAACCGGTGCTGTTCATCGATGACCACGAGCGACAGATGCTTGAACGCAACGTTATCCGAAAGGACCGCGTGGGTTCCAAAGAGGACGTCGAGCTCGCCCGATTTCAGCTGCGTATGGATCTGCTCGCGCTCTGAGGCCGGCGTGGCCCCCGTCAGGAGCGCCCAAGACATGCCAGCCTGCGAGAGCAAGGGGCCGGTCTTATCGGCATATTGGCGCGCCAACACGCCCGTGGGCGCCATAACGCAGGCCTGCGTACCGCTATCGGCAGCCACAGCCAGAGCGCAGGCGGCAACGGCGGTCTTACCGGTACCGACATCGCCCAGCAGCAGGCGGTTCATCACGCGCCCACCATCGCACATATCGCGCAGGATATCTTGGAACGCGGTCTCCTGCTCGTCGCTCAGCGAAAACGGCAGGGCTTGCTTAAGCGCGGCCAGGTGCTCGCCCGCGGTGTGGGCATAGGGAACCACATCGACCAGGCCGCCGACGTTGCGCAGGCGCAGCGCCAGCTGCAGGTAGAGGCACTCCTCGTAGGCAAGCCGTGCGCGCGCGATATCGCGCTCTGCCATACTCGATGGAAAGTGGATCGAACGCAACGCGCGGGCATTGCTCATGAGCTTCCGCTTTGCGCGCAGCGGCGCGGGAATCGGATCGAACGGATTGCCGACGACCTCGAGCGCGCCGCTTACGATGCGGCGCATCCACGCCTGGCTCACGCCATCGCTCACGTAATGGACCGGCAGAATGGTGCCTGCGGCGCGCCCGTCCTCGAGCTTTTCAAAGTGCGGCGAGGCCATCTGCTTAAAGCCGTAGGCAAACTCGACCTTGCCCATCACGGCCAGGCGGTCGCCCTGCTTAAGCTGCTGGGCAATCCAGGGCTGGCGGAAAAAGGCGACCTGCAGCACGCCCGTCTCGTCAACGAGTGAGACCTCAGTCACCTGCATGCGCGGACGCGGCTGCTTTTGGACGATACGGTCGACCGTGGCGATGATGGTGCACACGGTACCGATGGGCGCAATCTCGATAGACCAAGAACGGGTAAAGTCGAGGTATCGATGAGGGATATGGAGAAGGAGGTCCCCCACCGTCCGAATTCCCAGACGGCGAAGGGCCTCCTCACGTTTACCCGAAACATATTTGAGTCGCGCGATATCCTCGTCGAGCGCATTGCTCTGGGCAAAGCGATCCGAGACGCGCGGCACGGAGCAGAGCTCGGACATGGGCAGATGCCTACTCGATCGAGAAGATCACGGGATAGAGCGGCTGCTCGCCACGATGGGCGTCGATCTCCAGGTCGGGCTGAGCCTCCTCAATAGCGTCGACGATCTCCTGGAAGGCCTCATCGGACAGCTCCTCGCCGGCCAGAATCGTCAGCGCGTCGCCCTCCTCTTCCTCCTGCATGCGGTTGATGCAATCGAGCGTGACCTGCTTCACGTCGGAGCCGACCACGTCGATGGAGCCAGCGATGATACCCATGACGTCACCGGAGTGAATCGGAGAGCCATCAGATGCGCTGGAGTCGCGCACGGCGCGAGTGACCTCGCCATCGCGGACCTCGCTGATGGCGTCGACCATAGCGGCGACGGCATCCTCGAGCTCGGAATCGGGCAGGACCGCGAACAGCGCGGAGAACGCCTGCGGGACGGTCTTGGTGGGAACGACGGCGACCTTCTTGTCGGTGCAGGCAGAAGCTGCGGCCTCGGCAGCCATGCGGATGTTACCGTTATTGGGCAGGATGATGACTGAGGTCGCGTTGACCTGGTCCACCGCGCCCAGCAGGTCGGCGGTCGAGGGGTTCATGGTCTGGCCACCGGAGACGACCACGTCGACGCCAAGGGACTTGAGGATGTCGGCCTCGCCGGAACCGGCGGCAACGGCGACAAAGCCCAGCGCCTTGGCGGGCTCGGCGGCCTTTTCCTGATCCTCGTGGATCTTGGCGGTACGGTCGTGGGCCTCCATCTCCATGTTGTGGATAAAGACCTCATAGATCTGACCGAGCTGCAGCATGTGCTCGAGCACCAGGTTGGGGGTATTGGAGTGCACATGGATCTTGTAGTCGGGATAGGCGCCCACGAGCAGCTCACAGTCGCCCATGGAACCCAGGAACTTAAGGCATTCGTCCTCGTCAAACGGGGCGTCGGCCTTAAAGAGAAACTCGTTGCAGTAGCGGAACTCCGAGCCCTCCCAGTCGTCGTTAGCCTCGATCTCAACGCGGCCAAGAGCGGCATCGCGGGCAGAGCCGGCGGAGTCAAACGTAGCGGAGAAATCCTCGACAACGGTGCTGCGACCAAGCGCGGCGGCAACAAAGTTCTCCAGGAAGATGGCAAAGCCGAAGGCGCCTGAGTCGACCACGCCGTTCTCTTTGAGGACGGGCAGCAAGTCGGGCGTGCGGGCGACGGACTGGTACGCCTCGACGACGATAGCATCGAGCGCATCCTCGGCCGAGAACTTCTTCTTCTCGCACTCATCGGCCTTGGTCGAGACATCGCGCAGGACCGTGAGGATCGTGCCCTCGATGGGCTTGCGGACAGCCTGGAAGGCGACCTTGACGGCACGACGGAAGGCGAAGGCAATGTTGGCGGACGTAATAGGCTCGTCGGCAGAGACAAGGCCCTCGGCCACGCCGCGAAGAATCTGCGAGGTAATAACGCCGGAGTTACCGCGAGCGCCCATGAGAGAGCCGTGGGTGATGGCACCGGCGATGGCCTCCATATCGGCATCGGCGGGAAGGGCAGAGAGCTCCTTGGTCACCGAAGCGAGCGTGAGCGACATGTTGGTGCCGGTATCGCCATCGGGTACGGGGAAGACGTTGAGCTTGTTGATCTCCTCGGCCTTGTCGGAAACGGCAGCCGCAGCGATCGGAAAACAGGTGCGAATGGTCTTTGCAATCATGGGTATTTGAATCTCCGTTTTCGGATGCTAGTTCAGACGGCTCTTGAGCGCGTCGATATGGATGCCGATCTTAAGGCTGGCGGGATCGATCTGGGCGATCTCCTGCAGAGTGAAGGCAACGGAGCTCGAAAGATTGTGGCAGACGGACTTCATGTTGACGCCGTTCTCGAGCACGACGTGAAGATCGACCGTAAGGCCGTTCTCGTCGGCGGAGACAAGCACGCCCTTGCGGAGGCGCTGACCGGCAAGCAGGCGCACGCTCTCGGCGCCCTGGAGCTGCTCAGCCATACCGACAACGCCATAGCACGTCATCGCGGCATAACCGGCAATATCGGCAATAACGTCGTTCGAGACGCTCAGGCTGCCGTTAATGGTCTCAGACACAAGAATCTCCTTTTCTTGGTGCTCGCGGCACCATGTCGTGGGAGCAATCATTGCAATATTCTACAACGACCGCGGCATGTTGAGGTGGCGGGCCTCGGGATTACATCCTCGACACGAAATGTTGATACGGTAACGTTCGCGAACGGCGATCGCGGCATGAAAAAACCCGCCGCATAAGCGACGGGTTTTACAACCTGGCTCCCCGGGTAGGACTCGAACCTACAACAGCGCGGTTAACAGCCGCGTGCTCTACCATTGAGCTACCGAGGAATTTAAAGCCCAACAGAAAGGGCTGGAAAATTCTGGCTCCCCGGGTAGGACTCGAACCTACAACAGCGCGGTTAACAGCCGCGTGCTCTACCATTGAGCTACCGAGGAATAGGTGCGTGCTCTCAAGCAACGAAGTTTATTATACGGACGAATCAGCTCAGGGCAAGAACTTTTTTAAGAAATTTTCCGACCTAATCATTGGCCTTGATTCTCATTTTCATTGCAACAGCCTCAGGACTCAGCGCAACGCGTTGCG
>CATYJA010000080.1:0-7725 GCA_958407545.1 uncultured Collinsella sp. | reverse complement strand
CCACATAGATTTTTAACTTGCATTTCTACCCGCCCTTTTCGTAGAGTCGCCGATACGTGCTTAGCGCACCCTCGGCGCGTCCGGCAGGCTTTGCGAAATGGGATCCAGGAGACTTCGGCGCAGCATCATCTTGCGGAATGCTTCTAATGAGCCTCCCATCCTTCAAAAACAGAATCTCATCGCACAGCCTATCGACCGAATCCAAGATGTGGGATGACATGATGATGCACGTACCAGAATCGGCCAGCTTCCTGAGAATCTCGGAATGCAAGTCCACCCTGCTGGGGTCGAGCGCGTTCATGGGCTCATCTAATAGAAGGTACCGCGCGCCCGTCGCATACGCAATCGCCAGGGTAAGCTGCTGCTTCATGCCCTGGCTCAGAGTGCGGATCCTCATCTTCGCGAACTCGCCTATCTGCGTTTGTTCCACTATCTCTTCGATATCGCGAGCATGCGGCCACATATCGCAAACCATCTTGAGGTGATCTTCCGCACGCAATCCGGGATACAGCAGCGTCCCCTCACCAGGTGCATAGAAGATCATAGAACGGACCTCTCTCGCACCCGTACCCTGCACCTCATCCAGAACGATGCTCCCGTCCACGCGAGGACCCGGCAAACCTGCCATCGCACGCAGCAACGTCGTCTTTCCATGCCCGTTCGGAGCGACGAGACCGTAGACCGTACCCGGGGCAAACTCAGCGTTCACCGAATCTACGAGCACCTTCTTTCCATAAGAGATCGTCAGCGTTTGAAGGTCAATCATCGAGATCATCCCCTTTCGATCTTTGGAACACTCAGGCGCACCATCAACGGAGATACGGCGCCCAAGACCACCAGCAGAGCGCCCGATGCGCCGACGACCTCTCCAAAAGGCATCGCGTTCGTCCCTCGCCCAAGGAACCCAATCGTCCCCACCTGGGAAGCGGGATCAAACGAGGCGAATGGAGCCAGCAGCGCGACGCCCATGCCCACGCTTTCAACATGAGCGCTCAACGAACCCAACACCAAGAGAACCGCGCAAACCATTCCGGTGACAACGGGGTTGCGGCTAATCGCTGCTGTCAACGCAGCGACGACGGAAATCACGCCGTATGCCATGACCAGCAACGGAATACTGCACAACACCGCCTCCCCCACCATGGACGTTGTCGAAGTTCCCGCCCGAATGAGAGTGACGGGATACTCCGATCCACCCGCACCGTTCTTAATCACGGACACAACGACAGCGGGAACCATCGACACCAAAAGCAGCACCAAGCCAAGCAGGAGAGCCAGCGCAACAGCCGTCAGAAAACGCACATGCGCTGTTGCGGGGATCTGGAGAACCAGAAGGGAACGACACTGCAGGTGGGTGCACGCGAGCGATGTGACAACCACGGGCAACAGCAAAAATAAGGAGGGAAGCGCTGCCTGGAGATACGAAAGGAGGATTAATGGGGGCATCTTCGTACTTAACTCGTAAACCTTGGGGTCCGGCAAGCTCGCGATCGACTCAAGCAGAAGGGCGCGCGCCTCCGCACGAGAAGGAGTCTCCGGCTCGATTCCGATCGATTGCAGGAGAGTCGCATCTGCCGCGCCCAGCTCACCTCGAGCGCGCTCGTACGTCGCAAGGCTTCGAAACCCCTCCGCAGGCATAGGCGCGTACACGAAACCCGAAAGAGCATCCCGCATGTCTTCCAGGGCCGCTTTGCCCTCGACGTCCATATTCGCAGCGTTCTGCTCTAGATACCGATCTATTGAACGGAGCTCCCCATCCCTATACCGAACAGCGGAAACGTTATCAGCGTCAGGAAACATCTCGACCAGAGCCGGGGCCAGCATCGTCGTCGACATTGCAATCGCGCATACGGCGAGGGTAGGAGAACGCAGGAGCAGTTTCCCCATCGTTCTTACGTATGCAACGGCGGAGGCACAAGCGCTCGAACGAGTTGCCGTTCTCGATGCAGTGAAGGAACCTCTCTCAAGACAAATCGGGGATATCGGGCACGCGCAGCCGCTCTTTCCAGCAACGCAAAGCAGGCTAATTGCCAGCACCTCGATCCCGATTGCGCATACGAGGGCAATCGCGCCACGCTCGAAGCAAAGTCCAGGCAGATTCACTATCTGCGTTGTCGGGTACGGGCTATAGGCGCCGACGGTCAACTCAGTGTTCGCATACGTAAGGGGATTCAACAGGGCGAACTCACGTAAAGCGATGGATCTTCCGTAATACCCGGGAACCATCGTCACCCCCATCAGGGCACATACGAACACGATTCCAAGCGTAGGGTTATTGGCAATCTTCACGGCAAGGTGAACGACAAGCGAGATGAACGCTGCCACCAAGAATTGCAAGATGGCCGTCTGCGCGAACACCAGCCAAGCCGGTTTGATAACCGGAGTCGCATATTGAATGTAGCCTATCGGATAGAACGGCGAGCCCGGGCCATTCTTCACAAGCGCGGCGATTATCCCTGGAAGATTGATGGCGAGGACGGCAAGCATTGCAAAAACACTCGCCCATACGCTCGATGCAACAAGTCTACCCAGCTCGCCCATCGGTGCCTGGATGATGAGCTTTTCACGTTTGTTAAGACGCGCGGCAAGGAACGAGACGGCAACGGCCGTTGCGACCCATAGCAAGTACTCCTTCGATCCGTCATAATAGGTGTACTCTCCATCCGATATCTGCAGAAACGGAAGTAGGGGAGAGAGCGGTGCCAAGATAAGACGTCCCGCGGCAAGAGGGTACAGAAGCGCGGGCATGCTTGATGAAGAGGTATAGACACCGTCCTCCCCCGCATTCACAAGCGCATCCGCATAGGATGCTGACAATTCCTGCTCAACACGGGTTATTCCCGACTCGAGGTATTCGACCCGTCCGTCGATGCCAGCCGCGCTCCTGAAGACGGGCAGAGCACAAAGAACCATCAACGCAACAACGACAACACAGAGCGACCTGGAGGAGAGAAGCGACCTAAAGATCGCCTTCGAGATTTTGAGCATATTCATCGCCAACCTTAACCTCATCCAGTCGGAACAGAGGGGCCGAACGAAATGCTCGGCCCTTATTACTTGCCGGCAAAGTCAATTTAACATAAACTGTTAAAAAGTAACCTGAGTTTTTTAAATTCTTCGGAGGTTATTATGAGTTCCGACAATCGCATTCCCCGGCTTCATTCCTTCCGCATCGCATGTGCGATAGCCTCTGCGACCCTTTGCGCCACCGCCATCGCACAAGTGGCGTTCTCCTTAAAGCCAGCAATCGAAGTGCTCGACAACCCTGTAATTGCAGACTCCCCCGCGTATCCAGCCCTTGCGATCTCGACATTGGTCCCTGCCGTCATCGGTATCGCTACGACCATCCTCAGCGCCGTTCTCGTGTGGACGATCAAGAGCGGAGACCCCTTCAAGAAAGGGTCTGCGACATGCTTGAAGGTGCTCGGCATTCTCTTCGTTGTTCAAGCTGCCACCAGCCTCTACGCCGGCTCACTCAAAACCTCCGTTTCGATGTTTGGCGGCGAGGGGGCCGTCGGCGCCCAAGAGATCGCTTCATCATTCGATTGGACCTCTCTGGTTCTCGGCATCGTCCTGTTCATGCTTTCCCAGCTCTTCTTGTACGCCCGAGAGCTGTACCTCGACTCCGACGAGATTGCGTAAGGAAACGCCATGCCCGTAATTGTTCGCCTCGACAAGATCATGGCCGAGCGAAAGATTTCCTCGAACGAACTTGCCGAAAGGATTGGAACCACGCCCGTGAACCTGTCCCGTATTAAAAAAGGGCATATTCGCGGCATTCGCTTCAACACACTCGAGCAGCTATGCCTCGCCCTTCGTTGCCAACCCGGAGACCTTCTCGAAGTCATGAGCGAAGAGGATGCCCGAAAGGAGTTCGGACTCGATTGGTCCGCCGAGGATTAGAGGGCGGTCGTACTCGCCCTGCACACGGGGATGCGAATCGGCGAGGTCTGCGGCCTTCGGTGGTGCGATGTGGATTTCGAGACGGGCCTGATCTCGATCAGACACTCGGTGGCGTACGCGAAGGGAATGGGTTCGTTCATCAAGGACACCAAGACCCATGACGCCAGGGGTATCCCCATCGACCCGGTCGGCCTACTCCCCTTCCTGAAGGAGACCCACGAGATCGACTGCGGAAAGCTGCGCTTGCGCGGCCTTACCGGGGCGGTCGAGATCGGGGACTGCTACATCCTGTCGGAGCCGGGCGCGACCTTCGCGACGACAAGCCATATCCGCAGGGCGTTCAAGACGTTCTCGGAGACCAACGGCCTCATGGGCACCAACGACGAGCTGATCACGTTCCACGGCCTTCGCCACACGTTCGCAACGCAGTGGATCCGCCAAGGCGGCGATATCAAGGCGCTCCAATCGATCCTCGGCCACAAGGACGCCATGGCGACGCTCAACGTCTACGCCGACATCGAGCCCATCTCCAAAATCCATAACATGCTGCGCGCCACGCCGTGCCTTTGGCGCGGGCACCTCGGGCCGAGGGTCGATCCGGGTCCCATGTTCCAACAGAGGATCCAGGAGTCCATCGAGACGCTCCAGGCGTTCGGCTACGGCATCACCGAGCCGGACGACCGAAATATCGCCATACGCGACGTGAAGACGAACAGTTGGCTCTAGCTCACCGAGTACGCGGCAGTGCTGGGCCCATCCCAACTGAGGTCACGGTGGTCCGATAGGGGCGCCGCCCGCGGCATGCGCCGCGGAGCGGTATCCCCTACCGAAGGGCGGGGATACCCTCCGCTTCCAGTTCGGAATCAGCCGTCGGAGGCGTTCGGCTGACTGCGGGAACGGCCTGTCCGCTCAATGTGTTCGGCTGAGATCGGAAATCAACCCAACACGAGCCGGACACGCGCCAGACGGCTCTTCCCCGTACGGCCTTCCCCCTTACGCTCATGTTGCAGGCATGTAACGCCGCAGCGAGCGCGCCTTTTTTGCGCCAGACAGGTACAATGATGAACACTGTACCGTAGCGGAGCGCCCCGCGCGCGCCGCAACCACGCGAAAGGGTTTCCCATGGCCGAGATCTCGTCCTCCCGTATCGTCATCACCGTCCTTGGCAAGAACCGCCCCGGCATCGTCGCCGGCGTCACCCGTGTCCTGGGCGAGGCCAACGTCGACATCCGCGACATCACGCAGTCCATTATCGAGGACATCTTCACCATGACCATGCTGGCCGACACCGCCGAGTCCAAGCTCGACTTCGCCGAGCTGCAGAAGGCCCTGGCCGAGGCCGGTGAGCTTTCGGGCGTCAACGTGTCCATCCAGCGCGAGGACGTCTTCAACTTTATGTACCGCCTGTAGCGAACAAGCCGCTCGGGGCAGCTTGACGTCATATCGTCCAAGCGCGCGGCCCCAAAGCGGACCGGAGAGGAGCGCGCATGGCCTACGACGCCAAGAAAATCTACTACCGCTTCGATGACCACTTGAGCCGACTGGTTCTGGATTACGAAGCAAGCCGCCAGATTTCGTCTGAGAGCGAAAGCCTCTACCACGGCCTGCCGACCGACCCTTATGACGAGGGCTTGTTCGAAGAGCACAATGTCAAGCGCGGCCTGCGCAATGCCGACGGCTCGGGCGTGGTCGCGGGCCTCACTCGTATCTCGGATGTGCACGGCTACAACAAGGTCGACGGAAAGGTCGTGCCCGATCAGGGCAAGCTCACGCTTCGCGGCTACAGCATCGAGGATCTGGTCAACAATGCCCAGGCCGAGAATCGCTACGGCTACGAAGAAGTCGCCTATCTGCTTATCACGGGCTCGCTGCCCAACAAGGAAGAGCTCGACGGCTTTTGCGAGCGCCTGGGCGCCTTTAGACATCTGAGCGACGAGTACGTTAAAGAGTTCCCCATGACCACGGTGTCGTCGAGCATCATGAACGTGCTCCAGCGCGCCGCGCTGCTGCTCTACGCCTTCGATGCCGAACCAGACGTGATCACGCCCGAGCACGAAATCGACGTCGCCATTTCCATGCTCGCACGTCTCCCGCGCATCGCCGCCTTCGCCCACATGGCCTCGATCGCCAAGCTTCGCGGCTCCGAGGTTCACGTGCCGCACCCCACGCCCGGCCTCTCCACCGCCGAGACCATTCTGCAGGTCCTGCGCGGCGGCATGGCGTTCACCCGCGATGAGGCGATGCTGCTCGACGTGATGCTCATGCTGCATGCCGAGCACGGCGGCGGCAACAACTCCACCTTCGCTTGCCGCGTGCTGTCGTCTTCGGCCACCGACCCGTATTCCGCCTACGCCGCGGCTATCGGCTCGCTCAAGGGCCCGCGCCACGGCGGTGCCAATGCCAAGGTCGTGTCTATGCACGAGGACATCCGCGCGCATGTCTCCAACTGGGAGGACGAGGACGAGGTCGCGGCCTACCTGGGCAAGATCCTCGACAAGCAGGCCTTCGACGGCACCGGCCTCATCTACGGCATGGGCCACGCCGTCTATACGCTCAGCGACCCGCGCGCCGAGGTCTGCCGCCGTTACGCGCGCTCACTGGCAGCCAAGAAGGACTTGGGCGAAGAGTTCGCACTCATCGAGCGCATCGAGCACCTGGCACCCCAGGTCATGCGCGACCACGGCATGACCAAGCCCATCTGTGCCAACATCGACCTGTACACGGGCTTTATCTACAAGATGCTCGGCGTGCCCGAGACGCTCTTTACGCCGCTATTCGCCGTCGCCCGCATGGCCGGCTGGTCAGCACACCGCATGGAAGAGCTCTTCTGCGCGCACCGTATTATTCGCCCCGCGTATCGCCCGGTTATCGAGCCGCTGGAGTACAAGCCGCTCGCCGATCGCTAGGACGCGGACCGTTATAGAACCCGAGCGTGGCCAGGGCATCATCGCCCTCGGCCACGCTTTTTATGCCAGTAGAAAGGGCTGCATCAAATGATTGTGTTTTCCGATATGGATGGAACGCTGCTGACGAGTGATAAGCAGATGAGCGATGCCACCTGGGCGATGCTCGACGAGCTCGCTCGACGCGGGATTGAATTTGTGCCCTGCACGGGACGTCCGCTGTCGGGCATCTTTGAGCCCATCCTCGCCCATCCCGCCGTGCACTATGCCGTCTGCGCCAATGGCGCCAGCGTCTGGCAGCTCGACGACGATGTGCCCACCGACGCCTCGCGCGCCGCGTGCATTTTGAGCCGTCCGCTCGATTGCGGCATTGCCCACCGCATCCATAGCATTGCCGCCGGCCATGACGTCACCTTCGATATCTTCGCCGACGGCCAGTGTTTCCTCCCCCGCTCGCTCTACACACGCCTGGACGAATTCTGCGGCGGCGACCCCCACATCGCGGCTTCGCTCAAGCGCACACGAACACCGATCGACATGGATATCGACAGCAAGATCGACGAGGTCGAGACGCTCGAACGCATCGCCATGTACTGGCACGACCCGGCCGATCGCGACGCCATCGCGGCGGAGCTCGACACGCTCGGAGGCATTGAGGTCACACGTTCGTACGCCATGAATATCGAGGTCATGGGCGAGGGCGCCACCAAGGGAACGGCCCTCACGTGGCTCTGCGAGCACCTGGGCGAGCGTCTCGCCGACGCCTGGGCGTTCGGCGACAACATCAACGACATCCCCATGCTGCAGGCAGCGGGCCACGGCACGGCCATGATCAACGCCGAGTCCGAGGACCGCGCGGCCGCCGACGCCATCACCGAATACGACAACGACCACGACGGCGTCGCCCGCACCATCATGG
>CATYJA010000079.1:0-7817 GCA_958407545.1 uncultured Collinsella sp. | reverse complement strand
GCTATTCGACGATTGGTGCTCCGTGGCCCCAAGAACCTTCCATGCCGCACACGGTCGAGGCAAACCCGGCAGCAAAGTCGAGCGCGCGCTCGATGGCCTCGGTGCCATCCTCACCGCGCTTGGCGGAATCGAGATAGCACATCAAAAACGAGGTGAGGAACGAGTCGCCCGCCCCCATGGTGTCCTTCATGTCCGTTACCGGTTTAGCCAGCTGGCGGTAATAACGCTCGCCGTCGTAAGCAATGCAGCCCTCGGCGCCCGCCGTAGCCGACACAAAACGCGGACCCAGGCCCTTCACCCATGCCAGACGCTCGCGAATCTCGTCCTCACTCGCGGCATCCGCCGCACTAAAGAAAGCGAAATCGACGTAGGGCGCAATCTGCTCGTAGTACTCGTCGGTAGAGTCGTCCGAAAAGTCAAAAGAGACCGTGACGCCCGCAGCCTTCAACTTGGGCAGCTCGCGCTCGGTAAAGCAATAGTTTCCCGAATGAACCACATCGAACTGCTTCATGTACGAAAGGTCAAAGCGATCGAGGACATAGCGCGCATCGCCACGGATACCGCCCTCGTTGGAGCCGAGGAAGACACGGTCACCGTCAACGACGGTCACGCGAGCCGCTCCGTTCTCGCCAATCATCTGCTCGCACTTGTCAAGCTCGATACCCTCATCCTCGAGGCTTGCAATGACATGCTCGGCAGCGGCGTCATTGCCAAAAATGCCCATGTATGCAGAACGTGCGGCACCGCATTTCTTGGCATAAACGGCGAAGTTAACCGCGTTGCCGCCAGGATACATGGTGTGGATATGCTCGTAGCGATCGACGACGTTGTCGCCAAATCCGAGCGCGTTAACGTTAAATGCCATGGCCTTTGTCCCTTCTAGTACTCGACAACACCCATATAGCGACGGAAATCGGGATCGTGATCAAACACCTTGCCGCGTGCGGCACGCAGCTCGCAGTTCATGGCGTAGAACAGCACCGGGTCCAGATAGGCACGGACGCTCGCCGGCACGGCTTCCATACCGTACTCCTTGGCATCGAGCACCATCAGCGTATCGGTATGCGTCTTAAGGAACGCCAGGGCGCGCTCGTCCATAGCACGGCACTCGCTGGAGCCCATCTGCAGGAAGTAAAAAACGCCATCCTGAGTAGCCTCGAAGGGGCCATGGAAGTACTCGGCAGAGTGGATGTAGCTGCAGTGCTGCCACTGCATCTCCATAAGAGAGCAGATAGCGAAACCGTAGGTCTGGCTAAAGTTGGGACCGCTGCCCAGAATATAGAAGAACTCGTGCTCCTGGCAAAGCTTGGCAAAGCGATCGCCCAGCTCGGCATTTACCTTCTCGCGTGCCGGGGGAAGAATCTTATCCATCTCGGCGATACCGGCATACATATCGGCAAGATCGGCGTAGCCCTCCTGCTGATCGAGCAGCTCTGCCGCAAGAGACAGCGAAATGCCAGCGGGGACCTCGGCCTGCGGCACACCCTCGCCCCATGGGTAGACCCACGTGGTCCACTTGCCGGAGTCGATCTTGGATCCAGCGTTGTCGGTCTGGGCGATCACAGTAGCGCCGGCGGCAAGGGCAATCTCGCAGCCCTCGACGACCTCCGGGGTATTGCCACTGTGGCTGCAAGCGATGACCAGGGACTTCTCGCCCAGACGACGCGGACGCATAATGTCGAATTCACGTGCGGTATAGATATACGAAGTGAAGGTGGTTGCCTCGCGCTGCAGAAGCTCATGAGCCGGGATCAAATCGATCATGGAGCCACCGCAAGCAATCCAGTAGACGCTGTCGAACTTGCCCTTCTCGGCAATTGCCTCTTTGATCAGATCGTGTGCGTTCATATCCAGTTCCTTTCTTATTTGGCCCGCAATCAATGACGTTGGTTGCGTGGCCGATGGTTGTTTTAGTCAATCAGATATTTCTCGAATGCGGCCATGTTCTTGGCATCTGCCGCCGCCGGGTCATCGTAGTAACGACCGTCCGTGATTTCCTGGCCCAGCATGCCGTCGAAACCATGGGCGTTGAGTGTGGCGACGAAGGCGTCCATATCGTGCTTGCCATCGCCCCACACCAGATGGCCATACGGGTCACCGTCGATAAAGTGCATCTCGTGAATTGCCCCATCACCAAAGGCGGCAAACCAGTCCTCGAGCGTCTCGCCTGCAACGCCCATCGCGGTTGTATCAACCATGGGCTGTAAGTACGGGCTCGCGACCTCGTCAATCATGCGCTTCGCATCGGAAACCGTCGTCACAAGGTTGCTCTCCTCGGGACGCAGGCTTTCCATCGTAAGCACCAGACCGTGCTCGCCGGCATACTCCGCCAGAATGGACAAGTGCTCGCGGCTGCGCTTCCAGGCTTCCTCGCGGTCCTCGTCCCAGTCGCCCCAGCCCGAGTTGATGGACATGCGGTCGCACCCAAGTACCTCGGCAAGCTCAATGCCGTGCTTAAAGTACGCCAGGCTGCGCTGTTCATGCAGCGGTTTGCGTGCGCAGTACTGCCAAGGATAGACAACATTCTCGGGACACAGAGTACGATACCTAAGCCCACGGTCTGCAGCCTTTTTCGCCAGGACCTCAGCCTCAAAGTAGCCCGTGTGGTCGAGCGTCACATGCGGCTCTGCACACCACAGCTCAATGGACTCAAAGCCCAAGCGCTGCTGCACATCAAGGAAGTAATCGAGCGACCACATGATGTAGTGGATATTCATGCCCGCAATCTGCTCGCGGTGCAGCGTCGGGTTGGATTCAGACATCTTATGCCTCCTTATTTCGATCGAACACGATTTGTCCATCCGACATCGTCATATCAACCGCAAGATCGCGTGCGTCGCGATAATCGAGGTCAAACACATCCCGATCGAGCACGCAGATATCGGCAAGCTTGCCAACCTCAAGCGTACCCAGCTCGTCTTCGCGCATCAGATCGTACGCGCCCCCGGCAGTCCAAGCGCGCAAGAGCTCGACAAGCGTCAGCGTGTTGACCTCATTCACGGGCAGTCCGTCGGCGAAGAATCCGCCACACGCGCTGTAGATTGACTCGCCCAGGCTCGGAATCAGCAGCGGCAAATCCGTTCCACAGCACACTGTGCATCCGGAATCTTCCATGCCGCGGCGATTCCAGCTGTGTAAAAGTCGCGTCTCGCCAATTTGTCGACGCATCATCGACAGGCAATCCTCGCGCCGGTCCAGCGTCAGAATCTGCGGATAGACCTCGCAAATTCCACCTAACTTGCCAAACTCGACAAGATCGGTCGGGTCAGAGTTCTCGAGATCGGTAATCGCATGGCGGCGAAGCATCCGTCCATGCTCGTCTCGAGGCAGCGAGGCATAGAGCGCCACGGTGCGACGAACGGCGCCATCGCCCTGGCAATGCAAGGAATATCGGAAACCGTCAGCATCAATTGCACGCAGCTCGCTCTCAATCAGATCCCACTCTGGCTCCTCGACGACCGTCTTGCCGGCAGCGCCCGCATCGGCCGAGTCCTCATAGGGGTCTATCATCTCGGCAAGCCCCGCCCATACGCCGCGATCGGTCATACGGTTGAAGCCAGAAAAACGAACGAACGGTCCCCGGAAGCGCTCTCGCGCCTCGCGGGCATATGCCAGATTTGCACCGGCGCCCACCGGCTGCGACATCATAGAGACGCGAACCGTCAGCTCACCAGATTCCTCACGGCGAGCCATTTCGTCGGCAAAGCCATAGTAGTCATCAAACGCCATTTCCTTGATGGCGGTAACGCCACGCTCGTTAAGCATGCTCATGTAGTCCGAATACCCGGCACGCACCTCGGTCAGCGCAAGGAAATCACTCATCATGCGCCAGATCTTCTCGGCATAGCACGCCTGAGGTGTAAAGCCGTATCGCGCACTGGCGGCAGCATTGAGAACGCAGGTCTCCGTACCCGGTGTAAAGCAGACGACAGGGATATCGCCAAAACAATCGTCAAACACAGCTGCCGTACTTGCGTTCTCGGCATCCGATGCCAACGTTTCGGGTAGGTTGTGGCCAAAGGCCGCCGCGCAATCCGGATGATCTTCTTTCCATGCACGCAAGAGCGACACGGCCTCTTTGGCATCATCGATGCCGGACAGATCAGACCCCAACGTCCGCAGCGCCCAACCTGTATAGAAGGTATGCACATCGATCAGGCCAGGCATGACAGTGCGGTCGCCCAGGTCAACTACCTCGTCCGCCTGGGTCAAATACGAAGCTACCTCACACTTGGTGCCAACAGCCTCAATTCGATTGCCACGGACCGCTACGAAACCTTCAAACGGCAGGTCCCCCGTACCGGTAAAGACGCTCTTAGACGTCAGGACCGTCAAACGATCAGACATCACAACCACCTACACCGGAAGCATGCCAGAGATTGCCGTTACGATCAGGCCAAAGACGACCATGAAAATGAAGAACTTCCAAATGGTCTTCCACCATTGGCCAAACGAAATCCTAGCCACGGCAAGGCCGGCGACCGTCATGCCCGCCACGGGGCTGATGGTGTTGATGGTCTGGTTGGCAAACTGGAGCGCGGTGACGGCCGCCTCGGGATTGAGGCCCATGAGCTCGGTCAGGGGGCCCATAACGGGCATGGTGAGCGCCGCCAGGCCAGAACTCGAGGGAACCAGCAAAGAGAGCAGGCCAAGGACGATATACATAAACGTGGTGTAGACGGCGGCGGGTGCACCGGCAAGCGCGGTAGCGAGCGCCTGGAGGATGGTGTCGATGATCATGCCGCCCTCGGCGATGACCAGAATACCGCGAGCGATACCGATAACGATGGCAGCGTACGCAAAGTCGGCGAGACCCTTAACGAACTCCTCTGCGATTGTCTGCTGGTCAAGACCGCCCAGGATACCGGCAAGCAAGCCCATGCCAAGGAACACGGCGGAAATCTCATTCATGTACCAGCCCTGGGTAACAAGACCCCAGACGATAATGCCCATACCGCAAGCAAAATCGATGAGCACGAGCTTCTGACGGATAGTGAACTCTTCCTCGGTGGAGGCATCGGTCACGGAAAACTCAATACGCTTGAGCTTATCGTCCTCGTACACAATGGACGACTCGGGGTTTTTCTTGACGCGCATGGCGTAGCGCATGGCCCATGCGATACCGACGGCAGTGAAGATAACCCAAGAAACGGCGCGCAGCCACAGTTGCGGATTACCCTCGATGCCAATGATGCCTTGGGCGATCAAAACATTAAACGGGTCGATGGTCGAAGCACAATATCCCAGGTTAGGACCAAGGAAGCAGATGATGAATGCCGTCATCGAGTCATAACCGATACCCATCATGATGGGAATGAAGATGGCATAGAACGGCAGGGCTTCCTCAGACATACCAAACGTAGTGCCGCAAATGGACAGCAATGTCATCGTGATGGGAATGATGAGGATGTCCTTGTTCTTGAGCTTTTTAATCACACGGCTCATGCCGGCATTCAAAGCGTTGGTCTTGGTGATGATCGCGAACGATCCGCCAATCAATAAGACGAACGCAACGACGTCGGCAGCCTCCTGGATGCCCTTGGTGGGCGCTTGCAGAACCGCGAAGATATCCTGGCCCAGATTGATGGTCTCGCCGGTCTCGGAATCGGTGTAGTTCTTATCGACCTGTTCATAGGTTCCAGCAACGGCGACTTCACGCTCGCCCGCCGCTGTCGAAATCGTCTTGCGCTGATACTGACCAGAGGGAACGATCCAAGTCAGGACCGCAAAGACAACGATCAGCAAGAACATGATCGTATAGACATGCGGTAATTTGAACTTAAAACGTCTGTTTGTCTTCTTCGCCTTCGTATCTGACATAGATACCTCCAAAGAACTCGAGACTGCATCGTATCTCGCTTCAACGTTTGCACAATGCAAACGTTCTATGACGTTCCATAGATTACCAGCAGCTTTTTCCTTCATCAAGATAATTTCAAACTGATTGCCGCAACGCGGTTGAACGGTTGCGTTTGCGCCGTGAACGGTATGGAAACGCCCGGTGAGATGATCCACCGGGCGTTTCCATTCGCAATGTCCTAGATGTCAAAAACGTAGCGAGACCCAACGATCCGCTGACGACCGATGATAAACGGCCGCCGCTGCTCATCGAAAAAGAAGGCTTCCATATAAAACAAGGGCTCGCCAACGGGAACTGCCAACAGTCGAGCGACCTCGGGCGACGCGCACGCGATCTCGAGCGTGCACGGGTCGGTAAACGCGGGCGTGCGGCCCGTCCGGTTGCGCACGAACTCAAAAATGGATTGGTTAGATAGAGGTGCCGTTGATAGATAGGCGTTGTCCTCGTAAACATATATGTTGTTCTCGAGCATGACAGGGACGCCATCGGCAGTGCGCACGCGCTCAACGCAAATCAAGTCAGTTCCAACGGGAACACCAAAGAACTGTGCTTCGGTGGAATCCGCCGGCAGTATCTTTCTCGAAATGACACACGCCCCCGGTTCCATTCCGTTAACGCGACATGCGTCCGAAAAACTCTGGACGTCATCCTTCTGGCGAATCTTGCGCTTAAGCTTGGGGGCATTGACAAACGTGCCTTTCCCCTGCCGCTTCGTTAGATAGCCCTGCTGGACGAGCTCCTCAATAGCGCGTCGCACGGTAACGCGGCCAACTTTATAGCTCTCAGCCAATTCGAATTCGTTGGGTATCCGCGCGTCCGCCTTGTAGGCGCCGGAGTTGATTTCGTTTTTGATGATATCAATAACCTGTTGGTACAGCGGTATCGCTGCTTTACCGTCAGTTGGCCCTTCAGTCGGTGGCATATACCCTCTCCCAGCACAATTAATTCTAAAACGGGCTTAAGGGCATTCAACAAGCCCTTAAGCCCGCATTAGCTTAAAGTATGCTAGGTGTCGCACCAAAATGTTGGCTATTTACTCATCAGACCCGAAAAACGCGCAACTACCGCGCTCCTAAGAAAGCGTGAGCAGCTCCGGCAGCTGGTCGATAATCTTGTCCGCGGCATCCTGGCTAAAGCCAAAGCGCTCCTCGCGCTTGGCAATGACTGTCAGGCCGGCTCGCTTGCCGGCAGTGATGCCAGGCACCGAATCCTCGACGCAGCAGCAGCGATTCGCGGGCAGCCCCAGCAGGTCCAGCGCATGCAGGTAGATGTCGGGCTCGGGCTTGCTCTCCTTAAACTGCTCGCCGCTCACCACATACTCAAAGGCATCCGACAGCCCGCATGCGTTGAGCACTTCCTCGATGCTATCCATGGGAGACGAGCTGGCAAGCGCCACGCGAACGCCACGGCGCGGCAGCTCTCGAATCGTATCCACGGCGCCTGGGTTAATCAAAGCCTGATAGTCGCGCGGACGCTTATGCGCCCACTCGTTCCAACGGGCCAACGCTTCCTCGCCAGTGAAATGCCCCTTACCGGCGCGCTCAAACCAATCGACCAGCATATGCAGGAAGAACTGGTGCGAAGTACCGACCTGCCCATTCAACTCCTCTTGAGTCAGGTTAAGCCCAAGCTCCTTGGCAAACGCGGCAGTCTCGCCCAGGTAGTAATACTCGGTATCGACAATCACGCCGTCCATGTCAAAGATAACGGCGTCGAACGGAAATGCGGACACGGCACCCTCCCTAACAAAAGGGCGCCCGCAAGCGGACGCCCGAGCCATGCACTATCGGCGATTCTAACCCAGCAGCTTATCCAGCGCCACCGCAATGCCGTCTTCGTTATTATTGGCGGTCACCATCTGGGCTACAGCCTTGACCTCATCGACGGCGTTGCCCATGGCAACACCGGTGCCGGCCCACTCAATCATGGACTTGTCGTTCTGGCCGTCGCCAAACGA
>CATYJA010000078.1:0-7950 GCA_958407545.1 uncultured Collinsella sp. | reverse complement strand
GCGGTCGGCATGCTTGCAGAGCTATCGCCCACCTTCTTCTTGTAGAGCTTCTGCAGCGTCGCGGACTGGCGGACGATCTGCTTGGCCTGGTCCTTGGACACGCCATACTGCGTGGCCATGGTCTTGTAGTCAGAAGTGCCGATGGAATCCTCGGCGTACTTCTTCATCTCCTTGGAAGAGACGGTAATGCCCTCGTCCTCGGCGGCATCGAGCAGGATCTTGTTGCGCACGTAGGACAGGATGACGTCGGCAGAAGGAGCGGTGTAGTTGCCATCACTATCCTTGACGGTATCGAGGCTGTACTGGCTCTCGATGGCCTCGCGCGCGGTGATATCACTCTTCTTGCCGTTGTAGCTATAGCTTGCCACGGTCGAATCGAGCTGGTCCTCGGTCAGGGTCGCCGAGCCGACACCCTTGCCGCCAAAGCCGCCATTGCCGATAAAGAAGCCGACCACCGCAGCGATCACGACGGCAACCACAAAGGCGGCAATCATCGTCTTCTTGTGCTTGGATACGCGATCGTCTTCATCGGAACCCAGGATATCGTCGTCCTCATCCTGGGCCTCGGGCATCAGATTCTCGTCAGCGGCATCCGCGGCAATCTGAGCCTCCAGACGGGCGTCCTCCTCCTCGGCCGTCGTACCGGCAGCAATGTGCTCGGCAGACGTACCGGCGACCAGGTCGATCTTCTCGTCCTCGTCACCGTCGGGGCCTTCGCCGCGCTCGATGATCTGGATGCCGTCGATCTCGTCCTTCTCGTCCTTCTTTTGAATCAGACCCATATCAGTTACTCCTTGTTAGGAAACATAGTCCACAATAGAATACGCCCGACAAAGCGCCGGGCGTATTGATTCTTAGGTTATACGCAAACACTTAAGTACTATTTAGGCGTTTGCAGTCTGCATGCCTTAGGCCAGGTGCGCGATAACGGCATCGGCAAAGACCTGCGTGCCCACAGCGCCCTCAACGGAGCCGGTCTGGGCACGACGAACGTCGCCGGTAACCTGCTCACCCTCGTCGAGCGTGGCAGAAACGGCGGCGCGAATGCGATTGGCAGCGTCGTTCTCGCCCAGGTGATCGAGCATCATAGCCGCGGACAGAATCTCGGCCGTGGGGTTAGCGATATCCTGGCCAGCGATATCGGGCGCGGAGCCGTGCGTCGCCTCGAAGATGGCGCAGTCGGCACCGATGTTGGAACCCGGAGCCATACCCAGTCCACCTACCAGACCGGCGCACAGGTCGCTCACAATGTCACCGTACAGGTTGGGCAGCACCAGGACATCGAAGTCGTTGGGGTTCTGGACCAGGCCCATGCAGGTGGCGTCGACAATCTTGTCGTTGAACTCGATATCGGGATAGTTGGCGGCCACCTCGCGCGCAACGCGCAGGAACAGGCCATCGGTCGCCTTCATGATGTTGGCCTTATGCACGGCCGTCACCTTTTTGCGGCCGCAGCGGCGGGCGTACTCAAAGGCATACTCCACAATGCGGCGGCTCTTGGCGATGGAAATCGGCTTGATTGAGATGGCGGAATCCGCGGCGAAGGTCTTCTGGCCCGAGCGCTCGACGAGCTGCGAGAGCTCCTCGACCTCGGCTGCGCCCTCATCGAACTCGATGCCGGCATAGAGGTCCTCGGTGTTCTCGCGCACGATAACCAGGTCGACGTCGCGGAAGCGCGAGCCGTCGCCCGGCTGCGACAGGCAGGGGCGCACGCAGGCGTACAGGTCAAAATGCTTGCGCAGGGCGACGTTAACGCTGCGGAAACCCGTGCCGACCGGCGTGGTGATGGGGCCCTTGATAGCAACCTTGGTCTCGGCGACCGCATCGAGCACATGTTGGGGCAGCGGCGTGCCAAACTCGTCCATGACGCCGGCACCGGCCTCCTGGACGTTCCAGTTGATCTGGACACCAGTGGCCTCGACCACGCGGCGCATAGCCTGCGCAATCTCGGGACCGATACCGTCACCAGGAATCAGGACTACATCGTGCGCCATAATCTGTTACTCCTCGTCTTCGGCGTCGTCAGATTTTTTTACGCTAGCACGCTTCTTCTTTTTGGAGAGATCCAGGCCAAAACGTTTAACAAGCATTTCGCAAATCTCGCTCGAACGGGCCTTGAGATAGCTACCCTTGCCGTTCTCGGCATCGAACTTAAGGCGCAGCGCGAGCTTCTCGGCGACCTCGGCGTCAATCTCGCCCCGGCCAAACTCGTACAGGCAACCGAGCATGTCGCGATACTCGAGGTCGCCGTGGTAGCACTGGATGGCCTCGTCCAGGATGGGCCAAGCCTCGCGCGAACGCTCGACGCTCGTGGCGCCCCACACGCACAGCAGGCGGAAGGCGGCATAGCGCAGCGTGGACGAAATCTCATCGAACAGCGCGGTCTCGGCGCCCTCAAAGGCATCGCCCAGCTGCTCGGGGCAGGTGGTGGCGAGCGCCGCCAGGGCATCGAGAGCCTCCCAGCGGGTCTGAGCCTCGGGGCGGTCGAGCGCCTCGATCAGCGCGGGCACGCAGGGCACGACGCGCTGCGGATCGCGCTCGGCAAGCAGGTGCAGCACGCGGGCGGCAAACTGACGGATGCGGCGCGTGGGGCAGCCGAGCTCCTGGACCAGGCGGTCGACGGCGTTCTCGTTCTCCTCTGCCAGCTGGAGCTGTGCCAGCTCCTCGTCGGTGAGCTGTTCGTCTTTGTTTTCTGCCATAGTTACCTCTTTTTACTATTTCTTAGCGTGCTTGTCAGCACCCTTGCTGTCATCGGTGACCGAGATGAGCTGTCGGTCGGCCGCGCCATTGCGACGCGCACGGCGGCGCTCCTCGGCATCGCCCGCGTCGGCGGCGGCGCGGTGAGCCTTGTTAACGTTAAAGACCTCGTCGTGTTTGCGCCACGGACCGACGGACTCGCCAAAGCTCATCTTAAGGCCGGCGATAAAGCCGCCGAGCCAGCCGATCGGCGCAAACTGCACCAGCGGGAACAGCGAGAACACCCAGGTCAGCAGGATGACTGCCGCCGCTCCCGCAAAGTTGGCAATCCAGTAGTCGCGCTTGGTGATGACGCGCTTTTCGCACGCCCACTGGCCGCACAAAAAGCCAATGTAGATCGCGAAGAGAAAGAGCACCAGCGCAAGCACCACGAACGTCCAGCTCATGGGCGCTACTCCCCGTGATGGTGGCCGCAGCAGCACTCGTGGCCATCATCATGGCCGTGGCCGCCGCAGCACTCGTGGTCCTCGCCATGGTGGTGGCCGCAACCGCACTCATGGTCGTCGCCGTGCTCGCCGCAACCGCAGCCGTCCTCGTGAGCACCGTGCTCTTCGGGACGATACTGCGACCAGTCCAGACCGGCAGCGATGGCGTCGGCCTCCTCCTTATAGAGGACCGTGATGGCCTGGGTGCCCAGCTTGGCACCACCGATGGCATCGAGCATGTCGTAGAGCGTAAAGGCCACGTCGGCGCCGGGCAGCGCAAGCTCGCGATCGTCGGCATAGGCGAGCGCCAAGCGCAGGTCCTTGATGAAGTGCTCGACCATAAAGCCGGGCTTGTAGTCGCCGTCGAGCGCCTTGGTAGCCAGGCTCTCCATGGCGCCGGACTTGCCGGTACCGCCCAGGATCATCTGGCGGGTCTTCTCCAGATCAAGGCCGCTCAGCTCGGCAAATGCCATGGCGTCTGCCATGCCGACCATGCAGGCGCCCAGCGACACCTGGTTGGCGAGCTTGGCAGCCTGGCCCTTGCCGGCGCCGTCGAAGCAGCAGATGTTGGCCGCAAAGGTGGCAAGGATGTCGCGGACCGGCGCGATGTCGTTCTCGGTAGCGCCCACGATAGCCGTGAGCGTACCGGCGATAGCGCCCGACTCGCCGCCGGTGACGGGGCAGTCAAACGCCATGCGACCAGAAACCTGGGCGGCCTCGGCAATGTCACGGGCAAGCTCGGGCGAGCTCGTGGTGAGGTCGATCAAGACCGCGCCGGGCTTAGTGCACGCGAGCAGGCCGTCGCCCGCCAGGTAGAGTTCCTCGACCTCGGAGGGATAGCCCACCATGGTAAAGACGACATCGGCGTTCGCCGCGGCATCGGCCGGCGTATCTGCCCAGACGGCGCCGCGCTGGATAAGCGCCGCCGCCTTGGACTTGGTGCGGTTGTTGACCGTGACGGGATAGCCGGCGTCCAGAATGTGGCCGGCGATGGGGGCACCCATGATTCCGGTGCCGATGAATGCGACGGAGAGCTTGTTTGCCATGAAACCTTTCCTTTTGGGTTGGGTGTTGTTACCAGGTTGAATACTCGGTGCCAGCGTTTGGGCTGTGAGTCGAGGGCGATTACGGACGCAGCGCTTGCCTACTGACCGCGCACGCGGCGGGCGATACGGTCGGAAAGCGACGCCTTGTCGGCGCGGTTCTTACCCCAAAACGCGCAGCCCACCATGCCGGGGCCCACGTGCGAGCCGATGGTGGGACCCACGGAGCCGCGAATGATCGTGACGTCGGCGCAACCCTCCTCCTTGCGGATGGCGGCTTCGAGCCAGTCACCATCCTTTTCGGCATCGGCCGTCATGATGGCGATGGGCATGGTGCGATCGGGCACGTAGTTCTCGCGGAACGACTTGAGGATGGACTTGAGCGCCTTCTTGCGGCCGCGGTTGACGCCGATCAGCGACAGCGAGCCGGCCAGGTCGTAGGAGAGCTCGGGCTTGACGTCGAGCTTTGCCGTGAGCTGCGCCGCCGCGGGAGGAATGCGGCCGCCGGCAGCCAGTGCGTCGAAGCTCTCGAGCGTAAAGTAGCCGTGCACGTAGGTCTTTGCCTCGTTTGCCCAATCGACCAGCTGCTTGGCGGTCAGTCCCGCCGAACGCTGGCGCACGGCCTCGAGCGCCAAGAGCGCACCGGTCGCGCAGGGCAGAGCGTTGTCGACCATGTAGAGCTCAAAGTTGGGATACTCGGCGCGCACGACATCTGCCGCCTGGCACGCGGAGTTGTAGCTCGACGACAGCGCCGAGGTAAAGCACAGGTAGACCGTGGGCGTGCCCTCTTTGGCGCACTCGGTAAAAAACTCGATATAGCGACCGAGCGACACAGCCGAGGTGGACACGCGGGCACCGGCGCGCATGCGGTCGTAGAACTCCTTAGGGCTCATGCTCGACCAGATGTCGTCTGTGCGCTCCTCGCCATCGATAATGAAAGGGAAACCCAGAATATCGACATCGAGGTTCGCGGCGACCTCGGGGCTAAAGTCGCAGCAGGTATCGACGACGATGCGGCAACGGTTCGAATGACCGGCGGATGCGGCCTTGTCCATCAAAGCGACTCCTTACGTAAAAAGGCGGCCACCCGCATGGGATGGCCGCCAACCGTTAACTCATGCAAGTTAACGTATTTTACTCGTCAAGTGTTTCGATGCGGGGCTTGATGATGCCATATCCACCATTCTTACGGTGATACACCACATTGATGAGACCGGTCGTCGCGTTCTCGAACACGTAGAAGTCGTGGCCCAGCAAATCGGTCTGCACCAGCGCCTGCTCCTCGGTCATCGGGGTGACATCGATGACCTTCTCGCGGACGAGCAGGTCGTCGTCCTCCTCGGGCAGCAGCAGGTCGGCCAGATCCTCAACGCGCTCGACCGGCGCGACATCCGCGGCACTGGCACCACCCTGGCGGTTGTCCACGACCTTGGTCTTGAACTTGCGCAGCTGGCGGGTGACCTTATCGGCGGAGAGGTCGATGGCGGCGTACATATCTGCACCGTGCTCGGCAACGCGAATCACCGAACCGCGGGCACGAACCGTAACCTCGACGATTGCCGGGTTGGGGTTCGAGGGGTTCTTCTCATAGCGAAGTACAACGTCGACCGTCATGGGCTCGATATCGAAAACCTTGAGCGCCTCGCCGATCTTCTCATCCACATGCGCACGCAGAGCATCGGTTACCGTCGTCTTGCGTCCAGAAACCTTGATATCCATACGTGGCTCCAATCTGCCTCGGGGACTTACTGTACTGGCTATGTACCCATTGCCGTGCATTTAATCACGCGGATTCCTAAAGACCCGAATAACGATTGCTTGATACCGCATACCGAAGTCTCGCACTTTTCTGTGGCAAAGTGCGCTATAGGAGGGGGCCGGCGGCTTTGTATTTGGTCCCGAAAATTAGCTTTGACCTGCTAGTTTTATTGGGATGAAAAAGCCGGGCTCCCCCATCGGGGAAGCCCGGCCGTGCGTGTTGAAACCGTGAAGAAGTGTCCTTTCCAACGTATAGGAGACACCACCCCTAGCAATAACTAGCTATTGAGTTTGTTAATGTCGTCGTCGGTGATGGTGCCTTCCTGGCTGGACGAGTTGTCCTCGGAGGATGCGGTCTCATTGTTGGAATCGGAGGACTCGCTGCCGGAGGACGTGGTCTCACTGGACTCAGAGTCGCCCGGCTGCACGTTAGCGCCCGAAACCGTCTTAGTGGTGAGGTCGTAGGGCATCGTGCCATACCATACGCAGTGGACTGCCTCGAGCGTACCGTCGACCGTGATGTCGTCGAGGGCATCGCTCACGGCACGGCACAGTTCGTCATTGGACGAGAGGCCCGCAACACCAAGCGTCGAGGGCGCCTCGAGCGCACCGACATAGGAGACCTCGCTCATCAGGCGTGCAAGGTAGCCGCCGGCCGTGGAGTCGCAGATCACATAGTCGACCTCGCCGGACTCGAGCGCCTCAAAGCACTCGTTGATGTTGGAGTAGGTCTTTTGGTTGGCGGTGATGCTCTGCTTAGCAAGCGCCTCCTGCGAGGCCGAGGACGCCTGAACGCCCAGGGTGGACGTGTTAAGGGTATCGGTGGAAACGCTTAGCGACCCACCATCGCTAGTTTTACCGAACACGGAAGTGGCATCGTACAGGCAGGTGCCGAGCGAGCTAATGTCCCCGTCCGTGGAGTTAATCTCGCCGATAAAGATATCGGCCTTTTTGTCGCCGAGCGCGGAACCTGCCGAGGACGCGTCGACGAAGGCGACCTTAAGGCCCATGCGGCTTGCGAGGGCGCGGGCGGCGTCAACCGCATACCCCGTGAGCTCGCCGTCGGCGTCCTGCATGGCCTGCGGCGCATCGGAAGTATCGAGGGCGACCGTCAGGGTTCCGGGAGTGACCAGGGCGTCGTCCGACACCGCCGGCGTGACGGTCTCGTACTCGATCTGGTCGATCGTGGGAGTCGTGAACGTAGACAGCGGGTTGAACGCGCATCCGCTCAGGCCCAAAACGGCGATGACCGCTGCGGTCCCAGCACCTAACCGAGCCGCGTGCATCAAGCTGCCCCTCACCATGTCCACTACCCTACCTTCTGTGTCGTATACGATCCGTGCGTTGCACGGAATATCAGGTTGTTCCCACCAGCTGACCTGGTATTTGACCCCACACTTGCGCACCGGGGTGTTTGCTCGGGAGGCCGCAGCCACCTTCACGACTGGCCCGCTCGCCCGCGAGGCGATATTGCCCCAAAGAAAGTCGAACGGACGGTGCGGCTTACATCTAGGACGCGCCATGATCGCGCCGCGCGCACGCGGTCGCTTACGTGGATCCCTTTGACCGCGTCTGTCTTGGACTAGGACGGGCATTTCGTCCGTCCGCAACCACAGCCTGGTAGGAACGAAGCGCATTATAGCTAAGTTCAAGCTAAAGTTTAAGGTTAGGGGCGTTATTCGCATCGCGAGTACAGATTTCGCAGGTCAGGACGGACCGCACGTGCTCTGATTGAACCCGTCGCTCCCCTATGGAAAGCCCCAACACACCCGTCTTAGAGCGCCGTGGCCAAAAAATAGCAAATATGAGTACTGTTACCAATTTAGTAGCAGGAGTTTTTGGCTCTGCAAGCTGTTTTCACGCTCTATAACGTCAGATTGATGCCAGGATATTCCACATTTGTTTAATAACTTGATGGCGCAAATTTTTGTGGTGTAAGAGGGAGGGCCGCGTCAGCGCCCCCTGCG
>CATYJA010000077.1:0-8101 GCA_958407545.1 uncultured Collinsella sp. | reverse complement strand
ACCAGCGGGGGAGTCCTGTGGGCATCAAAAAGAAGATCAAAAAGGAGCTTATCGGCACTTCCGATTACCCGTCGAATAAGATCTTTACGATCTCCAATTTCATCACCTTTACGCGCCTGATCCTCACCCTGGTATTTCTGTACCTGTTTGTGACGGATAACAACCGTGTCATCGCCATCGTTATCTACGCCGTTGCCGCCTCCACCGACTGGATGGACGGTCAGATCGCCCGCATGACTAAGACGGTCTCGTGGCTCGGCAAGGTCATGGATCCCATTTGCGACCGTGCGCTGCTGTTCACCGGCGTACTTGGACTGGTGGTCCGCGGAGAGCTGCCCATCTGGGTCTGCGTGCTCATTATTGGCCGCGACATCTATCTGGGCATCGGCACGCTTATCGTGCGTCATTATCACCGTCGCCCCATCGATGTCGTCTTTCCCGGAAAGATTGCCACTGCGCTGCTCATGACCGGCTTCTCGCTCATGCTGCTCGGGTTCCCCGTTGTTGACGGCCTGCACCTTTTACCTTCAACCCTTAAGGCCTTCCCGGGCCTCAACGGAAGCTCGGTGCCCCTCGGCATCTTCTTTGTGTACGGCGGCGTGATCTTCTCCATGCTCACGGCTGTCATCTACTCCATTAAGGGCGGAGTGGCCATTAAACAGGCTCTCGCGCATCCCGAGGACGAGGACATCGACTTTCTGAACCCTGAAATCGAAGACTGATTCGTTGGGGTATGATTACGTACGGTTCATTATTTGCGGCACGTCCGCGATAAGTTAGGGGTTGTCATGGACAACATGGTTAACAATATGTCTCAGAATGATAAGACTGCTGACGCTACCTGCGTATTCCGCGTGCCTTCAAGCGACGTCACCGTTCCCGACCTCATGGCCAACGTGCGCATCACCGCCCCCGTTCTGTCCATCGTCAAGGGTCCGCAGACTGGTGCCGCCTTTGAGCTCGAGGACGACGTGACCACCATCGGCCGCGATCCTGCGAACGGCATCTTCCTCAATGACATGACCGTTTCGCGTAGCCACGCGCGCATTATTCGCGAGGGCCTCGGCGCTCGCATCGAGGACTTGGGATCGCTCAATGGCACCTGGGTCGACGGTGCCATCGTCAATGCAGCCCCGCTGCACGACGGTTCTTCCGTTCAGATCGGTACGTTTACGCTCATCTACCACGAGAGCACGCCGGAGCGCATCGAAACCGGTGAATAGGGCATGGCCGAACGCAACTATCTGAGTATCGGCCAAGTCGTCAACCTACTTCGAGGCGCATACCCCGATCTTTCGAACTCAAAAATTAGATTTCTAGAGGATGAGGGGCTCATTACCCCTCATCGTACGCCTAAGGGATACCGTCAGTACTCCAAGGAGGACGTTGATCGCCTGGAGGTCATTCTGCACCTGCAGAAGACCCGCTATATGCCGCTCAACGTGATTAAGCAGCGCTTGGAAAACGCCACGGACCTGTCAACGCTCGCTTACGAGGTGGGCTTGCTGTCCGATGTTCCGCTCAAGACGGAGCCCAAGGAGACTAAGCAAAAGCTGCATCCTATCGAGACCATTCCCGATATGCTGGGCGTCGAGATTTCGTTTATCCGCTCGCTCGCCGAGAACGACCTCATTCGCATCATCAAGAGTCCGCAGAATCGTGAGCTCGTCGATGGTCGCGATTTCCCGATCATCCGTTACTGCTCCGAGCTGTCACGCTTCCATATCGAGCCGCGCAACCTGCGTCAGTACGTCTCTTCCGCCAACCGCGAGTCCTCGATGTTTGAGCAGGTGCTCGTGAGCATGCTCGGCATGGATACCTCCGATGACGAGCGCGACGCCAAGCTCGAGCGTGCGTTTAAGAAGCTTCACGACCTGACGGAGGGCGTGCACACCGCGCTGCTCAAGAACCGCGTTTTTGAGTCGCTCAACGCCGTGGTCGAAGACGCCGACATCGATGCACTCGATGAGGAAATCACTCGCTCCGAGTCCACCAAGGCCAAAAACGAAGAGACAGCCGGGCCGGCTTCGCACGAGGATTCTCTCGTAAAGCCGCTCAAAGTCGTCGCCCCTTCGCAATCCGGCACCGTCACCGCAGGCAAATAACAGCTGCCGAAATTTCGACAACCCATTGAAAGGTCATGCAATGTACGACTTCGAATCTCAAATCGTCGACATCCCCGACTATCCCGAGCCCGGAGTCATCTTTAAAGACATCACGCCGCTCTTTGGCAATCCCGAGGCGCTCAAAGCCATGACCGATGCCCTCGCCGAGCACTTTGCCGGCATGGGAATCACCAAGGTCGTGGGTCCCGAGGCTCGCGGCTTTATGGTTGGCGTACCGGTGGCTGTAGCCCTTGGCGCCGGCTTTGTTCCCGCACGTAAACCGGGAAAGCTGCCGCGCGAGACCGTGAGCCAGAGCTACGAGCTCGAGTACGGCACCGATTCAATTGAGATCCATGCCGACGCTATCAGCTCTAAAGATACCGTGTTGATTCTGGACGACTTGGTCGCGACGGGCGGAACCGTCGAGGCAACAGGTAAACTGGTGCAAGATATGGGCGCAAAGCTTGTCGGTTATGGTTGTATCCTTGAGCTTGCGTTTCTCAACCCGCGCGAGAAGCTCACGCCGTCTAATGACGATGTGGAGCTCTTTAGCCTGGTGACGGTGGACTAGCCGTTACCCTTAGTTACTGGAAAGGAAGCTACATGCGCACAGCAAACACGCACAAAAACATGGCACGCTGCGCTGCTACGGCAACCCTCGCTTGTGTTTTGGGCTTGGGCCTCGCGGCTCCTGCCTACGCCGATACCGCATCCGACCTTGCCGCTGCTCGTACGAAGCTCGAGCAGATCGGTACCCAAACCCAGCAGATTTACGATGAGCTCGCCACGCAGACGCAGGCGCTCGATCAGACTGCTGGCGAGATCACGCAAAAGCAGCAGGAGATCGCCGATGGTCAGGCCAAGCTCTCGACCTATGTCGCCGGCGAGTACAAAACCGGCGGTCTGAGCCTGCTTCAGGTTCTGACGGGCGTCGATGACCTGAGCGATATGCTCAACCGTCTGTTCTACTACGGCAAAGTTTCCGATAAGCAGGCTCAGACCATTCAAGAGGTCAAGGAGCTTAAACAGCAACTCACCGATAAGCAGGCCGAGCAGGAAAAGAACGTCGCCACCACGCAAAAGAAGGTCGACGAGCTTAACGCCCAGCAGGCTGAAGCACAGAACGTCGTAAACTCCCTGGATTCACAGCTGCAGTCCGAGCTTGCCGCTGAGGCCGAGGCCAACGCCGCGCTGCAGGCCGGCATCAACGCCAGTACCGCCGAGAAGGCCACGGTGAGCAACGAGACTGCCGGTACGACCGAGAACACCAATAACGGTGGCCAGACCAGCAATAACAACAACCAGGGCGGCAACACTCCGGCTCCTACGCCGGCACCTGCTCCGACGCCGCAGCCCTCCACGCCTGCTACGGCTCCGACGCCTTCCGCTCCGAGCCAGTCCGTCGACGGCGGTTCTGTTGTCTCGCGTGCATACAGTAAGCTTGGTTGCGCTTATTCCTGGGGCGGAATTGGCCCGAACAGCTTCGACTGCTCTGGTTTTGTTAGCTATTGCCTCACTGGACGCTATTGCCGCCTGGGCACCACGGGTACCTTTATGGGCTGGACGCGTGTGGCCGATCCGCAGCCCGGTGACGTTGTGGTCAACTCGTACCACACCGGCATTTACATCGGTGGTGGTCAGATGATTCATGCTTCCGACTACAACACAGGTGTTATCATCAGCTCCGTTGCCGCCGGCATGAACAATAACTATATCTTCGTGCGTTACTAAGTCATCTTACACAGCGTGTGAATGTGGACTTCGTGGCTTTATGTCGCGAGGTCCATTCTTTTTTCTCTAATCTTGTACGGCTATCTAGTATTCAAAACTAGATAGCCGTACATTCAGTTTGCAAGATGGCTATAATTGTTGAAGAACAATTAGAAAGGACCCTCTATGAGCTGGGCACTTATCTCAGATTCAAGCTGTAACCTCCGCGATTGGCAACCGACCGCACCCCATACCACCTTTGCATTTGCGCCCCTCAAAATTCGAGTGGGGGAGCGCGAATTCGTCGATGACCTTTCGCTCGATGTTCATGAGCTCAACTGCGCTGTTCAGGCGGAGACGAACGCTTCTTCGAGCGCTTGTCCCAGCGTAGGGGAGTGGGCCGAGCTCTTCAAATTGGCAGACAAGACCATCTGCATGCCGATCTCTGAGGGCGTGTCGGGCAGCTACAACGCGGCAGCCACGGCTCGCGATATGGTTCTTGCCGAGGAGCCCGACCGGCAGATTCATCTAGTCAATTCACGCGCAGCTGGCGGCAAAATGGACCTCATTTTCTTGTTGTTCGACCGCTATCTTGCAAGCAATCCGGATGTCACATTCGAGGACGCTTGCGCATACTTCGATAGTCTTGAGCAGAACAGCAAAATCCTCTTCAGCTTGTGCAATTACGAAAACCTCGCCAAAGCCGGACGTATCCCTAAGGCAGCCGGCGTCATTGCCAACAAGCTCAATATCCGCATTTTGGGCACAGCAAGTGAGGCCGGTAAAATCGAACTCGTCGGGCACACGCGTGGCGAAAAGAAGGTGCTCAACAAGATCATCGACACTATGGAAGCCGAGGGCTTTACGGGCGGTGAGGTCGTCATCGATCACGTTGAGAACGAAGCTGGAGCCCAGGCGCTTACTGACCGCATAGTCGAGCATTGGCCCGGCTCCAAGACCATCATTATGCCCTGCAACGGCCTGGATTCCTATTACGCCGAGATGCACGGCCTGATCATCGGCTACGGAATGGGCGTAGCTTCGGGCAAATAAAGTCCAACCAAGCAAAATAACGGGCGGGACAAAGCGACAGATGGTTCTTTGTCCCGCCCGTTTTATACGTCGGCTAGCTATTAAACCCGTTGAACTTGAGATAGCTCATCAAGTAAGCCTTCGAAACAAAGGATGAAACCGCGCTGCGCACAAGCAGCGACTCACGCGTTACCTGATGCGCCGTATCGAGAACCGGCGTCTGCTCGACGGAAAACGCCGAACGAATCGATGCCTCGAGCTGATCGACCACATAATCAAAGGCCGTCGGGGCATCGTAGCTCAAACGCTGAATGTTAAAGAGTGCCTGCACCGCAGCAATAGGTAGCACCTGCTTAAAGATGCAGATAGCGATCAGGCGGGCAATCTGCTCGCGGCCATATTGTTTTTTGACCGGAGCAGGCACCAGGCCAACCTTTACGTAGTTATTAATCATCGATGGCGTAATGATAGGCTGCTCAACGCAAAGGGACAGCGGCTCCATCCACAGCGCAACATACTCAATGACCTGGTCGCGGTAGAGCGTCACATTGGGCAACTGGTCATAGCGCGGCAGACTCAACGTATTAAGTTTGCGTACGATATCGGACTGAATAAATGCATCGGGCAGCACAGTGGGCTGAATATCCTCGGGCTTAATGCTGACCGACGAATCAGACATCGGAATAACGTGTTTAACGTGATTCATAAAGGTCCTCCGTTCATTTTCTATATTGTATTCTACGTTATCTAGTTTTGCATACCACGTAGCCGGCAAGAAAATTGGCGGGACAGCGCACTGATGTATCGTCCCGCCATTTGTTAATTGATAACAACCTTACATAAGATATATTATCGTACTTATCCGCGTAAGAAAGCGTATGCGCTGGTTGCCGCTATGGCTCCGTCCGAAACGGCGGTCACAACCTGGCGTAAACGCTTGGAACGGATATCGCCGGCTGCGAATAATCCAGGCGTACGGGTGGCCATCGAATCGTCGGTGACAATGCCGCCGTCGGGAGCCAGATCGACTAGATACTCAACAAGCTCGGTATGTGGCTGCGTCCCCGTAAAGACAAAGATGCCAAAAGAGCCAGGTTCAAAGGACTCAGTGTGCAGTTCACCAGTCCCATTGTCCTTGAACGTTATTGTCGTGGGCATCACTTCGCCCGAGAGCTCCACAATACTAGTTTGGTACCTAACTGTAATATTGTCCTTAGCAAGCACCTTATTCACAACGCCCTCAGGCGCACGAAACTGGTCGCGGCGCAGCACGATGGTCACACTGCTGGCAATGTCTGACAGGAACAGCGCCTCTTCGCATGCCGAATTGCCACCACCGATTACAAAGACCTGTTTGCCGCGGAAGAACATGCCATCACATGTTGCGCAATATGAAACACCACGACCACGATACGTATCCTCGCCAACAAAGCCAGCCGGGCGCGGCGTAGCTCCCATGCACGCGATGACACTCCTAGCCGTCGTGTCACCCATATCGTGATGAACGGTAAACAGCGCGGAATCGGCATCGTAATCGATGCCCGTCACCATGCTCCATTCAACCTGAGCCCCCAGGCCTTCTGCATGCTGCTGAAAACGCTCGCCGAGTTCGGCGCCACTCAAGAGCGGAATGCCCGGATAGTTCTCGACCTCGTTGGTTGTGGCAATCTGGCCACCCGACATGCCCTGCTCAATCACGGTCGTCGTCAAGTTAGCGCGCGCAGCGTAAATGGCGGCAGCATAGCCCGCGGGGCCTCCACCGATAATCGCAACATCAATCGGCTGATCGGTAGTCATGGAATATCCTCTCGTCGATACATTGACGTTCTTTGCGCTCATACCCAAATTTACGTGAACATGACACTCATGCACTACAATAATAAATCGCGTACCAAAGCTGAAGGGGGGTTATCGATGGATCAAACGCAGACGAGCAATAGCGCTCCCCTGCCCATGCAAGCCACTCCCCAACCGGAGCAATTGTTGCTGTCATCTGAACACAAGCCTTTAGTAACCATTGTCCACGCATCGGTCGGTTCGGGACACAAGGCAGCAGCCAATACAATCGCACAAGCATTCGACCTTATACGCGGCACCAAGGGCATACCGCAGGATGTCGAGATTGAGGTCCTGGATATCCTCGATTTTGGACGCATAAAATTCGACGGTAACAAAACGGCTGCCTCGTTTACCGGCGCCACGCGCCCAATTTATGACTTGACCTGGCGTTATACCCTTACCGGACACCTGCTTTGGGGAGGCGGCACGGCATGGTCGCGCATCATGTTCCCCGCATTCAACGAATACGTTCGGACTCGTAGGCCCATTGCCGTTGTCGCCACGCATATCACGGCAGCCAACGTTGCCGTCGGCGCCCGCGTCATCACGGGTATCGATTACCCGGTCATCTGCGTACCAACAGACTATGAAGTCGAAGGCTTTTGGCCCCACAAGGACACCGACCTGTTCTGCGTAGCCAACGAATTTATGGCCGAGACACTTCGCCCCCGTAAGGTTCCCGAGACCAAAATCCGCATTACAGGCATCCCCATCCGCGCCGGGTTTGATACGGACTACAATCGCGAGGAAGAACTCGAGAAGTTCAATCTCCCCGCTGACAAGACCGTTGTGTTGGTGATGGCCGGCGCCAGTTTGCCTCAACCGTACGTTCGCTTTCGCGCGGAGATGGATCGCACTCTCCCCTTCCTGCGCAGCTTCGAGGACATGCACTTTGTCTTTTTGCCGGGCAAGGATGAGGAATACGCCACCCGACTCAAGACGCTCTTCGATGCCATGAAGCTCGAAAACGTCACAGTTCTGGACTACGTGGACGACATGGCAGCCCTCATGCACGGCTGCGACCTGGCAATCCTCAAATCGGGCGGACTCACAGTCACCGAGTGCCTATGCGCACATCTGCCGATGATCCTGCTGGGCAAATCATACGGTCAGGAAAAGGCCAACACCACGATGCTTACCGGCATGGGCGCCAGCATGCACGTCACCACCGCACGCGAGCTCATCGTGACGCTTCGTCACCTGCACGACCACCCTGAGTCGCTCAAAGTGCTACTCATCAACGGCGAAGTACTACGCCGCCCCCACGCAGCCGAGGACATCGCCATCGCAACCATGGAGCTAGTAGGCAAACCCCAAAAGCGCAAACGAGCCTTCTGCCGCTTCTACTGGGGCGGAAAGCCCGCGCATATCCGCTAGTCGAATGTCCGCCGCTCTGCCGGAGCCGCCCTTATATC
>CATYJA010000076.1:0-8191 GCA_958407545.1 uncultured Collinsella sp. | reverse complement strand
AAGCAGTCCTTGAGATCCGCCTTGCCTTATGCCAAGAACTCCTTGGTGGTCGCCACGATGTTGGCGGCGTCCAGGCCGTACTTGTGCAGGAGCTCGGCGCCCGGGCCGGACTCACCGAAGGTGTCGTTGACGCCGATCTTCTTGAGCGGCGTCGGGCACTGCTCGCACAGGACGTCGGCAACGGCGCTGCCCAGGCCACCGATTACAGAATGCTCCTCGACGGTCACGACGTGGCCGGTCTTGGTGGCGCTCTTGACGATCAGGTCGGCATCGATGGGCTTGATGGTGTGCATGTTGATGACCTCGGCGTCGATGCCCTCGGCAGCGAGCTGCTCGGCGGCCTCGAGAGCCTCGCCGACCATCAGGCCGCAGGCGATGATGGTCACATCGGCGCCCTCGCGCATGACAATGCCCTTACCCAACTCGAACTTGTAGGTCTCGGGGTCGTTGATAACCGGCGAGGCCAAACGGGCGAAGCGCATGTACACCGGACCGTCGCACTCGTAGGCGGCGCGCGTCACGGCGCGGGCCTCCACGTCGTCGGCGGGAACAATCACGGTCATGCCAGGGATGACGCGCATCAGGGCGATATCCTCGCAGCACTGGTGCGTGGCGCCATCCTCGCCCACCGAGATACCGGCGTGCGTGGCACCGATCTTAACGTTAAGGTGCGGGTAGCCGATGGAGTTACGGACCTGCTCAAAGGCGCGACCGGCAGCGAACATGGCAAAGGTGCTCGCGAAGGCAACACGACCGGTGGTCGCGATACCGGCGGCAACACCCATCAGGTTGCTCTCGGCGATACCCACGTCGAAGAAGCGGTCGGGGCATGCGGCCTTAAATTTGCCGGTCTGCGTGGCGGCGGCCAGGTCGGCGTCGAGGACCACAAAGTCATCGTGCTCGTTGGCGAGCTCGACGAGGGCCTCGCCGTAGCTTACACGCGTGGCGATTTTCTTGACGTCTGCCATCCTAGAGCTCCTCTCCGGCGGCCGTGAGCTCTGCCATGGCCTGCTCAAACTGTTCATCGTTGGGGGCCTTGCCGTGCCAACCAACCTGGTTCTCCATAAAGGAAACGCCCTTGCCCTTCATGGTCTCGGCGATGATGGCGGTCGGCTGACCCTTGGTGGCGCGGGCCTCGGCAAAGGCGGCGCGGATCTGGTCGAAATCGTTGCCGTCGGCAAGCTCCACCACGTGGAACTTAAAGGCGCGGAACTTGTCGGCGAGCGGCATGGGGTCGTTGACCTCCTCGACGGGGCCGTCGATCTGCAGGCCGTTGTGGTCGACGATCACGCAGAGGTTATCGAGCTGCTGGTTGCCGGCAAACATGGCGGCCTCCCAGACCTGGCCCTCCTCGCTCTCGCCATCGCCCAGCAGGGCGTACGTGCGGTAAGTATCGCCCCAGTGCTTGGCGGCAACCGCCATGCCCACGGCAGCGGAGATGCCCTGGCCCAGCGAGCCGGTGGACATATCGACGCCCGGGGTGTCGTTCATGTTGGGATGGCCCTGCAGGTGGCTGCCGATATGACGCAGCGTCTCGAGGTCCTCCTTGGGGAAGAACCCGCGCTCGGCGAGCACGGCGTACAGACCCGGAGCACAGTGGCCCTTGGAGAGCACAAAGCGATCGCGGTCGGCCTTGCGGGGATCGGCCGGGTCGACGTTCATTTCCTCAAAGTACAGATAGGTCATGATGTCGGCAGCGCCGAGCGAACCGCCCGGATGGCCGGACTTGGCAGCGTGCACTCCGGTGACGATGCCCTTCCTTACCTCGTTGGCAACCTTTTTGAGCTCTTCGTCGCTCATTGTGCCTTCCTTTCATCCTCATTAGACAAAATGCGCACGGCACCGAAGGTAATCCCAACACAGCCGCAATGCACGTACGTCATTCATTATGCTGGAAACTGATGGCTTTACCAGAGTTTTTATCATTATTTGAACAATTTAGCAGGCAGAACCGCTGATGAAACGGTTTATCAATGTGAACGTCTTTTGGATGGAACGCGGTCGCCCCTACGCGTTAATGTCCTTAAAGCCCTCGCCGAAGGCTTCCGTAACGTCGGCAACCGTCACGATGGCATGAGGATCGCGCTCGCGCACAATCGTCTTGAGGGTATTGAGCTCTCGACGGCTCACGATGACCATAATCACCGGCTTCTCGGCACCCGAATACATGCCAGTCGCCTTAAACTTGGTACAACCACGACCCAGACCATACATGATATCGGCAGCGATATCAGGGAACTTGTCCGAGATGATGAGTACCATACGGCGCTTGTTGCCACCATCGACCACGGCATCGATCACGTAGCCGCTAATGACCATCGAAAGGCCTGCATATAGTGCGTTTTCGATTGAAAAGACCGGAGCCGATAGCGCGCATACGGCAACATCGATCGCCATGACGGTCGAGCCCACCGGCAGCGAGGTGTTACGCGAGATGATTTGGCCAATCGTGTCCGAGCCGCCGGTGTTGGCGCCGGCGCGCAACACCATGCCGTAACCGATGCCCGTAATAATGCCGCCCCACATGGCAGGGAGCATCAGGTCCGCATCCGCCAGAGGTGCTACAAACGGGGCGAACAGATCGGTAAAGAAGCCCAGCAGCACAAAGCCCGTCGCGGTCTGCACCACGTAGAACATGCCGCCCTCGCGCATAACGACCAACAACAGCAAGGCGTTCATCACGATCGTCTGAATACCAACGGGAAGCGATAGGCCGCGCGCCGCGCCGACCGCCTGGATAATGGTGGCAAGGCCCGTAACGCCACCGGCGGCAAGACCGTTGGGAATCAAAAACAAGTCGGTCGCGATGGCGGCCAAGGCACACCCCAACATGATCTGGGGCAGGTCGTGAAAGAAGTTCATCGAAAGAATGCGCTTGATGTCCAGACGATATGCCATGCTGCCTCCCTCAAAAAAGCGCACCCAAACGGATGCGCTTTGAACTTCTTCTTGTATTCGATTCTACCGATTCGCCGGACAAAAACCACCCCTGCGCAGGGTTTATTCTGGATACAAACCCGTCCAACCGTTGGGCTTAGCATCGGCTTGAAACTGCCCGATGTTTTAGACCTCCGAGCCTTCTGCATCGGCGTTGCCGGTGGCCCAGCGATGGTAGCCAATAACAAACGGGTCCAGGTCGCCATCGTCAAGAACGGCCTCGACATTGCTGGTCTCCACGCCCGTGCGTAGGTCCTTGACCATCTGGTACGGGTAGAGCACGTAGCTGCGAATCTGGTTGCCAAAACCAATCGTGGTCTTGGGTCCGCGGATCTCATCCAGGGCCTCGGCGCGCTTCTCGAGCTCAATCTCGTACAGGCGAGCCTTGAGGATCTGCATGCACGCGGCCTTGTTCTGAATCTGGCTGCGCTCGTTTTGGCAGGTAACCACAATGCCGCTGGGGAAATGCGTCACGCGCACGGCGGAGTCGGTGGTGTTGACGCCCTGACCGCCCGGGCCGCTCGCGTGGTACACGTCCACGCGGATGTCATCGGGACTGATCTCGATGTCGATATCATCGGGTAGCACGGGGATGACCTCGACGCCGGCAAACGTGGTCTGGCGGCGCTTCTTGTCGTCGGTGGGGCTAATGCGAACCAAGCGGTGGACGCCGGCCTCGGCGCGCAGCATGCCAAATGCGTCCTTGCCCTCGACGGTAAAGGTCGCGCGGTCGATGCCGATGACCTCGGCCGCAGGACAGTCGTTGATGGTGACCTTCCAGCCGCGACGCTGGCAGTACTTCATGTACATCTTAAAGAGCATGAAGGTCCAGTCCTGCGCCTCCAGACCACCCTGTCCGGGCTTGATGGTCACAATGGCATCGCCGTGATCGAACTCACCGGTAAACCAGCTCGAAAGCTCAAGCTCATCAATGGCACGGGCCAGGTGCTCAGCCGTGGCTGCAGCCTCCTCGCGAAGGGCGACGGCGTCGGGGTCATCCCCCATTTCCTCGGCAAGCTCCAGCGCGGCGCGGGCATCGGAAAGCTCGCCACGCGCGGTGTCCACGGCAGCGATATCTTCCTTGGTACGCGCGATCTCCTCCATGGTGGCACGGGCGGCGTCGGCGTCATCCCAAAAGCCAGGGGCAACACTTTTGGCCTCGAGCTCGGTCACGCGCGTGCGCTTTTCGTCCAAATGGAGATACGACTCGACCTCGCCGAGCCGGTCCGCAAACGCGTCCAGCTCGGCGGGCGTTACCTCTAAAGCCTCAGCCATTAACGATTCCTGCCGTGGCAGTACTTAAACTTCTTGCCGCTACCGCAGGGGCACGGGTCGTTGCGGCCCACGTTGACGTACGGATCGTCGCTCTCGGACTTGCGATAGGTGGTCACCTTGCCACCGTTGTTGACGGCAGCCGGTCCGCCTTGGACAGCCGCGCGGGCCTGCACCTGCGCCTGCTTGCGCAGCACCGAGTCGCCGTTGTCACCATCGACCTCGGCAGGACCGGAGAAGTGCGCGCCCTCGAGCGCGGGCTCTTCCTTGTGCTCCACGGCACGCGGGGCAGCCTTGATCTCGATGCGCAGAACCGTACGCAGATAATCCTCGTACATGGTATCGACGAGTATCTGGAACGCGCCGTAGGCCTCGGTCTTGTACTCGACCAGCGGGTCGCGCTGGCCAAAGCCGCGCAGGCCGATGCCGGTCTTGAGGTAGTCCATCTCCTGCAGGTAGTTCATCCAACGGGTATCGATGACGCGCAGCATGACCTGGGTGTTGAGCTCGCGCATCAGGTCCTCGCCCAAGCGCTCGGCCTTCATGTTGTAGCACTTCTCTACGTAAGCCAGGACATCGGCAGCCAGGGCCTCATAATCCTCGTCGGGGAACTTCGGCGTATCGATGTGGCCGGTGAGCTCCACAACCCACTTGCGCAGGCCCTCCAGGTCGCGCTCGCCATCGTGACTGTCCTTGGTGCAGAACTCCTGCACGCAGCGGTACACGGTGTCGTGCATGACCTCGGTGATGTGGTCGGTCAGGTCCTTGCCGTCCAGAATCTTGTTGCGCTCGGCGTAGATGACCTGGCGCTGCTTGTTCATGACGTCGTCGTACTCAAGGACGCTCTTACGCATGGAGAAGTTGATGCTCTCGACCTTGTGCTGGGCGCTCTCGACGGCCTTGGAGATGATCTTGTGCTGGATGGGCATGTCGTCGCCCATGTCGGCCGTGACCATCATCTTGGAGACGCGGTCCATCTTGTCGCCGCCGAACAGGCGCATGAGGTCGTCCTCGAGCGACAGGTAGAACTGGGTCTCGCCCGGATCGCCCTGACGACCGGAGCGGCCGCGCAGCTGGTTGTCGATACGACGGGACTCATGGCGCTCGGTGCCGATAACGGTCAGGCCGCCGGCGGCAAGCACGCGCTCGCGCTCGGCCTTGCAGGTCTCCTTGGCCTCGGCGTTAAACTGCTCGAGCTGCTCGGGCGTCACATCCTCCATGGTCAGGCCTTCGTACTCCAGGCGCTCGCGCACCAGCTCGTCGGGGTTGCCGCCCAGCAGGATGTCGGTACCACGACCGGCCATGTTGGTGGCGATGGTCACGGCGCCGTAGCGTCCTGCCTGGGCCACGATGTGGGCCTCGCGTTCATGGTGCTTGGCGTTGAGGACCTCGTGTGCGATGCCGCGCTTGGTAAGAGCGGCGGACAGCTTCTCGGAACTCTCGATGGAGACGGTGCCCACCAGGACCGGTTGGCCCTTGGCGTGACGACGCTCAACGTCGTCGGCAACGGCGTTGTACTTGGCCTGAATGGTGCGGTAGACCAGGTCCTCGTGGTCCACGCGCTGCACGGGCTTGTTGGAGGGGATGACCTCGACGGGCAGCTTGTAGATCTCGCGGAACTCAGCATCCTCGGTAAGTGCCGTGCCGGTCATGCCGGAGAGCTTGTCATACAGACGGAAGTAGTTCTGCAGGGTGATGGTGGCCAGGGTCTGGTTCTCCTCGCGTACGAGCACGCCCTCTTTGGCCTCAATGGCCTGGTGCAGGCCCTCGGAATAACGGCGGCCTTCCATAATGCGGCCGGTGAACTCGTCGACGATCTTGACCTCGCCGTTGGTGACCACGTACTGCTTATCGCGGTGGAACATGTACTGGGCCTTCAGCGCTTGCTGCAGGTGGTTGACCAGCTGGCCGGAGAGATCGGCATAGATGTCATCTATACCCAGGCGGCGCTCGATCTTCTTAAGACCGCGCTCGGTGGCGGCGATGGTGTGCTTGGCCTCGTCCATGACGTAGTCGCCCGTGGGTTCAACGTCCTCGGTGGCGGTGAGCATGTCGTGCGACACGTCCTCGCCGCGCTCCAGGCCGCGCACGGCACGCGCGAAGTCCTTGTAGGTACTGGCGGACTTGGTGCCAGCGCCCGAGATGATCAGCGGGGTCCTGGCCTCATCGATCAGGATGGAGTCGACCTCGTCGACGATGGCGTAGTTGTGACCGCGCTGCACGCGCTGCTCGGGACGGGTGACCATGTTGTCGCGCAGGTAGTCGAAACCGAACTCGGAGTTGGTGCCGTAAGTGACGTCTGCCTGGTAGGCCGGGCGCTTGAGCTCGAGCGGCATGTTGTTCTGGAGCAGACCGACGGTCATGCCCAGGTACTTGTAGATGCGGCCCATCCACTCGGAGTCGCGCTTTGCCAGGTAATCGTTGACGGTAACGACATGCACGCCCTTGCCGGCGATAGCGTTGAGGTAGCCGGCCAAGGTGGAGACGAGCGTCTTGCCCTCGCCGGTCTTCATCTCGGCAATATGACCCTCATGAAGCGCCATGGCGCCGATGAGCTGTACGTCAAAGTGGCGCATGCCCGTGATGCGCTTGGAAGCCTCGCGCACGGTGGCAAAGGCCTCGGGAAGCATGTCGTCGAGCGACTCGCCGTTGGCGTAACGCTCGCGGAACTTATCGGTCTGGGCGCGGAGTTCCTCCTCGGTCATCTTCTCAAACTGGGGCTCAAGACCGTTGATCTGGTCGACGATCTTGTAGTAGCGCTTAAGGTCCTTATCGGATCCAAAGGACAGCAGCTTTGACATGAATCCCATGTGGTTTTCCTTTTTGGCCATCGCCCACGCCGTGCAGCTGCGGGCGAGTTAAACACAGATGATTGTACTTTAGCCAAACAAGGCGCGGCCTATACGGTCGACCTCGACCGCCACGTAATAACTACGACCCGACCGACCTGCCAAAAAGGGACTGGTTTATTTTGGCAGGTTTTATCTGGGAAAACGCCGTCACTCTGCCATTTGGTGCAAACCAACCCGTCCCCTTCGCACCAATCTGGTGCAATGGGAACGGGTTAGCCTGCACCAATAAAAAGAAAAGGGCCGCGCACCCAAACGGATGCACGGCCCTTTTGCCATGAATGCGAGCGATTCCTCGGCGAGCTATTTACTCAGCAGCCTCGGTGGTCTCGGCCTCGGCAGCGGCCTCCTCGACGGGAGCCTCTGCGGGAGCCTCGGCGGCCTGCTTGGCAGCCTCCTCGGCAAACTTAGCAGCACGCTTGGCCTTCTCGGCAGCCTTAGCCTCAGCGGCGGCCTTGCGAGCGGCCTCGGCCTCAGCAGCCTTGGCAGCCTTGGCAGCCTTGGCCTCCTCGGCCTTCTTGAGCTGGGCGGCAGCGGCGCCACCGAACTTGTCGGCGAAGCGCTGGACGCGTCCACCGGTGTCGACGAACTTCTGCTGGCCGGTGTAGAACGGGTGGCACTCGTTGCAAAGCTCAACCTTCATCTCGGACACGGTAGCGTGCGTCTTGAAGGTGTTGCCGCAGGAGCACGTCACCGTGCACTCGACATACTGGGGATGGATACCCTGCTTCATGGTAGGACTCCTTATTGGTCAGGCGCTGGTTACCGATCAGCGCATAAGGCGTCTTGGTTTCCGACCAAGACAACAAACTCGGCTATGGTACCACGGCGCCGCGTGTCCCACAAAAGGTTCACGGTCTTTTCGGAACGACACGAATCTGACCCATCGAAACACATCTCCACCGTTCCTTCAACTGGGAAAATGCCGTCCCCGGGGCCTGAGAAGGGCCCCGGGGACGTTCGACTGACTGCGGGAACGGCCTTTCCGCTCAATGTGTTCGGCTGAGATCGGAAATCAACCAAACTGAACTAGGTTCAGTTGACATGGTTAAAAACGAGGGGCGACGCTTTTGCGTCACCCCTCGTCCCGGCCGGTTGCTTTAGTTGTACACACGGTAGTTACACTTGAACTG
>CATYJA010000075.1:0-8215 GCA_958407545.1 uncultured Collinsella sp. | reverse complement strand
GATTCTAGGCGATGGCCCTCCCTTGCTTCTTACACCACGACTCTGCGCGCTACCACCATTACGAACCAGGCCTCTTGTCAGCCCCAAGTGATCCGTTTTCCTCCGTCCCCAACGGATCAATAAGAAAAGAGGGGCTGTCCCGCGTTGGTGGGACAGCCCCTCTGGCATCGGTATGAGCGAAACGGCTCGCTAGTAGCCCTGGCCGTAGCCCTGACCCTGGCCCCGCTGGCCCAACAGCTCCTCCAGGTACTGGCGCAGCTGCTCGTCGGTAATACCGCCGTTGCCGGTGTCGGTCGAACTGTCGTCCTGCTGCTGGTTCTGCAGCTCCTCGTCGGAGCCCAGCTCGACGGTGACCTTTTTCTCTTCCTTGCCGCGCATAAGCGTGATCTCGACCTTCTCGCCCACCTCGTGGCTGCGCAGTGCGATGATCAGACCATCGGCGCTCGTGATTTCGTCGTCGCCCAGCTTGGTGATGACGTCGCCCTCTTGGATGCCAGCCTTGGCGGCGGGACCGTCCTCGACGACGCTCGCCACATACGCGCCGCTATCGGTGCTCAGCTTATTGGTGCGGGCGTTGAGCGCATTGACGCTCGAAAGCGTAGCGCCCATGTACGGATGCACCGGCGTCTTGCCGTCGATGATCTGGTCGGCAATGTTCTTGGCGTAGTTAACCGGAATGGCGAAGCCCACGCCCGAGCTGGAGCCCGAATAGCTCTCGATAAGCGAGTTGATACCCACCAGCTCACCGTTGTCGTTGACGAGCGCGCCGCCGGAGTTGCCCGGGTTGATGGCGGCATCGGTCTGGATCATGTTGGCATAGATGGTATTGCCGCTGGTAGAGCTCATGGCCGTGGAGCGATACAGCGCCGACACGATTCCCGTGGAGACAGACTGCTCGTTGCCGAACGGCGAGCCGATCGCCATAACCCACTCGCCCACGTTGAGCTTGGAGGAATCACCAATCTCGATCGGCGTGAGCTTGGAGGCGTCGGCGTCCTTGAGCTTGATGACGGCCAGGTCGCTCGAGGCGTCGTTGCCCACGAACTCGGCCTCATAGGTGGTGCCGTCGTCCATGGTCACCACGTACTGGTCGTAGCCATCAACCACGTGGTTGTTGGTGAGGATGTGGCCCTCGGTATCGAGCACGACGCCCGAACCGACGCTGCCCGAGCTATCCGACTCGTCAGCAGACTGCGAAAGCGAGCCATTCTGGCTACCGCTCGAAGTGGCGGTGATGGAAACGACGGAGGGCAATGCCTTGGCAGAAACGGCCTCGGCCAGCGTGGTGTCCTCGGAATCGATCGTGATCTTTTGCGTCGACGAACCCGAAGCACCCGCCGTCACGGCATTCTTGCCGCCGCCGATATCGAGCGTGCCGCTCATAATGAGCGCAATAACCAGCAGGGCTCCGCAGGCACAGCCGGCGAGTGCTGTAATAAAGATCGGCAGCTTTTTGGTCTTGGTCTTGACCACCGTGTGCTTGTTCACGACCTGCGCACCGCCCAGCGGCTTGCCGGTCTGCGTGTCGTAGGCCTGCACGTAGGGAATGTTGCTACCGGCAGGCGTCGACTCCACCTGCACGCGCGGCTGCTGCTGGGTCTCACCGGCGTTGCCCGCATCCTGGGGACGCTGGGAATCGTACTCGCTCATAGCTGCGATCCTTTCGTCAAATAACCAAAGGCCCGCCAAACATGTGGCGGGCCATCATTGTTCACGTTGAGTTGTACCCCAATATGCAGGCGTACGTGTATGAGAACGCAATCTTTTAGGAAGGCTTAAGTTCTGCTGCAGATTCGAGAGGAACCCGCACCTGCGTCAAAACCACCACGAAGGTGCCTGTCCCCTTTGTGGTGGAAATCTAGTCCTTAAACAGATAGCCCACGCCGCGGACGGTGGTGATGTGCGCCGCGATCTGCGGACCCACCTTGGAGCGGATGCGTCGGATGTGCACGTCGACGGTGCGCGTGCCGCCACAGTACTCAAAGCCCCACACGCGGTGCAGCAGCACCTCGCGGCTGTAGGCACGGTTGGGATGCGTCGCCAAAAAGCTCAACAGCGAGTACTCCATCAGCGTCAGGTCGATGGGCTCACCATCGAGCGTCACCTGATAGGTGGCCAGGTTGATCTCGAGGTTATCGATGTTGAGCACGTCGTCGGCGGTGACGGTCTCCTCCTCGCCCATCAGACGCTGCGCTCGAGCCTTGAGCTCGTTGGGCGTCGCCGTGGGGCATACAAAGTCGGCATGCGCGTGATTGGGCAGACGCAGGGTGCCGAGCGCCTCGTCGTCGACGATCACCAGCATGGGGACGCCGCCGCGATCGTCAAGCCACTTGGCAATCTGATCGATGCGGTCACTGCGGATGCCATCGGAATCGAGGATCAGCAGGTCAAAGTCGTGCGCCGCAGTCGGCGAATCGGGGGTGGCCAGGCTCACCTCGACACCCAGGGTGGTCGTCAAGCTGCGGGCAAACTCGTGGAAGCGCGTCGTGCGCGCCATGAACAGGGCACTCTTTTCGGACATATCGGCCTCCAAAGAAATGAGCTCGATCGTACTGGAACAAGCCAGCGCGATTAGGAGTTCGCCAGGTAGTGCTTGATCTCCCACTCGGTGATCGTAGACTCAAACTTATGCCACTCGTCGCGCTTCTTTTTGAGGAAGAAGCTGTGGATATGCTCGCCGAGGGCATCCTTCATAAACTGCGAGTCCTCAAACACGTCGAGCGCCTCTTTGAGCGAACGTGGCAGCGGCGTGTAGCCGGCCTCGAGCATCTGGCGGTCGGTGAGCTTGAGCGTCTCGGCCGTTGCCTCGGGCGGGAGCTCCAGCTTGCGCTCGATGCCGTCCAGACCAGCCGCCAGCGTGACGGCGTTGACCAGGTACGGGTTGGCCATGGGATCGGGACTGCGCAGCTCGATGCGCGTGGACAGCTGCTTGCCGGGCTTGTAGACCGGGATGCGGACCATACTCGCGCGGTTGCGCAGGCCCCACGTGGCGTACTGCGGCACGGAGTCGCCACCCGTGGTGATGCGCTTGTACGAGTTGACCGTGGGGTTGGTGATGGCGCTGATCTCGCGCGCGTGCGCCAGGATGCCGGCCATGTAGTGCTTGGCGATGTCAGAGAGGTGGTACTTCTCGTCGTCCTCGCCCCAAAAGACATTGTTGCCGTCGTGGTCGAACAGCGACTGGCACAGAAACATGGCGCTGCCGTCCTCGCCTGCCAACGGCTTGGGCATAAAGGATGCGTGGCAACCGCTCTCGTAGGCCTGCTGCTTAATGATGAGCTTGGCCGTGGTGATGGCATCGGACATGCTCAGGGCCTCGGCGTGGCGCAGGCTCATGCCGTGCTGCGAGCGGCCGGCAGCGTGGAAGGTGTACTCCACGGGCACGGACATCTTCTCGAGCGTGAGGACCGTGTTGCGGCGCAGGTCGCGGGCGGCGTCACTCACCGAAAGATCGAAGTAACCCACGTTGTCGAGCGGCTCGGGGGTGTGCTCGTCGGGGAAATAGTAATACTCCAGCTCGGCGCCCACGTTGAGCAGATAGCCAGCCTTCTCGGCCTTGCGGAACATGCGGCGCAGGGCATCGCGCGGGTCGCCGGCAAACGGCTTGCGATCGGGAGTGCACACGTCGCAGAACACGCGGGCGACGCCGTTGTGGCTCGGACGCCACGGCAAAATCTGGAAGGTCGAAGCATCGGGAAACGCCAGCATGTCGGCTTCCTCGGGCGTGGCAAAGCCCTCGATGGCGGAACCGTCAAAGCCAATACCCTCCTCAAAAGCGACCTCGAGGTCCTCGGGGCTAATGGCAAAGTTCTTGAGGCGGCCGAGAATGTCGACAAACCACAGACGCACAAAGCGGATGTCACGCTGCTCTACAGAGCGGAGTACGTAATCGATGTTCTGCTGGTTCATGTCGCTCCCCTTTCTTTCGGGCGGGTTTCGACTGGTCTATATCGCAGATACTATCGCAGAAAAATGTTTCCGCAGGGTTAAAGCGTATCAAGCGCTCAAAAAACGTGTGCGAACAGGCAGTTGCGAACGAGTTGCTAGCGCGAGGTTGATGCGCGGTGTTCGATGTGGCCGGGGATCTCGATGCGTTTGGGCGCCAGCTTTGCGGCCTCGCCCACGGTGGTGGTAACGACGTCGATGCGCTCGGAAAGGCGCTCGACCACGCGCTCGGCAATGGTGAGGGTGTCCTGCGCGGCCGTGGTGACGCCGCCAAAGAGCACATGGTTCCAGGGGTAGTCGTCAAACGTCGCGATCTTGAGCCCCGCCGGCAGCGAGGGACCAAGCTGCGCCAGCGCCTCGGTCAGACGCAGGAAAACCAGGCCGTTGACGGCGATAAGGCCGAGCCTTTTGCCCGCGTAGTCGCGGATGGTCTTGTCCAAACGGCCAACGCCCGTGGCGCCACCGTCGGCCAGGGTGACGACCTCGCCCGCAAGGCCGCGGCGCGAAAGCTCGTCGACAAAGGCCTCGGCGCGCTCTCGACGCACGGGGCTATCGTCGCTTGCCTCGGTGAGCAGGCACAGACGCTCGCTGCCCGCAGCTGCCAAGGCGTCTACCAAGCCGGCGACCAGCTCACGGTTGTTAGATGTCACCAGATCGACACCGCCGTCGGCAACATCGCGGTCGAGCAGCACGACGGGCAGACGTCCCGCTGCCGCGGCGATCGCCTCGTCATTGCCTCCGCAGGTGTTGACGACCAGGCCGTCCACGCCGGCATCGATAAGTCTGGTGAGCGACTCCGCTTCCTTAGCGGGGTCGTTGCCGCTAATGGCCGTCATGAGCGAGCAGCCGCGCGCGGCGGCGCTGGCGGAAAGCCCTTCGAGCATGGCGCTCGAGAACGGGTTGGCGATGTCGGCCAGGATCACGCCGATGAGGTTGGTTCGCGAGCTGCGCAGATTGCGCGCAGCGGCACGCGGGCGATAGCCGGTGCGCTCGATAACCGCCGCGATGCGAGCACGGGTTTCCTCGGTCATTTGTCCGGGGCGGTTGTTGAGATAGCGCGAGACCGTGGCCGGGCTCACGCCCGCCTCGGCGGCAATGTCCTTGATTCTCATCTGCGCCATAGCGCACCCCGTTTCCCAATGTCGGCAGTCTGAGCCATTTTAGACATTTTTTTAAAAATCTCGGTTGCAAAACGCTGTAGGTGAGTATACTACAACTCGAAACGAAACCGATTTCGTAAACCGATTTCGGCGAGCGTTGGCACGCAGGTGCAAAGACGCACCCTACCGTCTTGGCACCTGCGTGCCAACGCCATATCAAAGGTGTACGCACGAGTAAAAGGAGCTGCGCGACCATGGGTAAAACGGTTCTTACCTTCGGCGAGATCATGATGAGACTCTCACCCAAAGACCACCTGCGTATTGAGCAGGCAACCGAGTTTGACGTCCGCTACGGCGGCGCCGAGGCCAACACTGCGCTTTCCCTGGCCTACCAGGGCGACAAGGCCGCTTACGTCTCCGTTGTCCCGGCCAACCGTCTGGGCGAGTGCGCCCTGCGTTCGCTGAAGGCCTACGGCGTCGACACCACGCGCGTCGTGCGTCAGGGCGACCGTCTTGGCTCCTATGTGTTTGAGGTCGGCGCCTCGCAGCGCGGTAACGGTTGCGTCTACGACCGCAAGTACTCTGCCATCAACATGGCCAAGCGCGACGTCTTTAACTGGGACGAGATCCTCAAGGGCATCGATGTCTTCTATTTCTCCGGCGTGACCCCCGCCGTCTCCGATGAGATGGCTGCCGCCTGCAAGGATGCCCTCACCGCCTGCCGCGCCAAGGGCATCACGACCGTGTGCGACGTGAACTATCGCGGCAAGATGTGGTCGCCCGAGAAGTCGCAGGCCACCATGAAGGAGCTCCTGCCGCTCGTCGACATCTGCATCGCCAACGACGAGGACGCACCCGCCGGCCTCGGCATGACCTGCGTCTCCGGCTCCCTTGCCCACGGCATCGAGGAGCACGACACCTACGTCGAGATGGCCCGTCAGATCTGCGCCGAGTACGGCTGCAAGAAGGTCGCCTCGGTCGTCCGCAACATCTCCTGCGTCGAGCGCTCCATCTGGATGGGCATGCTCTTTGACGCCGAGAGCGGCGAGCACTGGTTCTCCCCTGCTCACGACGTGCACGTGCTCGAGGGCGTTGCCGCCGGCGACGCTTTCAACGCCGGCCTCGTCCATGCCCTCATCAACGACTTTGACCCGCAGGACGCCGTCAACTACGCGATTGCGGCCTCGATCCTCAAGCTCACCATCAAGGGCGATTCCAACCTGGTGACCGCCGACGAGATCGCCGCTGTGGCCAACGCCGCCGACGGTGGCACCCGCGTCGCGCGCTAGTCCGTCTCCATTCCGCGGGCCGCAGCTTTCCAATCCCATACCCCTGCGGCCCGCTCCCCGATTCCTCCGGCCGGGCAAAACCACCAGTCCCATTCCGGTTTTGTCTGGCATTCCCTACATGACTGGTCGAGCAGCCGGTTTTGGAATTGCTTGAACCCCAAGCAGTGCCTCCGATAACCAATCCAAAATCGGCTCCTGACCAGCACATTTGGCAATCACGCGCCCATGCGCGCCACACATCGAAAGGAACATCATGTTCGATCAGTTCTACACCACGCTTGAGTCCCTGGGCATTGTGCCGGTCGTCGTGCTCGACAAGGTCGAGGACGCCGCTCCGCTCGCCCACGCCCTTATGGCAGCTGGCATGAAGTCCGCCGAGGTCACCTTCCGCACCGCCTGCGCCGCCGAGTGCATCGCCGCTATGGCCGAGGCCGAGCCCGAGATGTGCGTTGGCGCCGGCACTGTCCTGACCGTCGAGCAGGCTGAGCAGGCCCGCGCAGCCGGTGCCAAGTTCATCGTCTCCCCGGGTTACAACGAGGACGTAGTGAAGCACTGCATCGACATCGACCTGCCTGTCCTTCCCGGCACCGTGACCCCCTCCGAGGTCACCGCAGCCGAGAACCTGGGCCTCAAGGTCACCAAGTTCTTCCCCGCGTCCCAGTATGGTGGTCTCAACACCATCAAGGCCCTCGCCGCTCCGTTTGTCGGTCACCGCTTTATGCCCACCGGCGGCGTGAGCACCGCCAACGTCGAGGAGTACCTGAGCTCCTCCGCCATCATCGCCTGCGGTGGCACCTGGATGGTCAAGCCGGCCCTGTTTGCCGACGGCGACTTCTCCAAGGTCGAGCAGATCGCCCGCGAGGCCATGGACGTCGTCAAGAAGGTCCGCGGCTAGGTTTAGCTCTCTATCGTGAAAGGGGGCGTGCCCTAGACCTCGCCCCCTTTCTTTTAAAGCGGCTCGGAAGCGCGCCGTTTCCGTCACGAACAAGAACCAAAACCGTCTTGTATGCTGATAGAACGTGACGGAAGCGACACGCCCCCGAGCCGCTTTGTATAATCGGCTGGCAGTCGCGCTCAACTGAGCCACTTCGGTAAAAGCCGAGCCATCAAAACAGCTGCGGCGCCGTCTGGAGGAATGGACCTTTGCTTCCGGTCTTTTCCTCCAAGCGGCGCCGCAGCTTTGTGCCCCGATGTGCCCCGGCACTTGCGGTGGAATACGGACTGCCTACACCATCAGAGCCGCAAAACAATCCCTATTTCACCGCAACTAAATAAAAGGACGAATTAGATGGCCGAGTCTTTAGACAGCTCAAAATAGTCGGGATGCAGGGCGATAACCGGGCCCTGCTCCTCGGGCATCAGGTGCAAGTGCGTCTCTGCCAGATAACTCGCCGCATCGGTATCGCCCCTCTTAATGGCCTCGAGAATCCGGCGATGCTGCCGACGAATCGGCTCCCAATCCAGGTCCTGCGACACCATACGCAACCAGTTGTATCGCTCAAAATGTGTGTTGACGCTCTTCATCCAATCCCACAACATGTGACGGCCGGCAATCTCAAAACACGTCTCATGGAACAGGTTGTCCAGGTCAAAGAAACGACGCGTCTCGCTATGGTCGAGCGACTCGGACTCGGCAAGAATCTGCTCGAGCCGACACTTCTGCTCGGGTGTGGCGGCAGAGCAGCATTTAATGAGCACGCTTCTCTCGAGTTTTTCGCGCAAGAAACAGGCGTTCTCGGCGCGCTCCATGCTGATTTTTGAGACATAGGTGCCGCTTTTGGGACGCGTTTCCACCAGCTCCTGCTCACGCAGGCGCACAAAGGATTCGCGAATGGGCGTGCGCCCGATTCCCGTCTCCTTTTCCAGACCAATCGCCGAAAG
>CATYJA010000074.1:0-8346 GCA_958407545.1 uncultured Collinsella sp. | reverse complement strand
CATCTTGAACACCTTTCGCTCTTAACTAGGTGTCCAATTCATCATACCCACTCCACTTGGATACGCCTAGGCGCGGTCCAAGAAATCGTCCGCACCCCCGAGCGGGTGCAAAAACAGGGTTTTTGACACGCTTTATGCATTCGAGTTGTGGAAAACTCCTGTTGAGAGGATGTGAGTTTTACGCAATTGACGTGCGCCTTTTAAGTAAAACCGCAGGTCGCGATTTGCTCGGGGTACTATGCAGCGCGATCGAATCACACGCAGCTCAAACGCAGCAAAAACGCACTACGGAGGTTTCCAGCTACATGAGGATTGATTCACGAAAACCGAAAACCGCCGCCCTTTCCGCCGCTCTGACCGTGGCACTTTTGGCGGGCGCCGGTGCAACTGATGCCCACGCCGCAACACTGTCCGATACGGTTGGATCTACTCCGTCCGAGACGACGCTGGTGCAGCCCGTTGACTATCGTGGCGATGGTTATGGTTCCATGCAGGAGTGGAACGCCTCGATGGAGGCCAAGCGTGATTCCCTGGAGATGCGCGCTCAGATCATCATGAATATGTATGGCGACTATGCCACCGATGACGAGCGCGCTGTGCTGCAGGGTTGCATCGACGGTGCGGGTAGCCTGTTGACGATGGGGGAGGTCGACGCCAAGTCGACCGAGCTCGATGAGCTGCGCGCTGCGCTTGAGGATGCCAAGTGCGAAGCGCTCGAGGCTGCCGCCGAGGCGGAGGCTGCCGAGGCCGCCCAGGCTTCGTACTACAACGCCGGTTACACTCCGCCTTACGCGTCTGCCGCGTCCTACGCGAACGGATCGGGCCTGACGCGCTCTGCGGGTGTCAATAACTACAACGGGCGCCGCGAGACCTATTACAGCAGCAATGTGCTTTATCACTATCGCACGGGCGAATGGACTCAGGATTCTGAGGGCTTCTGGCGCGATTCCGACGGCTATTACGTTGTTGCCGCGGGCGATATGGCCCAGGGCTCGACCTTTACGGGCTCCAAGGGTGATTGCAAGGTCTATGACTCCGGCTGCGCTGCCGGAACCACCGACTACTACACCGGTTGGTAATCTGCCATAAGCAAAATAGGCACATGATGGGCGGACGTCTTTACTGAGCTTTTAGGCAACGTAAAGCCGCCCGTTCTTTATGCGCGTTTGAGTTAACAGAGCCCTTACCGTGGCGGTACGCTGGGCGTATGGATGCGGGGCACACTAGTTCATGAGAAATAAGGTCTTTCTCTTGGAAGAAGTGGTCTTGTGAATGCTCGAGATATTGCCGTTGCCGCCGCCGCGTTGATGCTCGGCTGCCTTGGTCCCACGGTCGCGCTCGTCGCGGGCATGCAGGGGACATGCGGGACTGCTCCTATCGTGGTCGGCGCGCTGATCGCGGCCGCACTGCTGGGAAGCGCGGGCGTGGTTCTTTGCCGCGACGATGAGGACGAGGTGTCGGGGTCGCAACGCTAACTGTTGTGAGATCGGCCGCCGGTCATAGACGAAGATGAAGGCCGCCGCAGGGGGGGGAGGTTCCCTTGCGGCGGTTTTGCTGTTAAGGCTGTTGAATGCGGCGCGTCGGCGCTACCAGCTTTTCTCGATATCGCGAATGCGTCGATAGAGCCATTCGTTTTGCGGTGCCTGGATATCGTGTTTGGCTGCGAGGCGGCAGATGGTGCCCGCGAACTCATCAACCTCGGTTTTGCGCCTTGCGATGCGGTCTTGAGCCATCGAGGGCATACCGGCGGGGTCGATTCCCTCGATGAGGTGCACCATTTGCGTCAGGTCTGCCTCGGTCAGCTCAACGCCCTCGGCGTTGGCGACCGCAAGCGTTTCGCGCATGGCGGAAACAAAGCAGCGACGCTGCTCGGAGCCCGGCTCCGTGGCGCTTCCGTAGGTCCCGCCGTAGGCCATGCAGGTTTGGTTGATGCCGTCGTTGAGCATGAGTTTGGCCCACATGCGGTGCGCAATGTCGCGCTCGACGGTATGGGCGATGCCGCAGCGCGTGTAGAGCCCGTCGATAGCGGCGACGGTCGCGGGGTCCGTGCCGGCCGCCGCGCCAAAGCGGATCTCGCCCGCATTGGTAAAGGTGAGCGCGCCGCTGAGGAACACGGCGTCCATGCCCTGGCAGATACCAAGAACGGTATGCTCCCAGCCAAAGCGTTCGGCAATCTTTTGCTCGCCCGTAATGCCGTTGCATAGCGAGGCGATGAGCGTGTTGGGTCCCACGACGCGCTCCATAGTCTTGAGTGCTTGGTCGAGACCGGTGGTCTTGACTGTCAGGATGACCAGATCGGCGGGCGTCGCCTCGCTGGCGCGGACGGACGTGAGATCGCAGGGCTTGCCGTTGACAGTGAGCGCATCGCCCGCGTGACGCTCAAAACGGGTGTCATCCATAACGTATTCGACGGCGTCATTGCCGAGGGCCTTGGCAATCATGCTGCCGTAGAGCAGGCCGACGCCGCCCTTGCCGATAAAAGCGACCTTGTTGATCTGCATGTGAATCATCTCCCCATGTAAAAGGCGCCCGCGTAAGGGGCGCCTGATGGATTGTATGCTGCCAGGGTGATTGGTGGGTGCGCGGGGCGGCTGTTATAAAAAAGAAACGTTTGCCTGGACGCTACGCTGCAGAGCAGACCGCAAAGACATGCGCGTGGTCATGCCCGGCTCCTTTCATCGGGCTTTTTGCTGATGTTAAAGCGGTGCCGTGACGGCTCGATTTCTGCTGCGTTACGATACGTTCTCGATTGCGATTCCACGATGTTTCGGCTGCGTGACCATTGTGTTTCGCCTTGCCGGGGCGCTGATGGCGAAGGGAGGGGCCGTGCAATACCGTGTTGACCCCAAAAGTGGTAACCGAATATCCGCTCTGGGTCTGGGCTGCATGAGGTTTCCCGGTGCGCCGGGACACCCCGATGCGAAGACCGCCGACGCTATCATCTCCCGTGCGGTGGAGCAGGGGATTAACTACCTGGACACGGCCTATCTCTATCCCGGCAACGAGGCGTGCGTGGGTGCGTCGCTTGAGCGCCTGGGCTTGCGCGACCAGGTTTTGCTCGCAACCAAGCTGCCGCATGCTTCGTGCAAATGCGCGGAGGATTTCGACCGGTTCTTCGACGAGCAACTGCGCCGCCTACGGACCGACCATATCGACTATTACCTCATGCACAACATTACCTCGCCCGCCCAGTGGGAACGTGTGGTGGCGTTGGGCATCGAGGACTGGATCGCGCGTCAAAAGGCGGCGGGGCGCATTCGCCAGATTGGTTTTTCGTACCACGGCAGCGCAGCGGACTTTCTGACAATGCTCGATGCATATGAGTGGGACTTTTGCCAGATCCAGTACAATTACGCTGGAGAGCGCTATCAGGCGGGAACGGCGGGGCTCATGGCCGCCGCCGAGCGAGGCCTCGCGGTGTTTGTGATGGAGCCGCTGCTGGGCGGGCGTTTAGCGGGCAAGCTGCCGCCACGGGCCCGCGCTGTGCTCGATAGTGCCCGTGACCCGCATTTGCGCACTCCTGCCGCCTGGGGTCTTTCGTGGGTGTGGAATCATCCTCAGGTGACGATGCTGCTTTCGGGTATGACCGATACCGCGCAGGTGGATGAGAATGCAGCGCTGGCCAATCGTGCGCTGCCGGACTCGATGACGACAGGTCAGCTTGATACCATCGCGCGCGTGCTGGAAGAGTTTGAGAAAACGAACCGCGTGCCCTGCACGGGATGCGGCTACTGCATGCCATGCCCCAAGGGTATCAACATTCCCGGCTGCTTTGCCGCCTACAACGCGAGCTATGCGCACAGCTGGTTTACGGGGCTGTCGCAATACTTTACGGCGAGTGCGGTGCGCACGAGCGAGCCCAAACTCGTGAGCAATTGCGTCAAGTGCGGCAAATGTGCGCGTCACTGCCCACAGCACATCGATATCCCCGAGCGTCTCGACGACGTACGCCGCCGTTTTCAGCCTGGACCCGTGACGGCAGTGCTTAAGGCCTTCGGCAAAACGCGCTCCTCGTGACCCTTTTATAACTTGCGGTGGAATAGTTCCTGTTTGCGGCAGAATAAGGCATCAACAGGAACTATTTCACCGCAACTGAAGGGGGCTGTCGTGGGCCATCGGGATTCATGTGATGATTTACGTGAGGTTCGTTGGGGCGTTTTGGGTGCTGGGCGCATTTCGCATCGATTTGCATCGTCGCTCAAGGAGGTGGACGGGGCACGGCTTGTGGCTGCCGCCGGTCGCACTCCTCCGCATGTTGAGGAGTTTTGCAGGGCGTTTTCGATTGATGCCGTGCACAGTTATGCCACAGCTGACGATAACGGCGATGCGGCTTATGATGCGTTGATTGCCGACCCCGATGTCGACGTAATCTACTTGGCTCTTCCACATGGCATGCATGCGCATTGGGTCTGTCGGGCACTACGCGCGGGAAAGGCCGTGCTGTGCGAAAAGCCGGCCGTTTTGAATGAAGAAGAGGCCCATGCGATCGCCTTCGTTTCCCGTGAGCGCGGCGTGCTGTTTATGGAGGCGATGAAAAATCGGTTTTGCCCGATGCGCACTCGCGTGAAGGACTTGCTTGCTTCGGGTGAGCTCGGCCGTATCGTTTCGATCGAAAGCGTGCAAAAACTTGATTATGGTGAGCCCCCTTCGAGTTATCTGCTCGACCCGTTGCAGGGTGGCTGTCTATATGACATGGGCTGCTATGCGGTCGGGTGGTTTGATGATCTGCTTGCGGGTGCGTGCGATGTTTCGTCTCGTGAAGTTTGCTGGCGTGACGTATCGGGCGGCCGCGTTGATTGGGTCGACGAGATTCGTATGAGCGTCGGCGGCATACCCATTCATATGGCGTGCGACGGCAAAGCGGCATATGAAAGCCGCTTAACGATTGACTGCGAGCGAGGCTCGTTGGAAATCGAGCGCCTCCATCGTCCCGAGCTCGCCTATGTGAAGTACTCCGACGGACGAATGCTCGAAATAAATGCCCCGTTTGAGGTCGATGATTTCTACGGCGAAATCCAGCATGCGACCCAGCTCATCCGGGCGGGGAAACTCGAGAGTCCCGTCATGCCCCTTGCCGCCACACAGCGCTGTGCGCACATCATCGATGAAATCCGTCTAGCCCTCTAGGACTTGGCACTGACGCGTAGGGGATCATGACGCCGGCGCCCGTGGTGCCTGGCGGCCCACATCTCTGATGCCCCTTTTATAACTTGCGGTGGAATACGGTCTGTTTGCGCCAAAATAGGGCACCAATAGACCGTATTTCACCGCAACTGATAAGGGAGAGCTGGAGATGCTGACGATTGGGTGCCATCTTTCGACGACGAAGGGCTATCGGGCGATGGGGGAGACGGCGTTGTCCATTGGCGCCAATACCTTTGCATTCTTTACGCGCAACCCGCGCGGCGGCAAGGCGAAAGACCTTGACATGGATGACGTGGCGGCCCTGCGCGAGCTTATGGAGCAAAACGACTTTGGACCGCTGGTGGCGCATGCCCCGTATACCTATAACCCCTGCTCAGCCAAAGAGCGGGCGCGCGAGTTTGCCCTGGAGGCCATGGCAGAGGATCTGCGGCGCATGGAGGCGCTGCCCGGCAACTACTACAACTTCCATCCCGGTGCGCATGTGGGGCAGGGCTCCGACGCCGGTATTCAGATGATTGTCGACACCCTGTGCCAGGTGATGTTTGAGGGCCAGCAGACGACGGTGCTGCTCGAGACCATGGCCGGCAAGGGTACCGAGGTGGGCCGCAGCTTTGAGGAACTGGCGTGCATTATCGAGGGCGTTGCCGCCAAGTGCCCAGAGCTGTCCGATAAGCTGGGCGTTTGTTTGGATACCTGCCATGTGAGCGATGCTGGCTACGACATCATCCATGATCTGGACGGCGTACTCGACGAGTTCGACCGCGTGGTGGGTATCGATCGTTTGCACGCCGTACACATCAACGATTCGAAGAACCCTTGTGGCGCCCATAAAGATCGTCACGAGTGCATCGGCAAGGGATACCTTGGCAGCGAGGAATTTGGTGGCGGTATGCAGGTTATGCAGAATATTGTATCGAATGGCCATTTGCGTTCGCTGCCGTTTATTTTGGAGACTCCGAACGAACTTGCAGGTTATGCAGCTGAAATTAGACTATTAAGGTCATTGCAGCAGTAATGACTGTCACAAAGTAGAGTATTCCATTCACGTTATGGGTTTGTTTCAATCAGTTTTCTCATTGCAGATTCGTAATTCCGGGTGCATAATAGCCAACAGTTTTTGCAGACCTCTGAATCAAACGAGGTCACCGGAAGGAGACTCATTATGAAGCTGAAGAAGCTTGGCGCATTTGCCGCCACGGGTGCTATGGCGCTCGCCCTTGCTCTGACGGGCTGCGGTTCGTCCAACGCCACCTCTGGTTCTGATGCCGGTCCCAGCAGCTCTGACGACGCTAAGGTCGAGAAGGTCGACGGCTCCAAGGAGTACGCGCTCGTCAAGGACGGCACGCTGACCGTCGGCACCTCTGCCGAGTACGCTCCGTTTGAGTACAAAGATGACAACGGCGATTATCAGGGCTTTGACCTTGAGCTCATCAAGGCTATCGGCGACAAGCTGGGCCTGGATGTCGAGTATGTCAACAATGACTTTGACACGCTGGTTCCGGGCGTCGCTTCGGGCGCCAAGTATGACGTTTCCATCGCGGCTATCACCGACACGCCCGAGCGTGAGAAGGAAGTCACTTTCTCTGATTCCTACTACATGGACGATCAGGCTATCGTGACCAAGGTCGATAACACCGACATCACGGCCGACAACTACAGCGAGAAGCTCAACAACGCCGATGCTACCATCATCGTCCAGTCTGGCTCGACCGCCGAGTCCTTTGCCCAGGAGAACTTCCCCAAGGCCAAGATTGTCCCCTACAAGGACGCCACCGAGTGCTTCAGCGCCCTGCAGTCCGATAAGGGCGACGCCGTAGTCACCAACCGCTCCGTTGCCAGCCAGCTGACCGCCGAGCAGTTCAACACCTGCCAGACCATTAAGCAGATTAGCACCGGCGAGGAGTACGCCATCGCCATCAACCAGGGCAACACCAAGCTCAAGGACGACATCAACCAGGCCATCAAGGACCTGACCGACGACGGTACCGTTGACGCCCTCATGGCTAAGTACAACATCAAGTAAAATAGCTACTTGATTGCTCACGGGCCCTTTCCGTTTTGGCGGAGAGGGCCTTTGCGCTTCTCTTGACGGAGAGTATTTCCGTCTCGTTTTGCCGGCAACTTCTACGATAGGAGCCACCTTGTCTCGACTGAACAAAGGGGCCGCGGAGCAGCGTTTTCCACTGCCCGCCTTGCTCCAAAAGCTAGTCTGCGTCATGGCCGTGGCGCTCGCGCTGGTGTGTGTGGGGGCATATGCGCCCACGACCGCCCAGGCGCTTGAGACCGCAAAGATTACCGCCCGACCCAACACCGGTTCGGGCAGCGCTGTGGTCGGCGGTACCGAGACGCGCATTACCTGGGAGGTCCAGGCCGATGCCGATGAGGAGCTGAGCGGTCTTTCGCTGACGTTTGTCGACGGCACGACGTTTGGTACCGATGACACGCGATTGACGATGCTCTCGGGCGAGGACCTCATGGATCGTACGCCCATGAAACCCACGTGCACGGCTGATGGTCAGACGCTCAAGATCGACTTTGGCGAGACGGCGCCTGCCGGCGGCTTTTTCCGTGTTGAGGTTTACGGCGTGACGTTTCCCGTTGAGGGCGGCGATGAGGCCTTTAGCGGCACCTATACGCTCGCCGACGGTTCGACCAAGAAGATTTCAAAAATTCCTTCCGTCGAGATCAAGGGCGTGACGGCCTTCGATAACTTCCTGGCCGATCTTAAGGAGCAGCCGTGGGTCGAGGCCTGGAACTCCAATATGTTCCTGCGCCTGTTCTTAAACCCGGTCATTTTGGTCCAAAGCCTGCCGATCGTCTTTAAGGGCTTCCTTATGTCGCTTTCGATCGTGCTTGTGGCGTTTCCGCTGGCAATTCCCTTCGGTTTTGCCCTGTCGCTCATGCGCATCTCCAAGTCGCGCATCCTGCGTTGCCTCGCCGGCATCTACGTGAATATCATTCGCGGTACGCCGGCGTTCCTGCAGATCTATATCGCGTTCTTCGGTCTGCCGTTGGCCGGCGTCAAGGTGGACGACTATGTCTTGGGCGTTATCGTCATGGCCATGAACTCGTCTGCGTACCTATGCGAGATCTTCCGTGCCGGTATTCAATCGATCCCCAAGGGTCAAAACGAAGCTGCTCGCTCTCTGGGCATGAATGCCTTCCAGACGCTGCTCTACGTTATGATTCCGCAGACGTTCC
>CATYJA010000073.1:0-8698 GCA_958407545.1 uncultured Collinsella sp. | reverse complement strand
CCGTGCGGCTACGATAGCCGTACGTATCGTAATAGGTGACGCGCACCAAGTCGCCGCGTTTGAGGCCCTCGAGCTTTTGCGAAAGCTCGAGGGCTTTTTCTTCCGTGAGCTCACGTTTTTGCTCGACGGTGATTTCCTGCTTGCGCACGAGTTCGTAGTATCCCGTGAGGGCGGCAAAGGGCATAAACTGTGCGGCGCGGTTGGCGCGCACGGCACCGTTGGCAGTGAGGTTGGGGTCGGCTGCGCGGCGTCTGCCCTCGGGGTCCGCCAGGCGCTCGAAGGCGGTCGGCGGGCGCATGGGCTGTTGTTTGGGTTTAGGCACGGTGTCCTCCAACTTGATCGTTGCGCTCGCGCGCGGTGGCGCCGGCGGTAAAGCTTAATCCCTTGACGAGCGCGTTCTTGCCGTACTTGCCTTTCACGGCCAGGACGGCGCGCGCCAGGTCGCGCTCGCGCTCATCGGCCTCGATATCGCTGAACAGATCGATGGTGGCAAATTCCTCGGGCACAAGATTGCTAAAGCCCAGGTTGATGCGCTTGACCGGTCGTTTGGGATCGACAGTCTGCGCCCAGAGCTCATCGAAATAGCCCATGATCTTCTTAAACGAATTGGTACGCTCGGGCAGCTTGCGCGAGGCGTTGGAGTGCGCAAAGAGCGCGGCATAGCCACCACGCGGTTTGCCACCATGCTCTCCCACAAAGATGCCATCGATTGCCTGCGCTTCGCGCACCAGGCGGCGCCGTTCGTCATCGCGCTGGACGGGCTTGGGAGCACGGGGCGCGAGCTCGGGGCCGGCGGTTGCGGTGGGTTCGATGCTCGACGTACTCGAGCGCAGGTGTCCGCATCCGTCCACATATTGTGCAGTACCGCTGGCATCAAGCCTGCGTATGTCGGCGCGCTCGCTCGCGTAGCCCACAAAGAGCGAGATGCTGTCGCAGACCACGTGCTTATCGATCAAGTCCAACACGGCGTTGTCGACCATCTCGCGCAAGACGGTGTAGGCCTGCTCGTAGGCATAGCCCTTCGAGAGCACCTGTCCTGTGGTGGTCGAAGTTGCTTGCGGGCGATAGGCTTGGATATCGGCGATGGTTGTCGGCTCGCGTCCGAAGGCGTGGTCGATGAGATACTCGGCATTGACGCCGAGCTCGTCGTAAAGCAGGTTTTCGTCGAGCGCCGCGACGCCCATCAGATCGTAGACGCCGTATTTTTCGAGTCGTGCTGCCACGCCGGGGCCGATGCCCCAGATATCGGTGATGGGACGATGGGGCCAGATTTCCTTGCGAAAGGTCTCATCGTCGAGTATGCCGATGCGGCTGGGTACGTGCTTGGCGGTGATATCGAGTGCAACCTTGGCCTGGAATAGGTTGGGGCCGATGCCGACCGTCGCCGTGATGCCGGTGCGCGCCAGGACCTCGTCGCGCAACATGCAGGCGAAGCCTTCCGCATCGGTGTGATAGAGGTCCAGATAGGGTGTCACGTCGATAAAGCACTCGTCAATTGAGTAGACGTGCACGTCCTGGGGGCTGACGTATTCCAGATAGATGCCGTAGATTTGCGCCGACACCTCCATGTAGTGCTGCATGCGCGGCACTGCTTTGATGCAGTCGATGCCGTCGGGAATCTCGAACAGACGGCAGCGGTTGTGAATACCTAAGTCCTTCATGGCCTGCGTGATAGCGAGGCAGATGGTCGTGCGTCCGCGCGATTCGTCGGCAACGACTAGGTTGGTGGTGAGCGGATCGAGCCCACGGTCGACGCACTCGACGCTGGCATAAAACGTCTTGAGGTCGATGCAGATATAGGTGTGCTGCTCGTGCGCCATCCGTGCCCTTCCATCAAACACATGTTCTTATCGAATACCTGTTCGATAATACCCGCTTGCACGGACACCGTCAAAATCTGTCCCTTTTTGGCAAGTATGGTCGTGCGGCTTCATCGGGGTTTTAACGCAGCCCTAAAGAGCGCGAAACAGCTCGGAAAAGCTCGCTTCGTAGCATGAGCCTAACGATCGATACCACCATAAAGCACGGAAGGGTTGTGGGGATAATGGTCAACTATGGGTTTGGTATGCCGACGCGCTTGGTTGCGGATGGGGATGTGGCTCGCTGGTGCGGGCGATTGGTTGCCCACTATGGCGGCACCAAGGCACTGGTCGTGCTGGGAGGCGACAAGCACACGCGCGATGAGCTCGTTTCGGCGGCGCTGGGCTCGCTCGATCGTGCCCTGCTCGAACGCGTACTCTTTCGTTGCGGTTCGGCCGGGGGCGACGGGGGAGACGATTTGGTCGATGAGGCCGTAGCCCTGGCAACCGATGAGGGCGTGGACTTTGTCCTGGCGATTGGCGATGCCGATACTGCTGGCTTTGCGCGCGAGCTCGCGCGTCGCATGGCGGCGCTCGATGCCGGCGAAGACGGTTTTGTCCCTTATGGATGCATTCTCTCGGAGGGCAAGGCGCCTGCTGTCGTGGGCACCGGTGAGGTTCCCGTTTTTGCCATTATCGCGCCCGAACTGCTGGAGGGCATCGGGTCTCCTCTGCGTGAGTTGCTCGGTAGCATCTGCGCCGCGGCCTAATATTTGCCATAAAAGGACGGGTTATTTTTGGTTGGTAAAGCGTTTGACCTGCCAAAATAAGCCTGTCCCTTTTTAATCGGTTGCCGTTTGGGGGCCGATTGGCAACGCTCGCTGATTGTAGTCTTGACCTGCGCTAGAATAGTGGCATCTGAATGTCCGGGCGCATGGAGGCGTGCGCCCGTATGCTGAGGAGGACTCTATGGCAACTGTTGCCGCACCTATCGATGCTACGTCGACTGCCGCTTGGAAGGCGCTCGAGGCTCATCAGGAGAAGCTCGAGGCCGAAGGTATCGACCTCAAGGCCTGGTTCGCTGCTGACGCCGACCGCGTGAACAAGCTGAGCTTTGACGCCGGTGACCTGCACTTCGATCTGTCGAAGAACCTGGTGACCGATGAGACCGTCAAGCTGCTGTGCGATCTTGCCCGCGAGGTGAAGCTCGAGGAGCGCCGCGACGCCATGTTCTCTGGCGAGCACATCAACACTACCGAGGACCGCGCTGTCCTGCACACCGCGCTGCGCCGCCCGGCAAGCGAGAAGGGCCAGCTCATCGTCGACGGCCAGGACGTCGTCGCCGACGTGCACGAGGTCCTCGACCGCATGTATGCCTTCGCCGAGCGCGTGCGCTCCGGTGAGTGGAAGGGCGTTACCGGCAAGAAGATCGAGCATCTGGTGTCCATCGGCATCGGCGGCTCCGACCTGGGCCCGGTCATGGCCTACGAGGCTCTGCGTCCCTATGCCGACGCCGGTATCGACTGCCGCTACATCTCCAACATCGACCCCAACGACCAGGCCGAGAAGCTCAAGGGCCTGGATCCCGAGACCACGCTCGTAATCATCGTCTCCAAGACCTTCACCACGCTCGAGACCCTCACCAACGCCCGCGAGGTCAAGACCTGGATGCTCGAGCAGCTCAAGGCTCAGGGCGCCATCGACGGCTCCGATGAGCAGAACGCCGAGGCCGTGGCAAAGCACTTCGTCGCCGTTTCCACCGCACTCGAGAAGGTCGAGGCCTTCGGTATCGACCCCGCCAACGCCTTCGGTTTCTGGAACTGGGTCGGTGGCCGCTATTCCGTTGACTCCGCCGTGGGCCTGTCGCTGATCGTCGTGCTCGGCCCCGAGCGCTTCCAGCAGTTCCTCGAGGGCTTCCACGCCATCGACGAGTACTTCTGCAACACCCCGCTCGAGAACAACGCCGTCGCGCTGATGGGCCTGCTCAATGTCTGGTACGTCAACTTCTTCGGTTCCAAGAGCCACGCCGTGCTGCCGTACTGCCAGTACCTGCACCGCTTCCCGGCCTACCTGCAGCAGCTCACCATGGAGTCCAACGGCAAGCATGTCCGCTGGGACGGCAGCGCCGTGACCTCCGACACCGGTGAGATCTTCTGGGGCGAGCCCGGCACCAACGGCCAGCATGCCTTCTATCAGCTGCTGCACCAGGGCACTGTGGTGGTTCCGGCCGACTTCATCGCCTTCGCCAATACCGCCAACCCTGCGACCGACGGCGGCCAGGATGTCCACGAGCTGTTCCTGGGCAACTTCCTGGCCCAGACCAAGGCGCTCGCCTTTGGTAAGACGGCCGATGAGGTTCGTGCCGAGGGCACGCCCGAGCAGATCGTCCCGGCCCGTTGCTTTGAGGGCAATCGCCCGACGACCTCGATCTTCGGCGACACGCTGACCCCGTTCGCACTCGGCGAGCTCATCGCCCTGTACGAGCACATCACGTTTGTCGAGGGCACGGTCTGGGGCATCGACTCCTACGACCAGTGGGGCGTCGAGCTGGGCAAGCAGCTTGCCAAGCAGATTACCCCGGCCTTCCACGATGACGCCGCCAAGGCCGAGCAGGACGCTTCGACCCAGGCGCTCATCGAGTTCTATCGCGCGCATCGCAAGTAGTCGCTGCTGTTAACGCATCGCGCCTTATAGTCAGGGGCCCGTATCCTATCGGATGCGGGCCCCTTTGCTTTGCCGTAGTCCCGGGGCGCACGGCCTTTGTGGAACATCGCTGGGGCGCCGCGCGCCGCGAGAACCCTGCGCCTAGATCTCGGCCTCCGCATGGTCTCGCTGCGCCTCGGGCAGCTCCCCGTAGAGCGGATGGTCTTCGAGCCTAAAGCGCTCGACCTGTTCGGGAGTGCGACCGCGCACAAAGAGCCACGAGCGATCGATCGGCGTCGCCATGAGCGTGCTGGGCAGCGCGTCGGCGCGGTCGGAAAACACCCGGGCACTCTCGGGATCCTGGAACGCCAGCACCAGATGCGTGTCGCAGTTGCCCATGATGGAGCGTGCGCGTGCCTCGCCATAGAGCGCATCGAGCTGGTTGGTCGACTGCAGCAGCAGCGTTGCCCAGATGTTGCGGCTTCGGATAATCGAGAGCACGTTGTCGATCTGGGGGATCTGCAGATTTGCGAAGTCATCGAGCATAAAGCGCACGGGCACGGGCAGGCTGCCGTCGGGCTGCCTATCGGCCTCACGAATGAGGCCCATAAACGCCTGCGAAATAAAGAGGCCGGTCAGCGGATCGAGATTGCGGTCAATATCGCTCACGGTTACAAACAGGACGCAGGGGGTGTGTCCCATGGAAGCGAAGTTCACCTGATGGCACTCACGATAGAGCTGTGCCGCACCGTCGAATCCCAGACACATGACCTTTTCGGCAAGGATGCCGACGATGCTCGCGTGCATGCGCTCGGCATTTTGCGTAATGGCGTAGCGCCGCCATAGCGAGAGGGCATAGCTTTGGGGGTCGGTCGTGATCAGGTCGTCAAACAATCGACCCGTGGCACCGTCCTGCAGGTGCTCGATCAGCTTGATGACCGAGCTGATCGTCTGCTCGTCGGCGGGTAGCTGTTCGGTGACGTAGGCGATAAGACACGACAGCAGGTTTGCCGCCGCATGATCCCAAAAAGGCTGGTTGTTGTCCTCGATGGGGCAGATGGCCTTTGCCACCGAGAGGATGTCCTGCTGGTTGGGCCTGCCGTCCGCCTTGCGGCGAATGTGCCTCAGGGGGTTGTAGCCGCAGCGCTCGATGCCGGGCGCAAGGGCCGGGACGGTGTTGAGGTCGGCGAAGTTGAGGCATTGCACGCGGTAACCGTGGGCTGCCAGCACGGGTCCCACTTCGCGACAGAGCGTGCCTTTGGTGTCGAGCACGATGTAGCTTGCGTTCATTTGCAGCAGGTTGGGCTTGAGGACGTTTCGGGTCTTGCCGGCTCCCGAGGGGCCGATCACAAGTGCGTTGTTGTTGAGTCCCGTTTGGCGGGTGTCGCAGGAGAGCGTTCGATCCTTGGCGAGGATGGTGGACGATGCGGACTCAGATGCGGCGAGGCGGCTGGCGAGGTTAGACATGGGCGACCTCCTTGGTGGTCGAGAGAATTTCGTGGGCAAAGCCGAGCTCGACGGCGCGCTCGGCCGAAAGGTAGGTGTCTTTTGCAGTGAGGGACTGGATGCGCTTGGGCGTGAGGCCGCTGCGGTCCGAGAGGATTTGCGTGAGGGTCTTGCGGGTCTGCATGAGACGCCGGCTGGTTTCCTGCAACGCAAGTGCCGAGCCGCCTGCCCCCTGGGGGATCAGCGGGTCATGAATCATGAGCTCTGCATGGGGCGCCATACGGCGATCGTCGCCGCCCATAAAGATCACGGCGCCCATGGACGCGGCGAATTCCAGGCAGACGGTGCGGATGGGGCACGATGCGAGGCGCATGGCGTCATAGATCGCAAGACCCGATCGCACGCTTCCGCCGGCGCTGGCGACAAATATGGTGATGGGGCGGCTGGGGTCGGTGGCATCGAGCAGACGAATCTGCTGGCATAGGTCGTGGGCCATCGGGGTTTCGATGTTTCCCATGACGGAGAGCTCGCGACGGGCGAGCATCTCATCGTAAATGCTGGTGAGCGTGATACCTCGGGCGGATTCACGCATGGTGAGGGGGCTGATGATGGGGGAATGATTGGTGTCCATGAGGACTCCTTTCTGTTGGTTGTGTTGTGGAATAGGATTGTTGCCCGCGGAGGGGCTGGCGGGCTACAGGGTTCGTCCGAGCCTGAGATCGAGCTCGGTTGTGGGGCAGGCTGCCTGTTCGTGCGGCTCGCAAGCGCCAAGGGCTCCAAAGCGATGGAGCGTTGCGACGGGCGTGGTGTAGGCGAGCCGCAGCTGATGCTCGATAGGGGCACATCCGTCATTTTTGTAATGAGCCGCGTAGTACTGCGCGATGCTGGCGTTCATCTCGCTGCCATTGCGATGGCGCTCAAACTGGCGTCTGCAGGTCTCGATGATCTTTGCTACCGACTTGGGTGCCGTCGCGGGAACAAGGGCGAGATAGCCCTCAAATAGTTCGTTGATGCTCAGGAGGCACAGCAGGTCGATCAGCGTCCTTATGGCTGCTCCCTCGGCAGAAAAGTGCGCGGTCATGCGGTTATATCGGTTGCGGTCGACGATGGCCACATGGGGTCTAGGAGTTTTCTGCCCCGTGGTCCCGGGCTTTTGCCGCGCCTGTGAATTGAGCTCGACGTTGCAGCGCTTGAGGCCGTCCAACGGAAGGAACAGTGCGGTGCGCAGGGTGTTCCGCTTGCTTTCGAGTTCATGCCGCTCGTCGGGTTCCCATTCGAGCTTGAGTTTCGTGTCGAGCGCCGTAAGCATATGGGCTAGGCAGCCTACGGTAAGAATGTGCGAATCGTTGTCGCGTTTTGGGGCATAGGGGTCTGTCAGCTTGCGAATGTCGGGGTCGCCCATGATCTTTGTGCAGCGCTTCAGCAGTTGAGGGTGATCGGCCAAGATCGTCGCGAGCGGTAGCGACGCGTAGTTCTTGATGGTCGCGGCGGCAAAGGCGGCGTCATATTCGTTTGCATATGCTCGCTCAATGCGGGCATCCAGAATGCTTTTCTTATCGCCGTCTTCAGCGTGGTGGTTTGTCATAGCTTCTCCAATCGGTTGATGTTCGTGCTGTTTGTTGATGTGTTGGTTGTCGTGAGTGATGTGCTTGCCGTGGGTGATGTGCTGACGTTGGGGTGCTATGCGGTTTTCAATGAGCCCGTGAGGCAGTTGCTGCAGGGGCGGGATGGAACGGCCCATGCAAGGCGGAAGGCATCGTGCTCAAAATCGAGACAGCAATGCCCTGGGTGCCTCACATGTGGCAGTTACCTCATTAAGTTGTCATTGCGTTTGGGGTTGTACTTTGCCGATCTTCCTTCTCTTACACGCTAAAACTCAAACTTCATATGCTCGATCTACTTAAAACCGCAACGGCGGTTTTTTATCAACTTATATGTCGGAACGCGTCTTTGCAAGTACTTTTTTGTCTTTGTTTCAAATGGGGTGGTTTTGCAACCGTCATACGCGCGCCGTGCGAACGTGCCCCGGCTCGGATAAGATAGTGCGCGATAAAAACGATGCAAGGAGGCACATATGGCAATTAAAGCCATCGCAATGGATATCGATGGTACGCTCACCAACGATCAGAAGGTGATCAGCCCGCGTACGCGCGAAAAGCTGCTCGCGGCGCAGGAGTCGGGCATTAAGCTCATCTTGGCTTCGGGTCGTCCCGCATGGGGGCTACATGCTCTGGCACAGGAGCTCGACCTCCAAAACCATGACGGTCTGCTAGTCGCTTTCAATGGCGCGCATGTTGTCGACGCTCAGACCGATGAGGTCCTTTTTGACCAGGCCATGCCAGCTGACGAACTGCACCGTCTGATTGATCACCTGCAAAACTATGATGTGATCCCCATGATCTCGCTCGGGCGCGACCTGCATGTAGAGGACTCGTATCGCTGCATGATTACACTGCCGGACGGCTCGCAGAAGAATATCGTCAAATACGAGCGCGATGCCTGCGACCTTAAGATCCGCGAGGTCGAGAGCTTGCATGAGGTCGTGGACACTTATCCCGTAGACAAGCTGCTGACGGCAGGCGATCCGGCCTACCTGCAGGCGCATTACGAGGAGATGTATGCGCCCTTTACCCAGACGCTTTCGGGCATGTTTACGGCCGACTGGTACTTTGAGTACACGGCGCCTGGTATCGACAAGGCCCGCGCGCTCGAGGGTGCCCTGCCCAAGCTCGGCATCGATGCCAGCGAGGTCGTCTCGTTTGGCGACGGCCAGAACGACAAGTCCATGATTGAGTGGGCCGGCACCGGTG
>CATYJA010000072.1:0-8930 GCA_958407545.1 uncultured Collinsella sp. | reverse complement strand
CATGGTTTCCTAACGTTCAAGTCATCTGCCGCCGATTATACGCCGCCACGCGGACAGCAGCACACGGCCGCCGCCCAGACTAGTCGTTTAAGAACGCCCCCAACGGCTAAGGAGTGTCCCCAGGTGCCGGCAGAAAAGGAACGTCCCCAAGTGCCGGCCCGGCAACGCCGATGTTTTGGCGCGGACAGCGAAAGCCCGCCAGAGCGAGCAAGGTGCCTTGAAACGAGGCGGCATTGACCTTCTGGTCATGCCGCCGAAGTTGAAAGGCAGATTGCCGCTCTGGCGGGCTTGCAGCGTCAAGTGGTTACGGCGTTTGGTAAACCCGCGTAACTTACATGACCATAACGTAGCGCGATCCCACGTAGTACTGCTTACCCATCAGGACCGGCTCGCCATTGGGGCCCGTGAAGCCGGCACGCAGGTTGAGCAGCGGATCGTGCGGAGCAATGCCCAGCTCGGCCGCCTGCTCGGTATTGGCACGAACGGCCTCGACCGTGCGGTAGCCAACCGAGACAATCGGCGTTCCGCCAACACGCTCGACCTCGGCAAAAATCGACTTGTCCTCAAGATCGGCCGTCAACAGCTCGCGGTAGGCATCAAACGGCACAAAGATGTTCTCCTCAAAGATGGGCTCGCCGTCGGCCGTACGCACGCGCTTGATATGCAGCAGCAGCGCATCCTTCTGCAGGCCAAAGAACTCCATCTCGTTTTGGCGCGCCGGAACGATCTGGCGATCGATCACGTGCGCACCGGCCTTCATGCCGTTGCCGGCACACAGCGCGGTAAACGTCTGCAGCGTCGAGGCGTGAAACTGACGGTTGATGTGCGGCGTGGAGACAAAGGTGCCACGGCCCTGCTGCTTAACCAGGTAGCCATCGGAGCACAGCTCCTCGACAGCGCGGCGCACCGTAATGCGGCTCACGTCGTACTGCTCGGCTAGCTCAAGCTCGGACGGAATACGTTCCTTGGGTGCATAAACACCTTTCTCGATCGCATCCTTGATTTCGTCGTAAATCTGCTGGTAAAGCGGTGCATTTTTGGGCGCAGGCATATCTAATCACTCTTATCGAAATATCGAAATAACTAATACGTATATAACGTCTAGTTTCATATTACCTCATAATGATAAAACGATACACCCTCCCTACCAAAAAGCGACAGCTTCATTTTGGTAGGTTTTATCTGGGCAAACGAGAGCCTCTCGAAAGCAACGGGGCTTTCGGGGGGCTCGTTCGGATGGGTTGCGCAGGACCGGCAAAATGCCAATACCCTACTTGCCGTCGTCCTGCTGCAGGCTGTCCTGTTCGCTGAGGCGCGCCTGCCTGCTGGCCATGCGTGCGGGCTTGTCGGGATCGGGAACGGCCGTGGGCATGGGCTCGTCGACATGACCACCCCACCAGCCGCCCACAAAGTTGAGCGTGTGGAACACATTGATCACGGCGCCGGGATCAACGTCGCACACCAGCTTGATAATGTCCTGACTCTCGTAGGTCGAGACAACGGTGTTCAGCAGGTACATCTTTTCGCGGCTATATCCGCCGACGACCTCGGCGCAGCTAATGCCGTGCTGAAAATGGTTTACGTAGGCAGTCATGACCTCGTCTGCCTTACGCGTCGTGATCTGCAGCGTCACGCGATCGTAGCGACGATAGAAACTGTCGATGGTCTTGGTCGAAATAAACTGGAACACGATGGAATACGCCGCCTTGTCCCAGCCAAACATAAAGCCAAAGATCGCCAGGATAAAGCAGTTGAAACCAAAGATGACGCCCCAGATGGTCTTGCCCGTGTGGTTGGAAACCCACAGCGCGATAAAGTCGGTGCCGCCGGTGGATGCGCCGGATTTAAGTGCGATGGCAGCGCCCAAACCCGAGACCACGCCGCCAAAAATGATGAGCATGATCTTGTCGCCCAAAAATGGAGCGAAGTGAAAGACGTTGAGGAACAGCGACGAGAGCACGACCTGCATCATCGAGAAGATGACGAAGCGCTTGCTAATGCCGCTCCAGCATAGGAGCGCCACGGGGATGTTGAGCGCGAGCATACCGAGCGAAATGTCGATGTGAACGCCGCCCAGCGAGGTAACGCGATCGAGCAGGACCGCAACGCCGGTGAGGCCGCTCGGAAGCAGGTCGGCGGGCTGAATGAACGCCTGGATCAGGAATGTCTGGAGAACGGCGGAAATCGTGACCGCCACGGCAGTAATGGCGCGGCGGACGATGGTGAGGCGGCCGAGTACGAGCACTCGGTCCGTGAGCTGATCGATGGCGTTCGCCACGCAGGCTCCTTTCGAAGGCAGATGTAGTTGTGGGGTATGTCCGCGATTGTAGCATGGAGCGTGCGGGGGCGCTTCAATTCACCCTCTCTCGACAACCAAAGCGGGACCAGCAACCCCACGACCAAAGGCCCAAATTACAAGTGAGTAGACTTTACGCGACCTGCAGAGCACACCCAAAACCGCCACCCCTGTGACCTGCGGTTTTACTAGAGCAGATGCGCTTTGTGCTCGTCCTGCACCAAAAAGTCTACTCACTTAATCCGAATCGAAGCCAAACGGATCCAAATAGATGACAAATTAAGCCAATCCGCAGCAAAAGACGCGTGAATCAGTGCTTCTCGCGGCGGATTGACGCTACAAAGCGGCCAAAATGTCAGTCAGATTATCGATAACGGCATCGGCTCGCGATTGATCGAGGCTGACACCCTCGTGCGGGCGCAGCGCCAGGACGCGGGCGCCGGAGCGCTTGCCGGCCTCGATACCCAAAGGCGAGTCCTCGATAACCAGGCACTCGGCAGGCTCCACCCCCAGCGCCTCCATGGCACGCAGGTAGATCTCGGGGTCGGGCTTAAACGCACCGCACTCGTGACCGCTGATGGTGTAGTCCAGCACGTCGGCGATACCGGCGATCTCCACCAGCTCGTCAATGAGCTCGCGATAGGACGAGCTCGCGATGGCGCACTTCACGCCGCGCTCGTGCAGCTCACGCATCACCGGCTCCGTCTGCTCGTTGAGCAGCTCGGCATACGGAACGGGGTGGTCCGGGCTGTAGACCTGCTTGTACTCCACGCGCAAGCGCTCGCGCAGCTCAATATCGTCGGGCACCAGCGCCTCCCAAATGGCAGGCTCGTTAGACCCCGAAAGATCGGGGATCTCGTCAAAGTGGAACCCCTTCTCTTCCATAAACGCCACGCGGCGACGGTTGTAGAACCACTCGGTATCGACCAGCACGCCGTCCATGTCAAACAGCACTGCCTTGATCATACGCATCTCCTCCCACCTGCCAAAAAGGGACAGGTTTATTTTGGTAGGTTTTATCTGGGATTTGCGACGCGACAGACACGCCCTCCCCAGAGCAAAAAAGGGGACGGAGCGCAAACCCCATCCCCTCTCAATCAACCCGTAAGGTCTACTTACTTGTGATTAGTAGGAAAGCTTCCACATGTAGCGACGCATGGTCAGCGGGTGCTGACGGGCCTCGGCGATCTGGTTGCCGTACTCGCGCATAACGGCGAGGTGCAGCAGCGGGTTGAAGTAGGTGACGACGCTCGCGGGCACGGCGTCAGCCAAGCCGTAGTCCTTGGAGTCGATCAGAGCGACCTTGGCGCCCATGCGCTCAAGGAAGGTGAGGGCGCGGGCGTCCATCGGACGGGTAGCGCCATCGGACATGAAGAAGACGTAGGGCTTACCCTCGGTGGAAACCTCGAACGGGCCGTGGAAGTACTCGCCGGTGTTGTAGGCGGCGGCGTCGATCCACTGCATCTCGGTGAACAGGAAGGCGGCGTGAGAGTAAGCCATCTTCTCGGAGGCACCAGAGGCCATGAAGTAAATCATCTTGTCGTCCTTGAAGTCCTCAGCGAACTTCTTGGCGAGCTTCTTGCAGGACTGAGCAGCGTTCTCGCAGAGATCGAAGACGTTGGTGAGGCCGGTGATCATGTCGTCGTACTTGTCATAGCCCTCGGTCTGCTGAAGGATCTCGAGAGCAAGAGCGATGGCATAGCCGGGCTTCTCGCACTTGGCAGCGAAATTGGCGTGGAAGCCGTGAACGATGACGTGGTCGGCGTCGACGGTCAGAGCGGAGCCAGCCTTGTTGGTGAGGGAGACGACCGGGCAGTTGTGCTTCTTGGCGGTCTTGTTGGCCTCGACGGTCTCGGGCGTGGAGCCACCGAGGGAGCAGGTGATCACGAAGGTGTGCTCGTTGACCCAGGAAGGCGTGTCGTAGTTGAACTCGTTAGCGGTGAAGATCTGAACGTTCAGCTTGTCCGTGTTGTTGGCCAGGAAGTACTTGGCGGGGTACAGGTCGGACATGGAAGCACCGCAGCCGACGAAGGCGACACTGTGGATCTCGTGGTTGGACAGGACGTCAGCGACGATCTGCTTAGGGAGGTTAAGGTCGATCTCGTACATCTGACACATTCCTTTCGATTTTTGCGGCGCCACATTGCCGGGCGCTCGCAGGGTTACCGTGGTTTGGACCGAGTCGCCGGTCCGTTGAGGATGCGACAAGGGGACTGTCCCATTGTCGCATTTTGGGGATGGAAGCCTGCCTGGGGTATGGGATGCCAGGCAGGCCCCCGGGGGAAAGCGGTTAGGCGCTTGGTCGCGACTAGGCCAGAATGCCGGCCGCGGAGAGGGCGATGCCGCCCACGATGGCGATCACGAGAAGCCAACCGGTGTTGACGTTCTTCTTGATGAGCCAGTACATAAGGCCGGTGAGGCCGAGGGAGATCATCTGGGGCATCATGCCGTCCAGGATGTCCTGGATAACAACGGTGCCCTCAGCGAACTGCAGCGGGGTGGTGGCGCCGATCAGCGTAGCGATCATGCCGCCCACGGACATAAGGCCCACGATGCCGCAGACATACATGAGCTTCTCCATGAGGTCGCCGCCCTGAAGCTTGCTCAGGTACTCGTGGCCGCCCTGATAGCCCATCTTGGCTGCGAACCAAGTGATCAGCACAGAGGGGACGATGGAGATGAGCATGGCCAGGATCGGGCCCATGATGGAGCCCTGCTGAGCCAGCTGAACGCCCAGGCCAAAAGCGATAACGCGGATGGTACCCTGGAAGAAGGAGTCACCGATGCCGGAAAGCGGACCCATGAGGGAGGTCTTGACCGCGTTGATCGAATCGGGATCGAAGTTCTCGGGATCCTTGGCGTACTCCTCCTCCATGGAGGCGGTGAGGCCCAGGATAAAGGCGCTCGTCTGCGGGGTGCAGTTGTAGAACGCCATGTGACGGTGGTAAGCCTCTTTCTTAGCAGCGAGCTGCTTGGGGTCGGACTCGTCCGGATAGAGGCGGTCGAGCGTGGGAACCATGCCGTAGAGGAAGCCCATGTTCATCTGACGCTCGTAGTTCCAAGAGGCCTGGATGGCCCAGGAGCGCCAGAAGAACTGGCTGACCTTCTTGTTCAGGGACACGTCCTTGGTTGCGGTTGCCATAGTGTGTTCCTCCTTAGTCTTCGTCGTCTTCGAGCGGATCGTAGTCGGAATCGACACCGGCGGCTGCATGGGAACCGTTGAACTTGAAGCCCATGAAGACGACAGCCAGGCACACACCGATCAGAGCGACCGCGATGACGGACAGGTTGAGGTAAGCGGCGAGCAGGAAACCGATGAACAGGAACGGAGTCATACCCTTCTTGATCATCATGGTGAGCAGCAGGGCCAAGCCGTAGGCGGTCATGATCTTGGTCGAAACGTTAAGACCAGTGGACAGCCACTCGGGAACCATGTTGACGATGGCCTGAACCAGGTCGGTGCCAACAAAGACGGCGAGGAAGATCGGCAGGAAGTACATGATGGCGTACAGACCGGAGCCGGCGCAGATGTGCATACGGTAGGCGGTCTTGAACTTTCCGTTATCGATCGCGCTATCTGCCACATGGGTGAGGGCGGCGATGATGGAACGGAACACGATGCCGAGGAGCTGACCCAGGACGGCGACCGGGATGGCGATCGTCATGGCGGTCTCGGCGGAAGCATCGGTCAGGCACGCAAAGGCAGCGGCCACGATGCCGCCCAGGACCATATCGGGCGGAACGGCGGCGCCGACCTGCACCAGGCCCATGGACACGAGCTCGACGGCGGCACCGACGGCAAGGCCGGTGGGCACATCGCCCAGCAGCAGACCGACGAGCGTAGCGCCAACGAGGGGCTGCTCGAAGTTAAGACGACCGAGCAGGCGGGAGTCCCACATGCAGAACACGCCGACGAGGCCGACGAGCACCGCACTGATGAACGTATTCATACCCTTCTCCTTTCAGTCAGGCAAAAGCCTGGTTGATTACAGCTTGGCGTCGATGTCGACGCTCTGATACGTAGGGGTCTGCTGGACATAGAGCTTGATGCCCATGTCGAGCAGCTGGTTGACGTCGGCCTTCTGGGTGGCGTCGAGGAAGACGGAGCTGTCCTTGCCGCCGACCTGATCGGCACCGTCGTGGTTGGCGGTGGCGCCCAGGTTGATGGCGTCGAGCTTGTAGCCCTGACAGAACTGCAGCATCTCGGCAGTGTTGCCAAAGACGAACATGACGCGCTCGCCGAGGGTGTTGAGCTTATCCATCTTGGCGAGGGCACGCTCGACGGTGAAGACGTTCAGGCGCACGCCCTGGGGCTTGGCCAGCTTAAGAGCGCCCTTCTTGATGTCATCGTTGGCGGCAGCGTTGTCGACGACGATGATGCGCTCGGCCTGAACCTTGGTGGTCCAAGTAAAGACGACCTGGCCGTGCAGCAGACGGTAATCAAGACGTGCGAGGACGATCTTGGCGGGACCGGAGCTGTGACGGGACGCCTTGGCCTTCTTGGCGGGAGCCGCGGCGGCCTCGACCGGTGCATTGGGGTTAGTCAGACCGGTGCGGGCCTCATTGATGAGGGCCGCGAGCTCGGCGCCCTTGACGGGGGCGGGGCTCATAGCAAGCGTGAGCGCCAACGGGATGTTGAAACCGCTGACAACCGTGAACTTCGTGCCGTTCTTGGAAAGCTCGACCATGTTGTTGTTGACCGAGCTGCCGAGCATATCGGTCAGCACATAGACGGTGTCGTCCGCGTTGAACGTGGCGATCATAGCCTCAACCTTATTGGTGATGGGCTCCTTGTCGTCACGAGCAAGCGACACGACGTGGACGTTCGACACGTCGCCGAGAACCATCTCGAGCGTGTCTTTGGCGCCTGCGGCCAGGCCGCCATGAGATGCGAGAATGATCTGATTCATCTTGCCTCCTCCTTTTCGTTATGGTCATTATAACGTCTTATACGTTGCTTATATTGCTAATTAGTATAAAGACCGTTCGCGGGTGAAAATCGACCGTTGACGGGTTTAACGTACTCGAAACGTTGGACTGGGTAGGCCGGCGCTAGCTGGATAACCCCAGGTCAGACCCTGCGCGCAATCCCCTATCGCACGAAGTACCAGGGGCTTTCCTGTACGGTGGGTTCCAGCGCAATGCCGGTGCGTTCCTTAAACAGATCCATGTCCTGAGATTTTTCGGTCCACCACGCGTTGGGCTTAAAGGTCATGCTCTCAATGACATGACCGACAAACACACTGTTGCGCAGCTTGGAGAAGTCGGTGTTCATAATCAGGATGGACGCGAGCACCAACACGATGCCCAGGACTTTAATCGCGCCGGCGGGCTCGGCGTAGACACCAATGCCCACCAGTACGGTGACGACCGTCTCGAAAGACATTACGACGGGAACTTTCGATGTCTCGAGCCCCATGGACAGACCCTGCATATATAAGATGTAAGCAACGGCTGTGGGGATGAGTCCAAAGCCAAGGAACAGCAGCAGCAGCTGTGGCGACATTGCCGCGGCGACATCCGGCCACGGAGCCGCGATAGCTGCCATAACCGCACCGCCAAAAACAAAGCCCCAAAACGTGACAGCCAGCGGGTGGACCGTCTTGGTTGCTATTCGGCTAAACACCGCGAGCGACGCACCACAAAGGCCTGCAATCACGCCCGACGTGACGCCCCAAACCGAAAAATGAAAACCGGAAAGGTCGCCATTGGTCACTGCAAGCACGCAGCCTACGATGTTAAAGACAATGGCAACGAGCTTGTTGGGGGTCACGTCCTCGCGATAAAGCACGCGGCCGAGCATGACGCCAAACACCGGCGAGGTGTAGAGCAGCACCGAGGCCGTGGACATGCCCACCTCGCCCATGCACTCGTAATAACAGGTGTTGGCGGCGGCCAAACCGACGATGCCGACAAGCGCACAGGGAACAAGCTCTTTAGGGCTTGCCTTGAACAGGGCCAGCGGACCCTGAGCCACGGTAGACCCCTCACCCGGACGGCAGCCCATAAACATCAGGACCGGCGCCAAGATAAGCGCTCCGACCAACAAGCGAAAGGCAGCCATGCTCTGGGACGAAACGCCCATGGCCGAGATGCCGTTTACAAAGATTCCGATGCTGCCCCACATAAGCGCGGCGATCAGCACCAGCACATAGCCCAGATTGCTCTTCTTCAACGCAGCCTCCTCGGTATTGTTTCCAATATGTTTCGTACTACGTTATAGTCGTTATATACATTTTTCAAGACACAAATCGCCGAACGGAAAAATCTGCTTCCCCACATACTCATTGGGGACGTTCCCAAATGACTAGTCATTTAAGAACGTCCCCAACGTCTAAGGCACCGCTGGTTGAGCATAAGTCAGCGAGCGGGCCGCATTTGAGGCAAGGTGGCGTGAAACGAAAGGGCGCTGACCTTCTGGTCGCGCCCTTGAAGTTGAACGTCAGATTGTCCAAATGCGGTCCGCGCAGCGTCGAGCCGTTACGCGGTTTGGTAAAACCGCGTAACTAATACTCAAGCTTCCACATGTAGCGGCGCGTCATGTAGTCCTTGTGGGTAACGGCGGAGAGCGCGCGCATATACACGTTGTTGAGGATCGGGGCAAAGATCAGGTGGTTGAAGTACTCGCTCACGC
>CATYJA010000071.1:0-9014 GCA_958407545.1 uncultured Collinsella sp. | reverse complement strand
TTGGCAAAACCGCGCACGGTATCGAGCGAGACCTCGTACGGGTCGCGGCCGATGTTCTTGCGCTTGGCCAGGATGCTGTTGGGCACCGTAATGATCTGGCAACCGCAGGCCTCGGCCTGGTAAATGTTGATGAGCTCGCGCGTGGACGCCCACAGGACCTCGCAGTTGGGCTTTGCGGCGGCCTTCTTGACCGACTCCGTCATAAACGGAATGGGGTCGACGCCGGTGTCGGCGATGCGGCCGGCAAAGAGCGAGATGATGGACGGCGTCTCGGTGTCAACGGCCTCGACCATCTCGTCAACCTGCTTAGGCGTAAAGATGGTGGTGACGTTGACCTTGATGCCGTCGGCCGAAAGCTTGCGCACCAGCTCGGCGGTGGACTCGCCCTTGGTGGTCACGCACGGAATCTTGACGTAGACGTTCTCGGCCCAGGTAGCGATCTCGCGCGCCTCGACCTCCATGGTCTCGACGTCGTCGGCAAAGACCTCAAACGAGACGGACACATCGGTGATGTGGGTCAAGACCTCTTTGGCAAACGCACGGTAATCCGTCACGCCGCCCTTCTTCATAAGGGACGGGTTGGTCGTGAAACCCTGAACGTTGCCGTTCTCGTACATGTCGAGCATGCCCTCGAGGTTTGCACCGTCAGCGAACACCTTGATTGCCATCTGCCTGATTCCTTTCGTTAGCATACGGCCGATAAACTGCTAAACACTTTACCTACGTTTATCAAGGCGTGAGCTGCGGTTTTTTATCTTCTCGGCGAACGGTATAAACACCTCAGTGTTTGGATTGATAAATCGATTGAGCATGTAAAAGTAAAGAGTCGCATTTTGGGCAAACGTCAGAACGCGGGATTCATTAGATGAGGCCGAAATGCTGCATCGCTGTGACGGTGCCGTCGTGTGCGACATCATCAGTCACGTAGTCGGCGAGCGCCTTGACCTCGGGCATGGCGTTGCCCATGGCCACGGCCGTCTCGACAGCGGCGAGCATACCCAGATCGTTGCCGGAATCGCCAAAGCCAAAGGTGCGCGCGTTGCCGGTGCGACCCAGGTATTCCAGCGCTCGCGCCACGCCCACGCCCTTGTCAATGCCCTTGGGGCTCAGCTCGCGATTCTGACCACCGGTGTTGCACAGCTCAAACTCGCGATCGATAAAGCCGTCATCGTTGGCTACGCGAGCCAGGTAGCTCGCGACGATGCACACCTTGCCCACGCGCAGACGGCCGTCGACGCGCATCTCCTCGGCGCTGTGCACCACAGAAGTGCCGATCAGAGACGGCTGCTCAACACCCGCGGGTTCCAGGGCAAAGGTAGCCACGTTGGTCTCGAAAAAGGCTTCAATCCCTGCCGCGGCCATACGGCGTGCCAGCTCCTCGATAACGTCCTCATCAAAGCAGTCCTCGTGTACCACGCGGCCCTCGACCTCGAGCGTCGCTCCCGCCATGGCAACGACACCCGCCGGGTTCAGCGCGCGCAGGCCATCGGCAATCAGCCACAAGGGACGACCCGTGCAGATAAATGCCTGGTGTCCCGCGTCGCGCAGACGATGAAACGCCTCGACGACCGCCTGCGAGGGGTGAACCGCCGAAAAGTCCTTGTCGGTCATGTTGTCGGGATCGAACGACGTCAGCGTGCCGTCCACGTCAAAAAAGAGCACGGCGGAATCGGGGCACGCATCAATCATATGGGTTCCTTTCGGGGGCGAGAGTAAACGAAGTATCCATCATATAATGGAGCGACGCAACCAGAGAGGTCACCCATGGAATTTTACGCAAGCTGCCCCGAGGGCTTTGAGTCCGCACTCGCCGATGAGCTTAAACGCCTCGGGCTTTCGCATGTTCGTCGGCTGAAGGGCCGCGCTACATTTGAGGGCGAGCTCGAAGAAGGCTACCGCGCCTGTCTGTGGTCGCGCCTGGCGAGCCGTGTGTTCGTGGTACTCGGGCGCTTTGAGGCGCAGGATGCCGATGAGCTGTACGACAGCGTTTACGACATCACCTGGGAGACCATCATCCGCCCCGGCGCCACCATCGCCATCACCGCCCGCGGCGTGACCGAGCAGCTGCGCAACACGCGTTTCTCGGCCCTGCGCGCCAAGGACGCGCTGTGCGACCGTCTGGCCGAGACCACGGGCCGTCGCGCCGACGTCGATGCCGCCGACCCCGATGTTCACCTGTTGCTTTCGCTGCGTCAGCGCCGCGCGAGCATCAGCCTGGACCTTTCGGGCGACCCGCTGTTCAAGCGTCTGCCGCCCGCTGCGACTCGTGCCGGCGAGGGCGCACACGTGTTGCGCCCCGACTACGCCGCCCTGGTGCTGGCGCAGGTCGGCTGGACCGCACTATGCGAGCGCGAGCTGACGGCCGACGATTACGAAAACGAAGCCCTTCCCACGCTGATCGATGCCTCGTGCGCCGGCGGCGGTCTGCTGCTGGAGGCCGTGAACATTCTGACCGACCGCGCCCCGGGCGCCGCACGCGAGCGCTGGGGCTTTGAGGGCTGGCAGCTGCACGACGCTGTCCTGTGGGAGCAGCTGCTTGCCGAGGCGCGCGAGCGCGAGGCGGCAGCGCGCGAGCGCGAGGCGCGCATCGTGGCCGTAGACATCGACCCCGCCGCCCGCAAGACTGCCGAGCGCATGGTCAAGTGCGCCGGCTACAAGCGTTTTGTCGACTTTTGTGCCGCCAAGCCCGCCACCGTGCTGGACCATGCGGGCGCCGTCGCCGGTGCCGCCCTGGTCGCGGACACGACCGAGACCCCGCTTTCGCTCATGCACGATGCCATGACGCTCATCGGCGAGCTGCGCCGCGCCCCCGAGCTCGCTTCGGCGCCGGTCGCCGCTCTCACCCGCGACGGCTTGCTGGCCCGCGCGCTCCACGCCGAGCCCGAGCGCTCGATCGCCGTCATGCCCAATAACGAGGAGGCGGCTCTTGAGGTTTGGCCCTCACTCGACCACGCCGCTGCAGCGTTTGAGGCTGCGACCAGCGCGGATGCCGAGGCCGAGGTTGCGGATGCCAACGAAGCCAACGACGAAGCCGCCGCTTCCTCCATGCCCGAACCTGCCGCCACGCTCGACTTGGGCGACGGCAAGCCGCTGCCCGTGCTCATCCCGGAGTCCGAGCAGTTCGCCAACCGCCTGCGCAAGAATGCCCGTCTGCGCCGCAAGTGGGCCAAGCGCGAAGGCGTGAGCTGCTATCGCGTCTACGATGCCGACCTGCCCGACTACTCCGCTGCCATCGACCTGTACGAGGGTTGCCCGCAGACGCCGGGCCGCTGGCTCGTCATCGCCGAATACGCCGCGCCCAAGACCATCGACCCCGCGCTGGCCCAGGCCCGCATGCTCGACATCTTGGCCATCGCGCCGCGCATCCTTGATGTTCCGGCCGAGCATGTGCACGCCAAGGCCCGCATGCGTTCGCGCGGCGGCTCGCAGTACGGCAAGCAGGGCGCCGGCAAGGGCGGATCGGGCGAGCGCGCCAACATCGCGCGCCGGCGTCTGCCGCTCATCGAAGAAGGCGGGCTCACCTTTGCCGTCAACTTTGACGACTACCTGGATGTGGGCATCTTCCTGGATCACCGCGTCACCCGCAACCTGGTGCGCGAACACGCCAAACAGGCACGCCGCTTCCTCAATCTGTTCGCCTATACCGGCACCGCCACCTGCTATGCGGCCGACGGCGGCGTCGAGGAAACCGTGACAGTCGACCTTTCCAACACCTACCTGGACTGGGCCGAGCGCAATATGCGCCAGAACGGCTTTGTTGGTCCGCAGCATCATTTTGTGCGCGACGACGTGCTCGCCTGGATTCGCGACCAGCGCCAGACGCGCAACCGCTGGGACTTGATCTTTGTCGACCCGCCCACGTTCTCGAACTCGTCCAAGATGGGCCGCCGCACCTGGGATGTCCAGCGCGACCATGTTGAGCTTTTGGCCGGCGTATCTCGCCTGCTTGCACAGGGCGGACATGCCATCTTTAGCTGCAACCTGCGCGGCTTCCGCCCCGAAACGCGCAAGCTCGCGCGCGCGGGCGTCGTGCTGGAGGACATTACGGCACAGACCATCCCCGAGGACTTCGCGCGCAACCAGAAGGTGCACCACTGCTATATCGTGCGCCGACTGCCCATCGAGGACGCCATGGCCGAGGTCGGCTTTAGCGCCGAGGAGATTGCCGAGCGAACCGAGGAGCTGCGCAACCCCGAGGCGCGCAAGCCTCGTGCAGCAGCGCCCGCGCCCACGCAGGCCGGCAACGGCAAATCAAACTTTGCCGGCAAACCCTCCCCTGCCGGCAAGTCCAAAAAGAAGAAGTTCTACGCCAGCAAGCCCAAGGGCAAATAAACAAAGTTGCGGTGGAATATGGACTGTTTGGCCGCCAAATAGGCCATTTCCGTCCGTATTTCACCGCAACTCATATTGGGACGGTGGTTGGCGATCTAGCCTTGGGTGACCAATCGGTAACCGATGCCCACGTGTGTTTGGATATAGCGCGGGTGCGCGGGGTCGGACTCGATCTTCTTGCGCAGCGTGCCCATAAAGACGCGCAGGCTCGCCAGGTCGCTCTTAGTTGCCGTGCCCCAAATCTCGTGCAGGATAAACTGGTGCGTTAGTACCTTGTCGGCGTTATGTGCCAGCAGGCACAAGAGCTTGTACTCAATCGGCGTCAGATGCAGCTCCTCGCCATCCATCGTGGCAATGCCGGCATCAAAGTCGATATGCAGCTCACCGGTATCGAACGAGCCCTCGGAGGCAACACCACCCGTTTGCGCATACGAAAGGCGCCTGAGCGTCGTGCGAATGCGTGCAAGCAGTTCCTCGACCGAAAACGGCTTGGTCAGGTAGTCATCGGCGCCGGCATCGAGCGCGCGAATCTTGTCCGCGTCCTCGCTGCGCGCCGAGACCACGATGATCGGCATGCCCGACCATGCGCGCACCGACTCCACCACCTTGACGCCGTCCATATCGGGCAGGCCCAGATCGAGCAGCACGATGCTCGGTGCCTGCGATGAGGCGGCGGCGATGGCGGCATGGGCGGTCTCCACGGCCATATGACGCAAGCCGTGCGCCTCGAGCGCGGCAACAATAAGATTGCGAACGGCGGGGTCGTCCTCAACGACCAAGATGAGCGGTTTTACGGCAGAGTTCGGCACAGCGCTACTCCTTATCAAACGAAACGTCGGCGACGGGAAGCTCAATCGTAAAGACCGAGCCGTGCGGGTCCGCCGCGGCAACCTCTATGCTACCGCCATGCGCCAGCGCAATGGAGCGGCAAAGCGAAAGACCCAGGCCCACGCTGCGATGGCTGTCGGCAAGACCGTGGTTGGCGGTGTAGAACGACTCAAAGATTCGCTCGCGGTCCTCGGGCGCAATGCCCGGGCCGTCATCGGCCACCGAGCACGCCACGCGTCCATCGTCGACGCCAATCGAAATCACGATATGCGAGCCTGCGGGCGTATAGGTGATGGCGTTGTTCACCAGATTGACCACCAGCTGCACCATCAGGCGCGCATCGACGTTGACGAGCGCCGGCTCGTCGCACGGCACCACCTTAAGATCGTGCTCACGCACGGCCGGACTTACGTGGCGCAGCGCCTCCTCGACGATATCGTCCATGAGCTCGAGCGTGGTCGACAGATGCATGCCGCCACCCTCGAGCTTGGTGATGGCGAGCAGGTTCTCGACGGTGGCGTTGAGCCACAGCGCATCCGAGCGAATGGATAGAAGCAGGCCGCGGCGCGTCTGGGCATCGAGCACCGCGGTGCCGGTCGAACCCTGGTCGAGCAGGACATCGGCATTGCCCGAAATACTGGTAAGCGGCGTGCGCAGATCGTGCGAGATGGAGCGCAGCAGGTTGGCGCGCAGCTGTTCGTTTTTGGCGAGCACCGCTGCCTCCTCGCGGGCCTCCATGGCGCGGGCGCGGTCGAGCGCCAGCTCGCCTTCGCTCACGATGGCATCGGCAAGTGTCCGCTCCTCATGCGTCAGCACGTCGGGCTCGGCAACAATAGCCAGCACGCCCACCACCGAGGCGGGGTCGCCCGAGCGCACGAAGCCGTCGCCCGTGCGAACCGTCAGGTAGATGCCATAAAACGCCGATCCGCCATAGGTGGCATCGAGCGGCGTTCCCACATAGGCGGACGCCGAGAGCCGCGGTGGCATCTGCGGCGCCAGCTCGTGCACCGGCGCGGCATCGCCCACGGCCGTGTATGTCGCACGCGGCAGCAGGTCATCGCCCTCGGCGTCGGCGCTGTACCACACGACCGGACAGCCCGAAAGACGCGCCAGCTGCGTGGCCATGGCGTGAACGATCTGCTGCTCGTCGGCGCAGCGCTGCAACATGCGGTTGGTCTCGAGCACCATATGCGTGCGGCGGTCGCTGGCGGCAGCCTGTGCCAAAGCGCGACGCAGGGCCAAGGCAATCGAGCTCGACACAAGCGAGACCACAAACATGATGAAGAACATGCCGGGATAGCCGCGGTCGATAAACGACAGCAAGTAGCGCGGGTCGACAAACAAGAAGTTGTAGAGCGCCACGGCGGCAGCCGAGCTCAGCAAGCAATACAGGCGACTGCAGGTAAAGAATGCGCACAGCTGAACGGCGAACACATAGACGATCATGATGCTCGGCGCGAGACCCGGATGGTCGAGCAGCGCGCCCACAATCGTCGCCGCGACCAGCAGCCCCACCGATACGCAGGCGTCATACAGAGGAGTGCGGCGCGTCAGCGTTGTGCGCCGCCACCAAAAGCTATCGGCAATATCGCCGTCCGCACGGACGTCCATCAGCGCCCCGCCCCTCTCTCAAAAACAAAAACCACCACAAAGGGGACAGGCACCTTTGTGGTGGTTTTCCCTCGTGGTGGTTCTAAGTGTAAAGCCTTCTACGACCGGCAGCCGCTAGACAAACAGCACGTGCGCGAGCAGTGCGCACACGCACACCGCTCCAAATACCAGTGCCACGATCGAGATTACGCGGTCGGCCATGTCCATGTTGGCGCGATTCGTAAAGAACCGATCTTCGGCGGCGTCGACGCGCGCCTCACGCACCATTTCGACCACCGCCTCGCGGCCATCGAGCGCCTTTGTATCCATGTTTGCCTCCCCAGCCTCAATCTTGTCCATCGAAAACCAACTCCACGCAGCCTGTCGGCGTCTACGGCCGCTCGTTGGGAGCCAGGCGCTGCATCTTATTCACGGCCTTGAACTTGGTGAACAGCGGCACGTACTCAAAGCTCACGTTGGAGTTCTCCAGGCCGTACCAACGTGCGGGCGTGCCGGCGGCGCGGCGGATGATGTACTTGAGCGTAATGGCCGTGCGCTCGCTGGGCTCCACGTCGCTCTCGGGCGCCAGAAGCTTACGGATCAGGACGAACTTGAACGTACCGATGTTGCCCGGATCCTTGTAGACCGAGTAGTCATGCGTCTGCGCCGGCAGCTCGCCGGTGGCAGCCAGGTCCTGAACGACCTGACGCAGATAGGCATTGACGCGCTGGTTAATCTTGTAGCCCAGGTACAGATGCACGCGGAACACGTAGTCGGTGCCGAACGTCTCGACCGAATAGGCAAAGGTGTGCGGTTCGTCCATGGTCTCGACATTCACAAACCACCAGGCGCGGGCGCGCTTGGGATGCTTGTCCAAGATCGAATAGACGATATCGCGGTCGATGTAGTCGGTATGGGTGTCCTTGGTCAGGTACACAACGTTGTCGCTCATGCGCTCGTAACGGTCGTCGTCGCGCAGGCGCTTGAGCTGCGGCAGGTAGCTGCGCAGCGGCAGCAGCGTAAACTGGCGCTGCTCGACCGCCGTGCCGTTGTACCAGCACACCATAATGCCCATGATGAGTGCAGCCATGAGGATGGTGAAGTAGCCGCCGTGGAAGAACTTGGTGAGCGAGCTCACGAAGAAGAAGCCTTCGAGCAAAAGGAAGAAGGCCGCGAAGATCCACGGAGCAACCTTGAGCTTGCGCTCCTCGTGCAGGTAGAAGAAGAGCAGCAGCGTGGTGCACATCATAGTCAGCGTAATGGCAAGGCCGTACGCGGCTTCCATATGCGCCGAGTTCTGGAACAGCAGCACCACGATGACGCAGCCGACAAGCATGACGTTGTTAACCATGGGGATGTAGAGCTGGCCCTTGGTCTCGGCAGGGTAGAAGACCTGCATGTGCGGCATGAGGTCCAGACGGCTGGCCTCGGACACCAGCGAGAATGCGCCGGTGATGAGCGCCTGCGAGGCAATGATGGCCGCGACGGTGGAAAGGCCGACGGCAAACGGGCGCAGGCCCGGGGCGAGCATCTGGTAGAACGGGTTGAGGTCGGCAATGCCCATGAGCTCGGGGTTGGCAGCGTTGTTCATAAGCCAAGCGCCCTGACCCATATAGGACAGCAGCAGGCAGCACTTAACGAACGGCCAGGTGGCGTAGATGTTGCCGCGGCCAACGTGGCCCATGTCGGAGTAGAGCGCCTCGGCACCGGTGGTGGCGAGGAAGCAGCTACCCAGAATCATGATGCCCGCGTGGTTGTTGGGGCTCAGCAAAAAGGCGATGCCACGCACCGGGTTGAGGCACAGCAGCACGGCGGGGTGCTGGAAGACAAAGAATAGGCCCGTGCCGCCCAGGAACAGGAACCACAGCGTCATGATGGGGCCAAAGGCGTGACCGATCTTGGCCGTACCGATGCGCTGTACCAAGAAGAGCACGATGATGATGGCGAGCGTAATGGCGACGACGCGGCCCTGGTCATCGCCCAGCACGGCATGGACCGCCGGGATGGTGCGCAGGCCCTCGATGGCCGTGGTAACGGTAACGGCCGGCGTCAGGATGCCGTCGGCGAGCAGTGCCGCGCCGCCCAGCATGGCGGGGATGATAAGCCACTTGCCGCAGCGCTTGACCAGGCTGTACAGGGCAAAGATGCCGCCCTCACCATGGTTATCGGCGCGCAGCGAGATGAGCACATACTTGATGGTGGTCAGCAACGTGACCGTCCACACGACAAGGGAGAGCGCGCCGAGCACGAACTCCTCCGTGACG
>CATYJA010000070.1:0-9225 GCA_958407545.1 uncultured Collinsella sp. | reverse complement strand
CCATGCCGCACAAGCGCAACCCCATCACCATGGAGAAGGTCTGCGGCCTGTCGCGCGTCGTGAAGGCCAACGCGCAGGTTGCCTTCGACAACGTCGCCCTGTGGCACGAGCGTGACATTTCGCACTCCTCTGCCGAGCGCGTCGCCCAGGCCGACAGCTTCATCGCCCTCGACCACATGTTCCAGTGCCTCATTCGCGTTATCGACGGCCTGCAGCTGTACCCTGCCCGCATGATGGCCAACCTCAATAAGACCCGCGGCCTCATCTTCTCCTCCAAGGTGCTGCTCGCCCTCGTCGACACGGGCATCACCCGCGAGGACGCGTACGCCATTGTGCAGGAGAACGCCATGGCAACCTGGCACGAGGTACAGGATTGTGTCTCCGGCCCCACCTTTAAGGAACGTCTCGAGGCCGACCCGCGCTGCACCGTCAGCCAGGAGAAGCTCGACGAGATCTTTGATCCATGGGACTTCCTCACTCGTATCGACACAGTCTTTGATCGTCTGGAGCAGCTGAGCTTCGAGTAGGTTCGGGCATAACGTTAGCTTTTTAGGGCGCTTTGCTGGTAATGTGTGTTGCCGGCAAAGCGCCTCGTTGCATTTAGGGAAAGACGGGGATAATAGTCGTCTCGAATAACATTCTGAGAGGGGATCGCATGATTTCGTTTGATTACAAGCCTCAAGGCGTGTGTGCTCGCAATATTCACCTTGACCTTTCCGATGACGGCAACAAGGTGATAGGCGTTGAGTTTACCGGTGGCTGCGACGGCAATCTCAAGGCAATCTCCAAGCTGGTCGAGGGTGCTCCTGCCGATCGCGTAATCGAGGTTCTCGCCGGTAATACCTGCGGTATGAAAAAGACCTCCTGCGCCGACCAGCTTACGCGCGCCATCGAGGCCGCTCGCGCCGAGATCGCCTAATGGGTATCGCCGATCACATCAAGAACGGAATATCGCGTCGCGGCTTCGTACTCGGTGGGGCTGCCGCGGGCGCTGCCACGGTACTTGCCGGATGCTCGAAAAAAACGGGCACCAGCGATGATGCCGCCGGCGAGCCGCAGGTTATCAAGGACGATTCCAAGATCATCTCGATTACGGATGAGTACGAGGCAGTCGACATCGATCTTGAGCCGGCGGCGTCGTGGACGCTGCCTCTGGGTACGCTGCTGTACTACTGCGACGGCGATTACGCCGCGGCGATGATGGCGCCCGCATCGGCATTGCACGCCAACACGCTCGGTGTGCTCAACCTGGGCGATGGCTCGCTTACCACATTAATCGAGGATCCTGTCGAGGGCACGGGATATGCATTCTACGATGTCCGCGCCGGCGACGGCGTATTCGCGTGGGTTGAGATGAACTTTGCCAATTCATCGTGGAAGCTCTACGCTCAAAATCTGTCGGGCGCTTCGCTCTCTGGCGATGTGGTTGAGCTCGATCGAGGCGGCAAGGACTATGATCCGCCCCTGTTTACGGCGTTCGGGTCATCAGTCATCTGGTATAAAATGCCTTCGACAGGCGGCAATAAAACGAGTAGTGATTCGTTTTGCTATCGTCGCTCACTTGATGAATCCAAGGCCGAGACAATTTGGAAATCGACGGGCCGCTTTGCATCGGCTCCGCGCGCGAGCGACGGCATTTTGACCATCTCGCCGCGTGTCCGCAACGACGAGGGCGTCTACTACGGCATTACGGCAATCGATCTGACCGACGGCAACAACACCAAGCGTGCCCAGCTGGTCCTCCCTTCGTCAGTTTCGCCTTTCGAGGCCGTGTATATGGGCGATACCTTCGTGTTTTCTATCGAGGCGGCCTATAGCGGCGTGGGCAGCCTGGGCAATATGGGCACGTATATCGGTAATGAGGGAGGGCCGTACCTCTTTCTGTCACGCGAGCCGCTCGCATGTGCGGCTGGCAAGAAGAATAAATACCTTGTTAAGGTACAGGCGTCGCATTTCCTGATCGACACCTCTGCCAAGACCTATGGCTCGCTGCTGTCGCCCGACCGCGCTTTGGAGTATGGCGATTATCCAGCTACGGCGGGAAAATCGGACTCATTCCTTACGTACGCCACGGTGCGCAACAGCCAGGGTATACCAGAGACGGTCACTGCACGCCTATTCTCTCTTTAAGCTTAGAGGGGTTAAAAAGGCGCCAACAGGGGAATAAACGCGTTGTAATTGTGAGTACCGCCCGCCGAGCTGCCGCGTCATAGCGGCATCCGGCGGGCTCAGGTGCGTTAAAATGGGCTTGTTCTTAGCTAATTGAGACAGGGGGGCCGTGTTATGGCTTCAGATGCAAAGAAGATTCTGCTGGTCGAGGATGAGAAGGCAATCCGTGACGCCGTCGCTGCCTATCTCGAGCGCGAAGGCTACTGGGTTGTGGGCGTCGGCGACGGCCAGTCCGCGATCGAGGAGTTCGAGAAGCATCAGTTCGACCTGGTCGTGCTCGACCTTATGCTCCCCAAGATTCCCGGCGAGCGCGTTTGCCGCACCATTCGCGATACCTCGGATGTCCCCATCATCATGCTGACGGCTAAGGGCGAGATCGAGGACCGTATTATCGGTCTTGAGCTCGGCGCCGACGACTATCTGATTAAGCCGTTCTCGCCGCGCGAGCTCGTCGCCCGCGTTCGCGCTCTGTTCCGCCGTGCCCATCAGGCCGACGAGCCCGCCGTCGAGGTACTCGACTTCGGCGATCTGGTCATCGATATCTCGGGCCACAAGATCTTGGTCGAGGGCAAGGAAGTCGATCTGACGGCTTCCGAGTTTAAGCTGCTCACCACGCTTGCCCGCCATCCCGGCCGTGTGTATAACCGCATGGAGCTGGTCGAGAAAGTGCTCGGGTATGACTTTGAGGGCTATGAGCGCACCATCGATAGCCACGTGAAGAATCTTCGCGCCAAGTTGGGCGATGATCCCAAGAAGCCCAAGTGGCTCTACACCGTCCATGGTGTCGGCTATCGCTTCGAGGCTCCGGCCAAGACCGATAAGTCGGACGAGAAATAGGGAAATCACATATGACACCTGCGCGCTTTGAAATCGGACAAAAGCACAAGCAGGAGAGCGAGGCGGGTTCCAAGGCTAGTTGGAACACGCCTCGTTCCGATTCACGGCCAACGATGAGCTATCCCTCGCGCATGGCACTTGCTTTTGCTCTGACATCGCTCATGACGGTATTGGTGCTGGTGGGCGTTGTCTCTGTTGTGTGGGGCACGGTCTTTTCGGATTACACACGCTCCAATATCGTCGAAATCGCAAATTCCGCTGCCGAGAAGTTGGCGACCTCATATGAGGAAAACGGCTCTTGGACCGCGGGAGAACTGCGCACGGTCGCAACGTCGAGTTTGGTTTCCGACGATCTGGGCATGCAGGTCGTCAATAAAAAGGGCGTGATCGTTTATGACGATTCTTGGCCCTCGGCAAGCGCTACCGCCGATGTACGCGAAAACCAGGCTATGACCGACGACACGAGCGGCAAGAGGGCATCGCATAGCCCGGTCTCGTCTGCTCCAACCGACTCCGATAGCGTTGCTGACGTCGAGATTGTAACGTCTTCCGGCGAGCATGTCGGACAGGTAAAGCTGTGGGCCATCGGCTCCGACGCTCTGCTCACCAAGGCGGACTCTGCGTTTAGGGAGAAGACCTTTAACGCCATGGCCCTCGCCGCGGTTGTTGCAATCTGCATTTCGGTCGTTATCGGATCGCTCGTGTCGCGCATGCTCACCAAGCCGATTCATCGCATCACCAGTACCGCAAAGCAAATCCGTGACGGCGACCTGTCGGCTCGCACGGGACTGCGCGGTGATGACGAGATCGATCAGCTGGGTGAGACCTTCGATGAGATGGCCACTTCGCTCGAGAAGGATATGAAACACGAGAAGCGCCTGACCTCAGACGTTGCACACGAGCTTCGCACGCCGCTTATGGCCATGCTCGCAACGGTCGAGGCCATGCAGGATGGCGTGTATCCCACCGACGATGAGCATTTGGAGACCGTTGCTTCCGAGACGCGTCGCCTGGCTCGTCTGGTGCAGCAGATGCTCGACCTGTCGCGCATGGAAAACAGCACGGCTCCGCTCAACCTTGAGCCGGTGGACATGGTTCCTTTCGTGCGTTCCATCGTCAATGCCCAGGAGCGCCTGTTTGTCGACCGCGATCTGCGCCTGCGTTTTGCGGACGAGACCCAGGGTCACGACGATGTCGTCGAGGCCGATCCCGACATGATCACGCAATGTGTTATCAACCTCATGAGCAACGCCATGCGCTACACCCCCGAGGGCGGTTGGGTCGTGGTGTCGGTGCTCAGTGACCGCAGGCACGTCAGCATTGCCGTTTCTGATACCGGCATCGGTATTGCCAAGGACGATCTGTCGCGCATTTTCGGGCGGTTTTGGCGCGCCGATGCCAGCCGCGCCCGCGAAGCTGGCGGCCTGGGCGTCGGCCTCGCCGTGACCAAGCAGATCGTCGAGCGTCACCATGGCTACATATCCGTGGAGTCGGAGCTTGGAAGGGGTACGACTTTTACAATTCATCTGCCCCGCGAGCACACGGCGGACGCGGCATCTACTACAATGGAGCACTAGCTTTTCGCTATTCGGTGAAGGAGGGGCCGCGTCCCTGCCGCTCCGAGTTTGCGAAAACGTGCGGGAAAGAACCCGCATTTCTGTCGTATTTAGGTAAGGAGTGACTCACGTGACAACGATGGAGCGTCGTCCGGATTCCCGTGGCAAGGTTCGTGATATTTACGATGCCGGTGAAAACCTGCTGATGGTCGCCACCGACCGCATTTCTGCGTTCGACTTCATTCTTCCCGACGAGATTCCGTTTAAGGGAGAGGTGCTCAATCGCATCTCGGCATTCTGGTTCGATAAGTTTGCCGACATCGTCCCCAACCATCTCGTTTCCATCGACCCGGCGGATTTCCCCGAGGAGTTTGCTGAGTATCGTGACTACCTCGCTGGCCGCGCCATGCTGGTTAAGAAGGCCCAGACGATTCCTATCGAGTGCATCGTCCGCGGCTATCTGACCGGTTCGGGCAAGAAGACCTATGACGAGAACGGCACCGTCTGCGGCATTCAGCTGCCCGAGGGTCTGACCGAGGCCTCAAAGCTTCCCGAGCCGCTGTTCACGCCGTCCACGAAGGCCGAGATCGGCGACCACGACGAGAATATCTCGTTTGAGCGTTGCTGCGAGATCGTGGGTGAGGACATCGCCGCGCAGATTCGCGACCTTTCCCTCAAGATCTACAAGGCTGCCGCCGAGTACGCCGCGACCCGTGGCATCATCATTGCCGACACCAAGTTCGAGTTTGGTGTTATTGATGGCAAGGTCACGCTGATTGACGAGTGTCTCACGCCCGACTCCAGCCGTTTCTGGCCTGCTGCCAGCTACGAGGAGGGCAAGATCCAGCCTAGCTACGACAAGCAATTCGTCCGCAATTGGCTCAAGGCCAACTGGGATATGACGGGGGAGACCCCGCACCTGCCCGCCGAGGTCATCGATGGCACGTCCGAGCGCTATCGCGAGGCCTTCCAGATCATCACGGGCTCCCAGTTCACAAGCATGAAGGAGAACGCATAAGTGAGTACCCGTAGCGCCACGAACAAGCGCACGCAATCCCACGAAGTTACCGGGGTTGCGCGCAAGTCTGCCGCATCTGCTAAGCCCGCCCGCCAAGCAGCGAGCTCCGTTCGCGTCGTGCCGGCTTCGTCTAAGGCACGCCGCAAAGAGCTCGAGAAGGGCGAGAACCTCGAGGGCCTCTCTAAAGAGGAGAAGCGCGCCCGCAAGGCTAAGCAGCGCGCCAAGGAGGACCGCATCTATACGGTGTCGAATATCCTCCTCAAGCAGGACGAGGACTACACCAAGCGCCGTCGCATCTGGTGGATTGTGCTCGCCATTGGCATGGTGCTCGTCGTGGCAATTTGGGCCTCGCCGTACTTCGCTCCCGCTGGCATGGTGTCCAGCCCTGTCCAGATGGTCGGCATCGTTTTGTCCTATGTCATCATCCTAGGTGACTTTATCTACGACTTCGCTCGTATTCGTCCCTTGCGCAACATGTACCGCGCGCAGGCCGAGGGCATGTCCGAGAACAAGCTCAACGCTCTTATCGAGCGCGCAGCTGCCGAGGAGGACAAGAAGGACTCCAAGAAGAAGTAGCGTTTGCATACATACTTATCGCTAAGATATAAGGCGCGTCGTTTTTGCGGCGCGCCTTTTTACTGTTCTATAGATAGATGGAGTGGCACATGATTCGAGCTGCCCTGACGGTCGAAGAGGCCCTGGAGGGTATGAAGTCCCTGGAGCCCAAGATTAAAAACTATGCGCGCCTGGTTGTCCGCAAGGGCGTAAACGTTAAGCCCGGCCAGGAAGTCGTCGTTCAGTCTCCGGTTGAGTGCGCGCCGTTTGCGCGCGTGGTGGTCGCGGAGGCCTATGCTGCCGGCGCCGGCCACGTGACGGTCATCTGGGCCGATGATGCCGTGACGAGGCTCACGTACGAGCATGTCGAGAAAAGCTATTTTGAGCAGACGCCCGAGTGGAAGCGCCTGCAGCTGGATTCCCTGGCCCAGGACGGTGCCTGCTTTATCTTTATCGAGGGTGCGGACCCCGCCGCCCCTAAGGGCATCGATCCCGCTAAGCCCGCTGCAGCTTCTAAGGCAAAGAACACGCAGTGCAAAGTTTTCCGCCGTGGACTGGATTACAACATCAATCCGTGGTGCATCGCCGGCGCTCCGGTCGTGGCTTGGGCGCGCGAGGTGTTCCCGGGAGACGCCGATGAGGCTGCAATCTATAAGCTGTGGAATGCGATTCTGCACACCGCTCGCGCCGATGGCCAGGACCCAGAGAGCGACTGGGAGCTCCATGACGCCGCATTCGAAAAGAACCTGCGTTTCCTGAACGACAATCGTTTCGACTGTCTGCATTACACCGCGGCAAATGGAACCGATCTGACGATTGGCATGACGAAGGGTCACGAGTGGGCCGGCGGCAAGGGCAAGACGCCCGATGGGCACCCCTTCTTCCCCAACATTCCCACCGAGGAAGTCTTCACTTCGCCTGATCGCATGCGCGCCGACGGTATCGTGTACTCGGCCATGCCGCTCATCCACCACGGTAATAAAGTCGACGATTTTTGGATTAAGTTCGAGGGCGGCCGCGTGGTGGACTACGACGCCCGCGTGGGCAAGGCAACGCTCGCAAGTATCATCGATACTGACGAGGGCGCTGCTCACCTGGGAGAGGTCGCGCTCATTTCCAAGAACACGCCGATCCGCGAAAGTGGTGTTCTGTTCTACGATACGCTCTATGACGAGAACGCTAGCTGCCATCTCGCGCTAGGTGTCGGTTTCCCCGAATGCATCGAGGGTGGGTATGACATGTCCAAGGAGGAGCTCCTGGAGCATGGTGTTAACGTCTCGAGCACGCACGTCGATTTTATGATCGGCACGGACGACATCGATATTACGGGCATTACGCCTGATGGACGTGAAGTTGTGATTTTCCAGAACGGCCAATGGAGTTGGGAATAGTCCCAGACCGTGGTACAATGCCACCCGCGGGCCGTTAGCTCAGCTGGCAGAGCAGGGGACTTTTAATCCCAAGGTCCAGGGTTCGAACCCCTGACGGCCCACCATAGAATAGAAAGCGATCGACTCCGGTTGGTCGCTTTTTTTGTTGCCGGTGCACGGGTTCGAACCCGTCGGGGCGCGGAGCGCCGCAGCGGCCGCCTGCGAAGCAGGCTGAACCCCTGACGGCCCACCCAAAGAAAGGAAAACGAAATGAAAACAGATAGATACGGAATTAGCGGCAGCACATTAAAGATAATAGCGGCCATTTCGATGGTTCTCGATCATGTAAGCAGGATCGTCCTGACCAATGGAATCATGACTCACGCATCGTACAATCAGATATCAGACGAGCAGTGGGCGATTCTAAGCGAGGCTTCGGATGTGCTTCATGTTCTTGGCAGAATTGCATTTCCCTTATTTTGCTTTTTGATAGTTGAGGGATTTTTGCATACTCATGACATAAAGAAGTACCTGCGAAATATGCTTGTCTTCGCAATCATTGCGGAGCCCATATACGATTTCGTTCAAACCGGGCAACTCTTTGACCTTCGGCAACAAAATGTTATGTGCGAGCTCCTGCTTTCCTTGGTCTTTTTGATTATTCTGGAAAAGATACAAAGTCTTTCAAAATGGAAGAGGCACATCGCAGAAATTGCTCTGATTGTTTTGACAGCACTGGCAGCTGAATACACTAAACTAGATGGCGGCGTGTATGGCATTCTGCTTGTGGCTGCATTCTATTTATTCCACGACAGCAAGGCCAAGATGTTCTTTGCTGCAGTATGCGCAGTGCTCCTTTCGTCATGCCATATAGTTGGCGGCGGATTTGAGTTTGCTACAGCTAATGTATTTAATCCTGATGTTGCTGCCGCGGTCGTTTCGTTGCTGCTTATCAATCTTTATAATGGCAAGCGAGGGCTGAAGCTGAAATACTTCTTCTACATTTTCTATCCGGCACATCTTGCTCTGCTTTATGGTGTCTCACTTATTGTTTTGAACTGTCTTAATAACTCTCAAACAAGTCTCTGAAAGCAGAAACAAACTGACCCTAAGACTGCTTGTGAATTTCCGGAAGACCTGAGAGATGCGAGGATAGACAACGAGGGCTGCAGAAAGATGCTTCTCAGTTCTCTGGCGGATCGCACGTATCTGTATGAGGATCACTTCCGCACACTCATTAATAACAGTGATAAACACGGCAGATCCTCAAAACATGAGGCTGCGAAGGTCGAACGATGCTTCGAAAGCATGAATGGCACCGAGAAAACGAGTTCGGAAGCATCTTCTGGATGCTCCACCATAGAATAGAAAGCGATCGACTCCGGTTGGTCGCTTTTTTGTTGCCGCGGCACGGGTTCGAACCCGAACTTCTCTATATATAAGAACGCTTGGCGAACAAAATCTGCCTTTTACCGACGGGAAACAAATAGCCGATGCTTTTGGAGTAAAGTGGCGCTCCAGAGATGACCGATGCCTTAACACCTTTAAACCAGCTGGTCATCGCCAATATCAGAAGCTGCTGCTTCGAATACGGCCTCAGTGAAGCAACTGAGGGTTCTATTCATTTGTGAACAAAATATGGAGTGCTGGATTCCCGCCCGCGGGGCCCCTCCGGTCTGGCAATATATCTCCTTGCCGCGCGGCCCGGTCGAACCGGATC
>CATYJA010000069.1:0-9316 GCA_958407545.1 uncultured Collinsella sp. | reverse complement strand
GGATTAGACCAGGCGGGCGTTGATCGTCTTGGCGATCTCGGCGGCGTCGGTGGAACCCTTGACGGTGGCACGGAAGTCCTCGTCCATAAGCGCCTCGGCGACCTTGGACAGGATCTTGAGGTGCGTGGTTCCAGCCTGAGCGCCCGGGATGAGCAGGGCGATGGCAACGTTGACGGGAGCGCCGTCCATGGTGTCCCAACCGGTCACGCCAGAGTCGTCCTTGACGACGATGACAGCAGCCTCGGTAATGGCGTCGGACTTGGCATGCGGAATGGCGAAGCCCTCCATCATGCCCGTGGTGCCCTCGGCCTCGCGGGCCAGGAAGGCGTTCATCACGGCGTCGGCATCGCCGGCGATACCGGCCTTAACGGCCTGGTTGGAGACAAAGCTCAGAGCCTCGTCACGAGAAGCGAAGTCCTCGGCGACAAAGACGTTCTCGACCTTCACAAAGTCGGAAGCCTCGGCCTTAGGGGCCTCGACAGCAGCGGCCTTAGGGGCCTCAGCCGGCTTGACTGCAGGAGCGGGCTTCTGGTTCTTCTCGAAGTCGTACTTCTTGAAGGCCACGAACAGGATGCCACCGACCACGGCGCCGATGAGGATCGCGAGGACCCACTGCGGGCCGTTCTCGACAACGGGCAGGACCAGGAAGCCGCCGTGAGGCGCCGGATCGTGAACGTTGAAGAAGATGGTCAAGATGGAAGCGATGGAAGAACCGACCATCATGATAGGCATGACAGGCCAGATGTTCTTGGTCATGAACGGAATGGCGCCCTCGGTGATGTGGGTGCAACCAAGGATAAGGTTGACGATACCGGCGTCATGATCCTCCTGGCTGAAGTACTTCTTGCCGACAACGACGGCGAAGGTGGTGATCAGCGGCGGAACGATGCAAGCGGCGGAGACGGCAGCCATGAAGTTGGTGCCGAAGTTGTAGGTCTCGGTGCCGACGCCAGCTTCGAGAGCGGTACCGAGCAGGAAGGTGCCAGTAGCGTAAGCAGCCTTGTTGACCGGGCCGCCCATGTCAAATGCGCACATGCAGCCGATGGCCAGGCCAAGGATCACCGGACCGGAGTTACCGAGGCTCTGCAGGAAATCCATCATGCCCTGGTTAATGGCAGCCATGGGGCCGGAAATACCGAGCATGACCAGGCCGACGATGGCGGTAGAGCACAGCGGATACAGGAAGATTGCCTTCAGGCCATTAAGGCTCGCGGGAATTTTAGAGAAAACCTTCTCGAGCAGCAAAATGACATAGCCGGCGAGGAAGCCGCCGACGATGCCGCCCAGGAAGCCAAAGCCCACACCAGAGCCTCCAGCGTCGATCATGCCGGTATCGGCGTTAACGGGCAAGCCCTGGATGGCAATCATACCGGCGACGAAACCGGGGACGAGCGCCGGGCGCTTGCCGATAGACTCGGCGATGTAGGCGGAGAGCACCGGAACCATGAGGTTCATGGCGATACCGCCGATAATCTTGAGCATCGCGGCAAAGCTGTTGTAGTCGGCAGCCGTTGAATCAAATGACGTGATGCCCCACAGGAACGAAATGGCGGTCAGAACACCACCGGCAACGACGAAGACCAGCATGTGGCTGACGCCGTTCATGAGGTGCTTGTAGATGACGTGACCGATGGACTCCTTCTCCTCGACCTCGTCCTCGACATCGGCGGCAGCGGCAACCGTGTCGTCGCCCTTGGCGGCGAGCGCGCGGTCGATCAGCTTACCGGCAGCCTCGACAGACAGGGCCTTGGAAACACCAACGGAAACCATGGGCTTACCGGCGAAACGCTCAGCCTGGACATCCTTATCGGCTGCGACGACGACGGCCTTGGCACCGGCGATCTCGCTCTTGGTGAGCTCGTTCTCGACACCGACCTGGCCATGAGTCTCGACCTTAATGGTCAGACCTCGCTCGGCAGCTGCCTTCTCCAGCGCCTCCTTCGCCATGAAGGTGTGCGCAATGCCGGTCGGGCAACCGGTCGCGGCGATGATGTCAAACTTAGCCATGTGTCCCTCCTTCTTGAGTACAGCGCCCGCGGGCGCTCCCCTACACGCGCTTCGATGCGCGTTTTTCCACACTTGAAAGATACCAACCTACCGTCCGAGTGAGAAGAGACAAGGCGCAATTCTCCGGTGAAAGGTTCTTTCATAACCGTAAACGGCAAGTGAAAGTTTACCATCAACACTTGAAACGGCAAGGTGTATCTTGTAATTGAAAATGCCCGTATACTATGGCATTGCAAATCAAGCTAGATTTTCATGCCAACCAGGAGCCATCCATGACCGATAGTAGCAAGAGCGCACTTTCCCTCATTAGTACCCATCAGGGATACAGCGAGTCCGAGCAGCGCATTGTCGACTATATATTGGAGCACCAGTCCGAAGCGCCACGCCTCACGGCCGCTCAGCTCTCGCGCGCTGCCGCCACGTCCGAGGCGACCGTTTCGCGTTTCTGCCGCAAGCTGGGCTTTGGCAGCTTCCGCAGCTTTCAGTTTTCTTTGGCACGCGACTTAGAGAGTCAGCGCAACGAGGGCCTGACCGACGAGGTCTCGCTCGACAACATGGAGCAGAGCCTTAAAAATATCCTCGCCGCCAAGGTGAGTGAGCTTAATGCGACCATCGACGGCATTGATCACGACACGTTGACCGCAGTTGTACACGCGCTTAAGAATGCCAGCGTTATTGAGTTCGCCGCCGTGGGCAATACAAACGCGGTCGCGCTCGACGCGACATTTAAGTTTTCGCAGCTGGGTCTGCGCTGCATGACGAGTACCATTAGCGAGACATCAATCGGCTTTGCGCTCACGTTGCGCCCGGGTGACGTCATCGTGCTAATCTCAAACTCCGGCAAATCGCGCCGACTGAATCGCATGGCAAAAGCGGCTCGCGACTGCGGCGCAACCGTAGTCGTCATCAGCAGCGACAGCAAGTCTCCACTCGCGCGCCGGGCAGACTACACTTTTAATACCGTCAACCACGAAGCACTGCTGACAACGGGCGACTTCGCGTTCTCCAAGATGAGCGCCACGATGATCATCGAGGTCATCTACAACTTCCTGCTGCCCGAGATTGAAGACGCGCGTGAGCATATCAGCTACTACGAGGAGCTCATCCAGCCGGACAAGGTCGTTGAGTAGGTAGATTGGGGTGCCGATAGACGCCTCTCGTCACGAAACCCGCCCATCTACTACGTTTAACCGCAACCGCCAACCATACACCCAAAATAGAGAAAACCGCAGGTGTTCTACCTGCGGTTTTCTTTTTGCAATTCTTGGCATAGTTGCCGATGCCCTACCAAACGTAGTAGATGGACCCGTTTCGTGGCGGCCGGGTTGGACATGCATGTGGCGGCTCCGCCTAGGCACGCGCCTCCGCAAGCATCTGCCTGGCGTGCGCCAGGCTTGCCTCCGATTGATCGCCGCTCAACATGCGGGCGATCTCGGCGGTACGCGCTTCGCCGGTTACCTCGTCCAAATGCGTCTGGGGAACATCGCCCGGTTCCTTACTGACAACATAATGTTTGTCGGCCATGACCGCAACCTGCGCAAGGTGCGTTACGACGATGACCTGATGAGTAGCGGCAAGATCGGCCAGCACACCAGCAAGAGCACGAGCCGTAGAGCCGCCGACACCGGCATCGACCTCGTCGAATACCAGAGTGTCGACGCCGTCCGCATTGCCGAGAACAACCTTGCTTGCCAGCATGACGCGGCTGAGCTCGCCGCCCGACGCAATGCGGCGCAGGGGGCGCGGCGTCAAACCGGCACCGCTGCGGTATAGCAGCTCGTAGCTCGAAGGACCAACCGGCGTCCACTCAGCACGGGGAAGATCACGTGACTCCCAGACGAGCTCGGCGCCGCCCATCTCCAGGCGAGCCATCTGGCGGCCCACCTCGTGGCAGAAGCGCGGGGCCGCCGTATTACGGGCGCGCTTAAGTGCCTTGGCAGCGGCAAACAACTCGTGCTCGGCGCTCCCGAGTGCCTCACGCGCCTTTCTGATCTGTTCATCGCCATCATCGACCAGGGACAGCAGCTCTTGCGAGCGATCGCGCATGGCAAAAACATCGTCCATGGTGGGACCCCACTGACGCAACAGGCCCTTGAGGTCGGAATACCGCTCACGCATGCGAGCGAGCTCGCGCGGGTCAAAGGCGACGCCATCGCGATAGGAACGAAGCTCGTTCGCGCAATCCTCAAGGGAAATACAGGCATCCGAAAGCGCATCGGCAATGTCGCCCAGCTTGCGATCGACGGCAGCCATACGGGAAAGCTCTGCCACGGCACTGTTCACGGCATCGAGCGCTCCCCCTTCGGAGGCAAGCGATGCATGGGCATCGTTAGCCGTGGCAACCAGTACCTCGGCATGTTCGGAGCGCGGCAGCAGTTCCTCGAGTTCCTCATACTCGCCCGGCTTGGGGTCGACCTCGCCGATGCGCTCGAGGGCAAAGCGCGCCTCCTCGACGCGACTCCCCTGCGCACGCGAGGCCTCTTCGACACGTCGAACCTCCTTGGCGGCAGCACGCGATGCCTTAAAGCAGGCGCGGTACGCATCCAGCGCCTCGAGCGCAGAGCGTCCCGCCCAGGCATCGACCATCGCAACGTGATGCGCCGGGTCGAGCAAGCGCTGGTGCTCGTGCTGGCCGCACAGATCCATCATCACGCCAACGCGCTCCGAAAGCTCGCGCACGCTGGCGATGCGGCCGTCAATCTTCACGCGGCTGCGGCCCTCGGCAGAAAGGCTACGCTGGACCGTGAAACCCTCCGTGTCGTGTGGACCGTCGAACAGCCGCGCCTCAACGCTAGCAAGCGCCTCGCCCTCGCGCACCGTCGACGAATCCGCGCGCTCGCCCAAAATAAGCTTGAGGGCCGAGAGCAACGCGGTCTTGCCGGCGCCGGTCTCGCCGGTCAGGACAGTCAGACCGGCACTCGGCACTAGCGTCGCCTCGCGAATGAGTGCAATGTTAGAAACCTGCAGCTCATCGATCATGACGGACTCCGTAGAATACGCGGCTCACCGAGTTATAGAAGCTCTCGGGGCCATAATCGAGCAGCAGCACATCTCCGGGCCCGCGACGCACAGCCACGCTCTCAACGGTGCCATCGCAGGTAATAAACTGTCCATCGATAGCGATCGCCGGAACACTCGGACGGTCATCAGACATAAAGATTTCGACGACATCACTCGGCGAAGTCAAGAAAGCGCGAGCTTGAATGGTGTGCGGAGCAATGGGTACGCACACCATGCCCGTATAGTCGGGACTCACGATGGGGCCGCCGGCACTGAGCGCGTAACCCGTAGAACCAGTCGCCGTGGACACGACCACACCGTCGCCACGCAGGCGATCGATATGGTGGCCGGACACCGTGATGTCGAACTCGACCATATCGGACAGCGGACCGCGGGTAAGCGCCATGTCGTTGAGGGCGAAGGTGCGCACGACATCCTTTGTACCGTCTTCGCGCACGGACACGATATCCGCGGCGATGGTGGCGCGACGGCTCACGTGCAGCTCGCCGGAAAGGGCGTCGCTCACGACCTGCAGAATGTCGCGCTCCTCGGGGCTCGCAGCAGTTAAAAAGCCCAGGTGACCATAGGAAAGACCGAGGATAGGAATCTCGCGATGGTTGAGGATGCGGGCAGCGCGCAGCAACGTACCGTCGCCGCCGAGCGTAATGACCAGATCGGAGCCGTCAATATCAGGCGTGCTTTGAATCTTCGATCGCTGGTCGGCAGCCCATGCGACCTCATAGCCCTGGCGCGTCAGCCAAAGCTCGAGCATCAGGCCGCTCTCGACCGCCTCTTGCTTGTAGTAATTGGGAACCAGAAAGACCTTCATAGCGTTGCAGCTTTCTCGCTCAAAACCGATACCTGGGATTGAAGCTCGTCGTCGGTGCGGTCGCCGGGGGCAAACCTCATGCCGTACAGGAAAAACTCAACGTTGCCCTTGGCACCATGAATGGGTGACACGCACACATCGACCGGGAAGAGGCCCTTGGCAGCAAAGAGTTCAACCGCCGCCACGAGTGTATCGCGGCGCACGGCGGGATCGGTCACAATGCCGCCCTCGCCCACCAGCGCCGCCGGAGCCTCAAACTGCGGCTTTACGAGCGTGCAGAATGCACCCGTAGGCGCCAGGCACGCCAGCACCGCATCGATAATGTTCGCGATGCTGGTAAACGAGACATCACACACTGCCAGGTCGATGGCGCCGGCATAGCCAAGCTCAGGCAGCTGCGTCACGTTTGTGCGCTCATGCAGCGTCACGCGATCGTCCTGACGCAACGACCAATCGAACTGGGCGCGACCCACGTCCACCGAGACAACGGTCGCAGCTCCGCGCTTGAGCAAGCAATCGGTAAAGCCGCCGGTAGAGCAGCCCACATCCAGACAGGCAAGGCCCGTCGGATTGATACCAAACGCATCAAGCGCGCCTTCGAGCTTAAGACCGCCGCGGCCAACATATGGAATGCGCCCCTTAACGTGCAGCGGCAGCCCCGGGATCACCTTAAGGCCCGGCGAAGTCAAGCGCTCGCCGCCACTCGAGACCAAGCCGGCCATAAGAGTGCGAAGGGCATCCGCGCGATCGGCGCAGATGCCCTGTGAAATCAGTTCGTCATCAAGACGCACGCGTTTCATGAATGCCATCAACCATTCGTATCCGGAGATGCGGCCTAGCTATCCTGGGATTCGTTTGCCGCATCCTCATCGTATTCCTGCTCGAGCTTGTCGGCCTCACGCGGCGTCAGCTCAAACTTGTCGACCATGTCGACCGCACGGGAGCCCAGCTCAATCGCCTCGTCAAACAGATCGAGTGAACGCTCCAAGGAGGTATCCTTGGAGCGAACGGTAGCGATGATCTGGTCCAAGCGGTCCGAGATCTCGTCGAAGTTACGGACAGAACCCTCTGGCATGGCTACTCCTCGACGGAGTCGAAGTCAGCCTCGGCGGCGTCCGCATCCTCGGCCAGCACGCCAGCCTCAGCCTGAGCGGCTGCAACCTTTGCAGCAGCCTCGGCAGCCTGTGCCTCCTCGCGAGCGCGATCTTCGGCCAGCAGCTCCTGGTACAGGTCCTCGCCCGGCAGCTCCTCGCTGCGAGCGATCTTACCCAGAACGCCGTTGACGAACGACGCGGACTGGTCGGTGCCATAGGCCTTGGCAAGCTCGACGGCCTCGTTGATCACGATGGCGTCCGAGACCTCCTCGTCGGTGAGGAAACGCATCTCGTAAACGGCGATACGCAGCAGGTTGCGGTCGGCACCGGGCATGCGCATAAGATCCCAGTTCTTGGCGACGGCGCGCAGAGCACAATCGATGCGATCAATGTGCTCGTAGGCACCGCGGCAAAGCTCCAACGCATAGGGGTCGAGGGGACCCTTCGAAATCAGGAAATCGCCCTCGAGGACGCGCTCGAGCGGGCTGTCCGTGGCCTCGGCCTGGAACAGCAGCTGCAGCGCCTGACTGCGGGCAAGCGTGCGCCCGCGATAAACCTTAAGGCTCAAAGGTTACTCCTTGGGGAAAACGAGGCCGTCGATGCAAACGTCAACGCGTTCGACCTCGACGCCCACCTGGGCATCGATGGCGGCGACCACGGCGGCGCGAACGGCCTCGGCGAGTTTCTTGAACGGATAGCCAAAGAACACCACGACACGCACGGTGAGTGCGAGCTTGTCGCCGACGACCTCGGCCTCGACCGCCGGCTCGGAAGCCGGGGCCTTGGACGAGAGCATCATGGAGACAAGGTTGGTGGCAAGGTCCTTGACGCCAACGGAGGCGATGCCCTCGACATCCGACACGGCGCGCGAGACGATGGCGGTCAGAACATCGGGCGAAATGCCGATGCCGTCAATCTTGATTTCCTGGGGCATGAGTCCTCCTAGAAGAGTTGGTTGCTAGACGCGGGAGACGAACTTGCCGTCGCGGGTGTCAACCTTGATGACCTCGCCCTCGTTGAGGTACATGGGGACCTGGATGACAGCGCCGGTGTCAATCGTGGCCGGCTTGGTGGAACCCTGGACGGTGTCGCCCTTAAAGCCCGGGTCGGTCTGGACGATGGTGGTCTCGATGAACATCGGCGGCGTCACGCCCATGAGCTCATCGTCGGCGAAGAGCAGCTGGCAGATGTCGTTCTCGCGCAGCCACTTGGAGTTCTCGCCCACCATGTCCTCGGGAACGGGAACCTGCTCATAGGTCTCGTTGTCCATGAAGATGTAGTCGGCGCCATCGTTGTAGAGGTACTGGAACTCACGGGTGGTGAGCATGACGCTCTCGAACTTGGTGCCGGCGTTGCAGGTGTTCTCGACGACGCGGCCGCTCTTGATGTCGCGGGTCTTGTAGCGCACAAACGCGCCACCCTTGCCCGGCTTGACATGCTGGAACTCGACGATGGTGTAGACCTTGTCCTTAATGCGGAGACCGAGGCCGTTCTTGAAGTCGGCGGTAGAAATGGTAGGCATAGCGACCTTTCTTGTTATGGGCAGAACGCACAAGCGTCCAAATTACATACGACCGAAATTATACACTTGCAGACGGCGCCTGCAGCGAGCGCATAAAAAGAGAACGCGGGGCGCCCGAATTGCTCCGGACGCCCCGCCCCAAAAATCTATCGAAATGGGCTAGCAATCAATGACGTGCAGGTCGTGCGGGGTCTTGGTGAAGGGCTCGTAGCCGTTCTCGGTGACCACGCCGTAGTCCTCCAGACGCACGCCGCCCACACCGGGCAGATACACGCCGGGCTCCATGGTGATAACCGAGCCGACCTCGATGGTGTTCTTGCTGCGGTTGAAGTTGGGCAGCTCATGGATGTCGATGCCCACGCCGTGACCCAGACCATGGTTGTAATAATCGCCATAGCCGGCATCGCCGATAATCTTCTTGGAAAGCTTGAAGATGTCGTTGCCCTCGACGCCCGGATGAATGGCGGCGACGCATTCCTCGTGCGTGCGGCGCACGAGTGCGTACAGGTCGAGCTGCTCTTGCGTGGGCTCGCCCATCACGACGGTGCGCGTCATGTCGGAGCGGTAATCACAGTAGCCCGCGCCGTAATCCATGAGGACGAAATCGCCCTTCTCGATCACGCGATCGCTCGGCACGGCATGCGGGTTGGCGGTGTTGGGACCGCTCGCCACGATGGAGCCGAAGGCCAGGCTGTCGGCGCCGTTGGCGAACATAAAGTTCTCGAGCTCGTTGCGAACCTGCTTCTCGGTCATACCGGGCTTAATAAAGCCGAGCATATGCTGGAAGGCGGCATCGGTGATCGACTGCGCATGGCGCATGAGCTCGATCTCCTCGGCGTCCTTGATGGCGCGCATCTTGCGGAT
>CATYJA010000068.1:0-9352 GCA_958407545.1 uncultured Collinsella sp. | reverse complement strand
CCGTTGAGTGGTACGGCAAAGTCGCGACTTGGCAAAACGGCAGCACGCTGTGCATTTATCTGGACGGCGACACCAACACACCGCTCGTGACGCTCGTCGCGGTGCGCGAGGGCGAGAGCTTTACGCCCGATGAGGGCGACGCGGTTTTGGGTGCCGCAAACCTCGGCAACGGCTACACCGTCTACGTCAGCGGCCCCGTCTATCCGTACGTGGTGCCCCAGACCATCAACGGACGGACGCAAGACCCCGTGTCGACCTACCCCATGGATACGGCGATTGAGCTTGTCGAGCTCACGACCGGCAACCGCTACACCTATAGCCAGATCAAGAACGTGCTGGTCGGCAAAGACGGCAAGGCCGACGCCGCCACCAAGCTCGAATGCGACTACCTCGCCCAGATTCTGATGCCGAGCATCAAAGCCCAAGACTAGCCGGGCGCATCATGGTGCTCCCCAACCGTGATAAAGGGGCCAGGAGGTCCTGGCCCCACAGATCCGTAGATGATTAGGCAAGGAGCCACTTCCATGCGGGCACAACGTGTACCGCACCGTGCTCGCATGGAATATCGGCCTGCTCATCCATGGTAACGATTGCCGACTCGCCAAGATCGAACTGGGCCATCGAGGCATCAAGCGCGGCAATTTCGCGCTCGCGCGTTTTCTCACTTGCCATATCCACACTCACCTGAGTCAGGCTATAAGCCCGCATGAGAAGTGCGTCCCCAGCCACAAAGTCCACCTCATGGCTTTTGCTCTTCTCTTTGATCAGCAGGCGGCAGACCGAGCCGGTCCTCACCGCGGGAGTCCTTCTTCTTAGCGCATTGAACACTGCGGTCTCGAGCCTCTGGCCCTGGTCCAATGCCGATGCGGGAGAGAATGCTCCAAACATCGCAGGGTCGACAGCGTAGACCTTAGACGCAGACCGCATGTTATTTGCCAATGAACGCGTGAACTCCGGCACAGAAAATAACAGGTAGGCATCCTCATAATACTCAAGTAAATCGCTGAGCGAATTACGACTGACGGGTATCTGTCTGCTCTTGAACTCGTTGTACACTTTGTTCACTGACAGCTCTCGTCCCGAAGATGCCATACACCGCGTCAAGAACAGCGATGCCAGGCGAGGGTTCTTGACGTCGTAACGCTCAATGACGTCCATAGCGACCGTTCGCGAAGCATATTCCTGTAGCAGCTGAATCGCGTCTGCGGGCGTCTGCTCAAGCGTCGCGATGAATCCCCCTCGTTCAAGATATCCGATCAGATGATGTCGAAGCAGCGCTGCATCGCTTGGGGAAAAGGTCGCATCTGGCTCGAAAACGCTCCCCGTCTTATACCGAACGTATTCCGAAAAACTCAACGGAAAAAGCTCCCGTATAAGAGAACGACCCCTGAACTCGCTCTTAAGCTCTGAGGACAGCATCTTGGAAGAAGATCCCGTCACATAGACGGTCGCTTTCTCCGTATCGACTACACGCCGCAGAAACGCACCCCATTCGGGAATTTCCTGGATCTCGTCAAAGAAAATGTAAGCGCCCTCGGTTCGAGCAGCAGGATACAGCGCATAGAACGTGTCGAGCACGTCCGCCAGCAGCGATGACTCATACGGGCGCAAGCGCTCGTCCTCAAAATTAAAGTAAAGCATCCGGTCAAGCTCGACGCCCCGGCCCTGAAGCCGCTGCATCTCCTGATACAGGCGATACGTCTTTCCACAACGGCGGGCCCCCACAACCACATTTACGATGTTGTCGCGCTTTGGCTCCTGTGGGTTTCCCAGATCAAGGTCTCGCTCAAAGACCTGCGGAACCCCCTGCTGTTCAAAGTCCTTTATTTTCTGGGCGATCAAGTCGTTGAATGCCATGATTCTCCAATCTTGCTCTCTAGCTAATCAAAATTATACTGATTCTTGATTAGCTAGAGAGCAAGATTGTGTGTAGTTTGATTAGCACTTAAGCAAGTTTTATCACCGTTATTGCTCCGAAGGATATCGAGTGGCTAAGAGGACAACCGAGCTCGAATGCGACTCCCCGAGCAGTCAATTTGGGACGGGGCTTTTTTGACTACCCTCCCCTGCAGAAAAATCCCTAACGCAGTTGCGGTGAAATAGGGACTGTTTTTGCTGGTCAAACCGCAAAACAGTCCCTATTTCACCGCAACTTATTGGTGGCCTTTTGGGTGGCACTCAGCGCCACGGATCGGCTTCGAACATCGGCTCGCGCTCGGGGCGGCGATCGCTGTAGGGATCGTAGCCGTCGTCGTCCTCGTTCTCGGCGCGTATGTAGGGATCGCGCGGCTTGGGTGCCGGCTTAGGTGCAAGCTTGGGTGCGGCGGGCACTGCCTCAGCCACCGGTGCGTTCGTCTTGTTCTCGTCTTTCATCTGCATAGCTCCTTGCCATGTACTCACGTTTAACACCATCGATTGTCGCACGAAAAAGGGCGGCGGACCCAATTGGATCCGCCGCCCCTGGCGTTTAGAGACGACTGGCAAATTTTAAGGCATGGCCCAAAATCTACTCGGCGTCGGGGACCTCGTAGGTGGCCGCCGGCGTGTTGTCGCACACGACGGCAAAACCGCCGTCCTTGTCGGCATCGACCGTCACCTGATCGCCCTCGCGCACCGTGCCGTCGATGATAGCGGCGGCGATGGCATCCACGACCTCGCGCTGGACCAGACGCTTGAGCGGACGGGCGCCAAAGACCGGGTCCAGGCCGCCCACGGCGAGCATCTGCTTGGCCGCCGGGGTGATGGCAAGCGTCATGCGCTCCTTGGCCAGGCGCGCGCGGACGTCGGCAAGCTGAATATCAACGATCTTCTCGATCTGCGCCATGCCGAGCGGATGGAACACCACGATATCGTCGATACGGTTGAGGAACTCGGGGCGGAAGGTCTGAGCCATAGCCGCGTCGACCTGATGGCGCATCTCCTCTTCGTCCTTGCCGGAAAGCTCGGCGATAGCCTTGGAGCCCACGTTAGACGTCATGATGATAATCGTGTTCTTGAAGGACACTTGGCGACCCTGACCGTCGGTCAGGCGACCGTCGTCGAGCACCTGCAACAGCACGTTAAAGACATCCGGATGAGCCTTCTCCATCTCGTCGAGCAAGATCACAGAGTACGGACGACGGCGCACGGCCTCGGTGAGCTGACCGCCCTCGTCGTAGCCCACGTATCCCGGGGGCGCACCAATCAGACGCTGGACGCTGAACTTCTCCATATACTCGGACATGTCGATACGCACGAGTGCGCGCTCGTCATCGAACAGGCACTCGGCTAGAGCCTTGGCGAGCTCGGTCTTACCCACGCCGGTGGGGCCCAGGAAGAAGAAGCTGCCAATGGGCTTGTCCGGATCGGAGAGGCCCGCACGGCTGCGGCGCACAGCTGCGGCGACGGCGGAGACGGCCTCGTCCTGGCCGATGACGCGCTTATGCAGCTCGCCCTCCAAGCCCTTCAGCTTGTCGAGCTCGCCCTGCATCATCTTGGACACGGGCACGCCGGTCCAGGCACTCACGACCTCGGCGATCTCATCAGAGGTCACCTGTTCGTTGAGGCCCTCGCCATCCTGCTGCTTTTGTGCCTCGAGCGCAGCCTCGGAATCCTGAATCTGCTGCTGCAGGCCCGGAATCACGGAGTAGCGCAGCTCGGACGCACGGCCCAGGTCGCCGTTGCGCGTCGCGCGCTCCTCTTCGCTCTTGGCCTCGTCGAGCTGCCCCTTGAGCTCCTGTACGTGGTCGATGGCGTTCTTTTGGTTGAGCCAGCCGGCCTTTTGCACGTTGAGTTTTTCCTGGACCTCGGCAATCTCCTGGCGCAGGGCCTCCAGACGCTCCTTGGAGGCGTCATCGGTCTCTTTCATGAGCGCCTGTTCCTCGATCTGCAGCTGAGTGAGCTGACGCGTGGTGGCGTCGATCTCGACCGGCATGCTGTCGAGCTCCATGCGTAGGCGGCTTGCCGCCTCATCGACCAGGTCGATGGCCTTGTCGGGCAGGAAGCGGTCGGCGATGTAGCGATCGGAGAGGTCGGCAGCTGCCACGAGCGCGCTATCGGTGATATGCACACCGTGGAAGATCTCGTACTTCTCCTTCAGACCACGCAGGATCGAAATGGTGTCCTCGACGGTAGGCTCGCTCACAATAACGGTCTGGAAACGACGGGCGAGCGCCGCGTCCTTCTCGATGTACTTGCGGTATTCGTCGAGCGTGGTCGCGCCGATCGCGTGCAGGTCGCCACGGGCGAGCGCCGGCTTGAGGATGTTGCCGGCGTCCATGGAGCCCTCGGTGGCACCCGCGCCCACGATGGTGTGGAGCTCATCGATGAACAGGATGACCTTGCCCTCGGACTTCTGGACTTCCTTGAGTACGGCCTTCAAGCGGTCCTCGAACTCGCCACGGTACTTGGCGCCGGCGACCAGCGCGCTCATGTCGAGCTCGATGAGGTCGCGGTCGCGCAGGGTGCTCGGCACGTCGCCGGCCACGATACGCTGGGCGATGCCCTCGACGATGGCCGTCTTGCCGACGCCCGGCTCGCCGATGAGCACGGGGTTGTTCTTGGTGCGACGGGACAGGACCTGGATGGTACGGCGGATCTCGTCGGTACGGCCGATGACCGGGTCGAGCTTGCCGGCGCGGGCCAGATCGCAGATGTTGCGACCGTACTGCTCCAGTGCCTCAAACTGGGTCTTGTCCTCGGCAGATGTCACGCGGTCATCGCCACGCAGCTCCTCGTAGACCTGCTCGATGCGCTCCTTGGTGACGCCGGCGTCGCGCAGTACGCGGCCCGCCTCGCCCTTGTCCTCGGCAAGCGCCATCAGCAGATGCTCGGTCACCACAAAGCTGTCGCCCATCTTGGTGGCCTTCTTCTCGGCCTTTTCGATGACGCGGACGAGCTCGTTGGAAAGACCCATCTGCTGGCCCTCGCCCGAAACCTTGGGCGCGTGGTCGATGGCATCTTGTGTGGAGCGTGCGAGCTGGGCCGGGTCGGCGCCGATACGCTCGATGATCACGGAGATGTTGCGTTCACCGGCACCGAGCAGGGCGGACAGCAAGTGAATCGGCTCCACCGCGCCGGCCTGCGCATCGGCAGCCGTGCTCATGGCGGTCTGCAGCGCCTCGCGCGACGTCATTGCTAGCTTATCGATTCTCATGGAATCACCTCTCTTGGGGTGGCCGCCCTACGGGGCGGCTTCACGTTGTTCGAGAAGTATTGTTGCCAGCTTTGTACAATCTTATACACAAATCTAAGTCTCTATATATAAGATTTTCTGAGTGATTGATGGATAGGGTACTGAGATGTCAGCCCGCCGCTGCCCAGGCGCACTACCATCTCGATCTGTAACATCTAGCAGCCATTTTTGATCCTAGATGTTACAGATCGAGAGAAAATGACCAGTGGCAACCGTTTGTCTCAATCTGTAACATCTACTCGGCAAATAGAGCTCTATCTGTTACAAATCGAGACAAACCGAGAACCACCACAAAGGGGACAGGCACCTTTGTGGTGGTTTTCGACGCTAACGGTCGACCATCTCGCGCCATGAGATTAAACTTGAATTGTTCTCTGAACATATCCATTTCTGCCTATCCTCAACAGATCTTTGTCTCGAGGAGCGCATATGAAGCCGCCTCATTCCACCGGTCGCAACGTCATCGCCATTCTCGCCATACCCATCGTGATGCTCTTCCTTATCGTCATCACGCCCTTTTCTTTTGGTATCGCCTCGCCCTTCGATCTTTGCGGGATGATCGACGCCGGCTCGCGTGCCACCTCGCTCTCCTTTGTCTGCCGTGGCGTGTTCTACGAATATGCAATTCCCACCGGACTTTGGCAGTCCAAGTTACCGTTGCTCGGTCAGATCGACGGATGCTCCCCCTATTTCTGCCTTGGACCTCAGGCGCTAAACTATCTAATCGACGACCAGCCACTCGACTCCATCGGCCTTGCCTACGACTACGCACCAAACACCGATGAGCGCCACATGAACCAAGTCCTCGACAAGATGCTTGGACAGTGCGGGCTCACCGAGGAGGCCGGTCGAACCATCTATAGCAACCAGAAATTAAAGCGAACAGAACTCCGCCGTGTCGGAAAAATCAAAGGGCGAAACAGGGCCGCCTACTGGGATGCCTGGGCAACACGCGACAAGGGCGAATTCGGACACAGCACCTATATGGTCACCGTCTACACCAAAGACGGAATTAAGGACAATGTTGACGATTTCGCGTCATCCAAACTCGGCATCCCCAAAACAACCAAACCCGCCAGCCCAGATGAAATTCTGTAGAGACGCTCATTAACATACCGCTCAACAATCACAACAACATCGAGCTCGTTCCCCACCACCACAAAGGCGCCTGTTCCCTTTGTGGTGGTTTTCGACAAAAAGAAGCCGCCCCATTAACAGAGGCGGCATCAAGCAAGCCCATTTATTAGCGTCCCTCAAGACCCAACGAGAACGCAGAAATGTAGCCCGGGGCTTACCCTTTCCCGAACGCGACCCTCGCGAAGCGCGTGAGCGGGCGGGAAAGGGTAAGCCCCGGGCGGACAATTAAGTGCGTTACTCGGCAGCGGCCTTGAACTTGTTGTAGTTGATCAGGCAGCCGGCCTTGACGATGGCACGCTCCTCTGCCGTCATATCGGCAATGTAGAGCTCAATCTGCTCAACCGCACCGTCGGCACGCACCACGTAGGCGGCGATGTCCTTTAGGTCGCCATCGAGCGCGGCACGGATACCCGGCACGAAGACGTAATCGCCCACCTCAAAGCTGGGCTCGGCCTCCATCTGGAAGGGCACCATGCCCCAGTTCATCACATTGGAGCGATAGCGCTTGGTGGCGTACTCGTGGACGATGTTGGCCAGACCGCCAATTACGCGCTGGCAGCTCGCGGCCTGCTCGCGGGCAGAACCGTCACCGGGCTTCTTGGCATAGAGCATGGAGCCGTACTCAGTCGCCTTGGCATCGGCCGCGACACCCGCGCCGGTCAGCGCCTCAAACACACCGGCAAGCTCGGCATCGAGTGCCGCCAGGTCGCCTGCTGCTTCGCCGGCAACGCGGCGCTTTTCCACCGCGTCAACCTCCTTGGAGCGGCCCACGTAGGCCGGATCACGACGGCTCAGCGTAAACTCTGCCAGGCCCAGCGGATTGGAGCGGAAGGAGCTCGTCTCGCCCGAAGGAATGAGCTCGTCAGTCGTGGTGACCGGGTCCATGATCTTGGAGCACACCTTGAGCAGGATATCGTCGCCGAGAGGCTCCATCGCGGGCCACGGCTTGATGTTGGGGCCTTCGACCAGCTCGTCGGCCGGCTCAGCCTTGCCAAAGCCCCAGTACACGCGCTTCTTGTACGGCGCGTCGTCAAAGGTGTACTCGCAGGCCTCGTCCCAGGTCTCCTCGGGCAGGTCGGTCGCCGGCGTCAGGACGCCGCCGTTGGCAGCCGTCGCCGCAATGGAGCGGGCGTCCATCAGGGCCACCGCGCTCAGCTGGCCATTGCCCGGCTTGGAACCCTCACGGTTGGGGAAGTTGCGCGTGGTGTGGCGGATGGACAGGCCGTTGTTAGCGGGCGTGTCGCCGGCACCGAAACACGGGCCGCAGAACGCCGTGCGCACGATCGCGCCAGCCTCCATCAGGTCGTAGATATAGCCGCGGCGTGTAAGCTCGAGTGCCACGGGCTGGCTCGTGGGATAGACCGACAGCGAGAACTCGCCGCAGCCGGTGTTGGCGCCCTTGAGCACGCGGGCAGCCTGGACCACGGAGTCGTAGTTGCCGCCCGAGCAGCCGGCGATAACGCCCTGCTGCACGTGCAGCTTGCCGTCGACGATCTTGTCGAGCAGGCTAAAGTGCGTCTTACCCTCGCCGATCTTGGCAGCCTCGAGCTCCACCTCGTGCAGGATGTCCTCGAGGTTCTCGTTGAGCTCGTCGATCTCAAAGCCATTGGAAGGATGGAACGGCAGCGCGATCATGGGCTTGATGCTCGACAGGTCGACCTCGACGCAACCGTCGTAGTAGGCAACATCGGCGGGTTTGAGCTCGCGGTAGTCGTCGCCGCGGCCGTGCATGGCCAAAAACGCGCGCGTGTCCTCGTCGGTGGCCCAGATGCTCGACAGGCAGGTGGTCTCGGTGGTCATGACATCGACGCCGTTGCGGTAATCGGTCGTCATGTTCGCGATGCCCGGGCCCACAAACTCCATGACCTTGTTCTTAACGTAACCCTTGGCAAAGACAGCGCGGATGATGGCGAGCGCCACATCGTGCGGGCCGACGCCGGAACGCGGGGCACCCGTGAGGTAGATGGCCACGACGCCGGGATAGGCGACATCGTAGGTGTCGCACAGCAGCTGCTTTGCCAGCTCGCCGCCGCCCTCGCCAACGGCCATGGTGCCCAGAGCGCCGTAGCGGGTGTGCGAGTCGGAACCCAGAATCATCTTGCCGCAACCGGCGAAGTTCTCACGCATAAAGGAGTGGATGACGGCGATGTGCGGCGGAACGAAGATGCCGCCGTACTTCTTGGCCGCAGAAAGGCCAAAGACGTGGTCGTCCTCGTTGATGGTGCCGCCCACGGCGCACAGCGAGTTATGGCAGTTGGTGAGCACGTAGGGCAGCGGGAACTGCTCCATGCCCGAGGCGCGCGCCGTCTGGATGATGCCGACAAAGGTGATGTCGTGGCTCGCCATGGCATCGAAGCGAATCTTGAGCGCCTCGGGGTCGCCGGACGTATTGTGTGCCTGAAGGATCGAATACGCGATGGTGCCGCGCTTGGCATCCTCGGGCGTCTGCGTAATACCGCGCTCGGCAGCCTCGGCCGCAGGCACAACCTCGCTGCCGCCGCGCAGGTAGATGCCGTCCTCGTACAGCTTGACCATACTGTCTCCCACTCTGCCCAAAAGATTTGGGCGCATAGCATACATTCGTTCAATATCGTGCCATAGAACGGTTGCCAGCGGGTTACGAATCTGCGCGTTCACTTTATCTCGGTAAAGCACAGGGCGATATTGGCGCAAGGAGTGTCCCAAAGTGCCGGCACAGAAGGAACGTCCCCAAGTGCCAGCCAAAAATGGGAGTGGATAACCTCCCGTTTCTAGCCCTCAAGCGGACCAAAAGTGGGAGATTATCCACTCTCATATTGTTAGGATTTGCGTCGTAGAGCCGCCGTAACTAAAGATCGGTTCCCGCGCCCAAAAGCTTGCGCATGACTTGCTCGGGGTTAACTGAGCCGTCGCGCGGGGCCAGGGCGGTGATCTTCTTTTGCATCTTGTACTCGTGCAGCTCGTCCTCGAGCTGGCGTACGCGGGAGCGGAGCTTCTCGTTCTCGCGTTCGCGCTCCTCGGCACGCTCCTTCATATCGAGGATGCGCACCACGCCGGCAAGGT
>CATYJA010000067.1:0-9392 GCA_958407545.1 uncultured Collinsella sp. | reverse complement strand
TGGCCTGAGCGACCCACACGGCAAGCACCATCAACGCCCAGCGCGTGAGCTCGTCGGGCTCGGTCGTGCGCGTGAGGCGATAGACGATGAGGTTGGCGGCGATAACCAGCACAAACGTCAGCACCAGCTGAACGGCAATGAGTTTGCCGCCAACCTTCAGAGACGAAACGATCTCGTAGCCGGCCAGGCCAACGTTGATCAGAACGCCCAGCGCAGCAAGCCACTTGCTCGTCTTGGAATCGGGGCGTGCCGAGCGCACGAGCATAACGCCCGCGACGCTCGCCGTCAGTTCGAACGGCAGCTCGCCGGCGGCCTCGATAAAGCGGCCGTACATGCTGCCGATGCTGAACAGCGCGCTCGAGATCTGATAATCGAAGAAACTGCCCACGCCCAGACAAAGACACAGGACAACCGCGATAATGGCGGCATCTTTCTTATGGATGTATCCGAACATGCTTTCCTTTCGATGGAACCAGAGCGCCCAAATGGGGTGTTTGCAACGTCGACTCGCTAGTCATCATCACTAGCGCCCAGCTGCTGCAGCAGCATGAGTGCCGCGGCCACGGGGCCGGTGCCGTCGTTGGCGTCGAGGCCGCGACCCAGGCCGCTGCCCGCGCCGGCGCCTGCCTTGTAGGGCACCGACAGCTTGCGGCTCTTGGGAAAGTTCACCGCGCCATAGCGAGTCTTAAGCTCATAGGCCACCTTCTTGGGCACGTCGGCGCCCAAAAACGTGATGCGACCGCCGCTGAGCGTGACGCTTTCGAGCCCCAGGCGCTCGCCGCGAATGCGGATGCGCGCGCGATTGAACAGGTTGAGCCCCGCCAACGGCAGCTCGCCATGCGCGGCCTCGGTCTCTTCCTGCACCTCATCGATACTCTCCAGGTCCTCGGCCGCCGCGAGCTTACGGTACACGAGCACGCGCTGATCCACCGCCGGCAGGTACTCCTCGGACAAGAAGTAATCGGCCGGTAGGTTAATGCCCACGCTCGCCGCCTCCACGCCGGCATCGTCATCGCCGCGCGCCTCAGCCACGGCCTGGCCCAGCATCTGCGTAAACAGGTCAAAGCCCACGCTCGACAGGTTGCCGTGCTGTTCGGCTCCCATAAGCGAGCCGGCGCCGCGAATCTCCAGGTCGCGCATGGCGATGCGCATGCCGCTGCCCAGGTCCTGGAACTCGGAAAGTGCGGTCAGGCGCGCCGTTGCCTCCTCGGTGAGTGGCAGCTCGCCCGGGAACATAAAGTACGCGTATGCCTGCGTGGCAGAGCGGCCCACACGGCCCTTAAGCTGGTAGAGCTGTGCCAAGCCCAAGCGCTGCGAGTCCTCGATGATCAGCGTGTTGGCCGTTGCGTTGTCGATGCCGCTCTCCACGATGGTCGTGGCGATGAGCACGTCGATCTTCTTGGTCGCGAACTCGATCATCACGTCCTCGACCTCGCGCGGGCTCATCTTGCCGTGCGCCACGCCCACGCGCGCCTCGGGCGCGGCCTCGTGCACGCGCGCCACGGCATCATCGATGGTCTTGACGCGGTTGGACACGTAGTACACCTGACCGCCGCGGCCCACCTCCAGGCGAATCGCCGCACTCACCACGTCGGGGTCGTACTCCCCCACGTGCACGATCACGGGACGACGCCCGGTCGGCGGTGTGGTGATCAGGCTCATGTCGCGCACTCCGCTCGTGGCCATCTGCATGGTTCGCGGAATAGGCGTTGCCGAAAGCGTGAGCACGTCGATTTGCTCGCGCAGGTTCTTGAGCTGCTCCTTGTGCTGCACACCAAAGCGCTGCTCCTCGTCGATGATCACCATGCCCAGGTTCTTGGGGTTCACGTCGGCAGAAAGCAAGCGGTGCGTGCCGATGAGCACATCAATCGTGCCCTCGGCAAACGCCTTAAGCGCGCGCTTCTGCTGCGCCGGGGTGCGGAAGCGGCTGAGCACTTCGACCTCGAGGCCAAACGGGGCAAAGCGCTCAAAGAACGTCTCGTAGTGCTGCTGGGCCAGAATGGTCGTGGGGCAGAGCACCATGACTTGGCGGCCGGAGTCTACGCACTTAAACGCCGCGCGCAGGGCGACCTCGGTCTTGCCGAAACCCACGTCGCCGCACAGCAGGCGGTCCATGGGCTTGGGCGCCTCCATGTCGGCCTTGATGTCGGCGATAGCCTCCAGCTGGTCGCGTGTCTCGTCGTAGGGGAAGCTCTCCTCCATCTCGATCTGCTCGGGCGTATCGGGCGGACAGGCGATACCGGTAATCGACGAGCGGCGCGTATACAGGTCGACCAGGTCAAACGCCAGCTTTTTGGCGTTCTTGCGTGCCTTGTTGGTGGCACGCGTCCAGTCGGCGGTATTGAGCCTGGTCAGGCGCGGCTTGTCGCCGTCGGGGCCAACATAGCGTGTGATGCGGTCAACCTGCTCGAGCGGCACGTAGAGCTTGTCGCCGTCGGCATATTCCAGCAAAAAGTAGTCGCGCTCCTTGCCGCCCACTTCCTGGCGCGCGATCTCGCTAAAGAGCGCGATGCCGTGGGTAGCGTGCACCACGTAGTCGCCCGGCTTAAACGGGAAGGTGATCTGCGTGATGTCAACCTTGCGGCGGCTGCGCGCGCGGTTGGCGTCCATGCGGGCGTTGAGGTCGGCGATCGAGAACACGGCCAGGTTGGCATCGGGCACCACCACGCCCTGCGGCAGGGCAGCGTCCACAAAGGTCACGCGCCCGCGCGAGATGGTGGGCACGGCGGCGCCGGCGGCAGCCTGCGCGGCGCCCACCTCGAGCGAGCGGGCGTTGAGCGCGTCGACCTTACGCTCGCGAATGGAAACGTGGGCCTCCTGGCGTGCGGCACGATCGGCAGAATCCGCCGCCGCCACGCGCACGCGGTCGCCGATAGCACCGGCATTTTCGGGCGCCGCGGTCAGCGACTCCTCAAAGGTAATGCCCTCGTCGCCAAAGGTGAGCTCCATCGACTCGCGCGCACCGCGGTCGGGAATGGCAAACACGCAGGCGTAGCGCTTGCCCACGACTTCCTGAATGCGCGTCATAAAGCGATTGTCCGAGCCCGCAATGGCCGGCTGCTCAATCTTGAGCTCGGCCGTCACCGCACCGCCGGCACGGATCAGGCTCACGTAGTTCAGGCGTTGCTGGGAACCAAAGTCGAGCTGCTGGGCACGCACGTACAGGCCGTCCAGACGGTCGACCCCCGCCTCGCCGGCACGTGCCTCGATATCCTCGTAGGCGCGCAGGCAGTCATCGAACAGCGAGCGCGGCTCGGACAGCACCACGAGCGCCTTGCCGCTCACATGCGACAGCGGACTCACGGTCTGGCCGTACATCACCGGCAAAAAGCGATCGAGCTCGGGCGTGACGATGCGCGCATCCACCATCTCGAGCAGCGCCGCCAACTTGCTGTCGTCCTGGCTGGCGCGATAGAGCGCCACATGCATGTTGTGGACGGCCTCGTCGGTAAGCGCCAGCTCACGGCAGGGGAAGATCTCGATACTGTCCTCGTTACCGATGGTCTGCCCCGTTGAACTCACCATGCGGCGGATGCGGTCAATCTCGTCGCCGAAAAACTCGATGCGCACGGGCGCCTTTTCCTGCGCAGGGAACACCTCTACGGTGTCGCCGTGAACGCGGAACAGACCGGGCGCGTCGGCGGCGCCGGCATTGGTGTAGCCCATGCCAACCAGGCGATGCGGCACCTCGTCAAAGGGAATCTCCTCGCCCACCGCAAAGATCGTGGACTCCCAGTAGCGGCTCTCGACTGGCGGCACGCAGCGCAGCAACGCGCGAGCCGAGGCAACCATGATGCAGTTGTCCCCGCGCACGATGCGTCCCAGGGCCTCGCATCGCTGCGCTACCACGGCGTCGTCGGGCGCCTGCTCGCGCCACGGATAGTCCTTGCGCTCGGGAAAACGGCACACGTGCGCTAGGCCCACGTAGGCGGCAAGGCTGCGCGCGGCGCGATCGGCCGCATCCTCGCCACTCACAATGTAGACCGTGGGACGCGGGCGGCGCGCAAACTGGGCGGCCGCCATAAGCGTGCGGCCCGACTGCGACACAGCCAGCGTCACGTCCTCGCCGGCATCGAGTCCGGCCTCGACGGTCTGCAGCGCCTCGGCAGTGTAGAGCTGCGCGGCTATACGGTGAATGAGCATGCTGTTCCTCCGGCATTGCAACGCCAAAAAGCCCGCCGGAGCAAGCTCGGCGGGTCGTACGTCATAGTTCATTAACGTTTATGGTACCGCACGGTCCCGTGACCAAAAGCCAAAGCGACGTCATGCCAAATGTTGCCCACAACGGTCTTGCTAACGCGTTTTCCCAGCTTATTAATCCGCTCTCCGCTTTTTGATTTGCTGTCATCCGACACCGATTTGCACCGTCCGCGCCCCCTGGCGAGCATTTCGAGCTGCAAAGCGCCTATAATTGAGGATACTTGCGTATTCAATGTCGCTTTTTTGAGGAGGGGGGGGGTAAAACAAATGGCCGACACTCCATCTTGTGCACTGTACGCCGGGCTTAAGTCACTCGGTCGCATCAACAACGGTAACGCCGCGCAAATTCTCATGGCCGGCAACGCCCGTTACGGTGGACGCCTCATCTCCGAACGCTTGGCGGTCCCGTCGTTTATCTCACGCGAAATCGTCCACGCAAAACCCGGTGACCTTCCCGAGCCGCTGTTTGCGCCCTTTGAACAAAGTGCGCGCCAGATACTCAACCTCATCATGCAAAACCGAGGCTCCGACCCCCAATCGCTGAGCAAGGTCGCTAAACGCTACATGGAGTCGTGTGTCCCAGACATGCAGGACGCCCTTACCAATTGCGGCGTCGACGGTATACTCTTTAGAAACGGCGTCGAGCGCATCGAGACCGCTAACGATAGTGGCATCAAAGATCGCCTCTACATCCATCTGGTCTTTTTTATCGTTACCGGCTGCCTTGGCGACCCCGCCCGCGCCATCGAATACACCAAGTCCTTTGTGTCCGACCAGATGCTCTCGACACTCGGCACGGTCGAGACGACCGTCACCTCGTTTTTCTCGACAACCGCGCGCCCCACGGGAGACGTTCGCCTGGGGCTGCTGCGCGTCGTGGGCAACTCGGCACGACCGCCGCTGCGTCCCCTTACCACGGACCCGGTGGGCAGCATTATCGGGTCGCTGACGGGAGACGAGAACGCCATCACCGACGTCGATTCCGACGTCTCGCGCCAGCACCTGCGTATTTGGCTCCAAGACGGACGCTGGCTTGCGCAGGGCCTCGGCTCCACCAACGGATCGTTTTTGATCTCGGGCGTCGACCGCTGCCGACAGGCTATCGAACCGCCCAGACGCGAGCGCCCCGCCAACTTTGCCAGCACTCCCGTCGAGATTCACAACGGAGACACGCTTTGCTTGGGCGCCACGACGCGCTTCTTGGTCATTCGCATCACAAACTAGCCCGCCCACACATCTTCGACGCACAAGGTGCCGTTATTTGCATCAACCCATGCAAATAACGGCACCTTTTCGATTAAGGCAACGGTTGCGCTACCTTTTCACTAACATTATCGTTATTCACTTTTTTCTCGAAAGGATCGCCCAGTGACGTACGACACGGACATGGATATCATCGCGTTGTCCCCCTTTGAACCAAACGCCATGTTTGCGACCACCGAAGACCCCGATACTATTCGCCGCTTTACCACCCTGTTGGATTGCGGGGCAGTCGGCGGCGGTTCCCACCATCTTCGCAAGGTCACCAACACCGAGGGCGAGACCTTTGCGCTCAAAACGCTATGGCCCCTCACCGGCTGTGATAAAAACGGCTCCGCCGTCAGCCCCTCGGGCATCAAGACGCTTACCGAGGAGTATCGCAATCTTGCAGCCGTCTCACTGTTGGGCGGCTTTCCCAAAACCTATGGCTACGGCTATACCGGCTCCGTACCGGCCATCCTTATGGAGTGGATTGAAGGCCTGCCCCTTCGTGATGCCGCGACAGAACTAACCTACCCTGCCGAGGGTGGCCACATTCCCGCAAACACCGTCGCCGCAATCGGAAAACGCCTGGGAGAGATCCTCTTGAGCGTCCAAAAGCTCGATGCACCGTTTGCGCACCGAGATATCTCCTTGCGCAACATCATTATTCGCACGACGCGCCGGTCCCTTGCCCAGCAGATTGCACACTGCAGTTTTGACCTTTGCCTGGTCGATCTGGGCAGCTCGAGCATCAAGCGCTCAGACCCCTCGTTTACCATGTCCACCGGCATCTGGCGCAACGGCACCCCCGAGTTCGCCCCACCCGAGATGCTCTCCAACGACATCCCCGAGCTGACGCCGCTTCGAACGTCGCCTAGCATCGATACATATGAGCTCTGCAGCGTGCTCTACACGCTCTATGCCGGTCACACGCCATATCGCCTAAACGAGCATATGGACCAGTCGCCCTACCTGTACAAGATCGAGCACGAGCCCGAGACACTCAAGGCGCGCACGCCCGGCGACCAAGTGCTTGTCGATGTCATCATGAGCGGTATCCATAACGAGCAGTCCCAGCGCGCGCCGCTGTCTACGATTGTCGGCAAGCTCGATGCCTGGATTAAAGACATCGATTTTGAGCCGCGCACGCCGCTGCCCACCCCGATCGACTTTAGCCAACAACCGAAGCCTTCCGACTCCGACAAGGCTCAGACGCGTCACCCAGTTATCTCGCGTCGCGCTGCGCTCGCGCTCGGCGGCGTCTGCGTTGCCGGCATCGCAGCTTCCGCCCTTGCCACGGGATGCTGGGGGCTTATCGACCTTGCGCACGGCATTAAGCCGTCACTCGACGATTACACCTGGGAAGAACTCGCACTGATCTCCCGCAAAATCCAAGAGACATCTTCCAACAAAAACGCGCTCGAGATTGCCGAAACCTACCACCTGGTAAACAGCAAGCAGTCGCTCGAAAACGAGGACACCAAGACTGTCAGGCTTTCCGACGGGACCAAGGCACAAATCCAGATCGTTGGCTTTAAGGCAGACACGCTCACCGATGACGGCCTCCCTGCGGGCATCACCTTTATGTTCCGCACCCCCATCGCTATGCGCGCCGTAAACGACAGCACCGCAACGGGTGGTTGGGAGCAATCGTCGATTCGCAAATGGTTGGCAGACAAGGGCATGGCCACACTGCCCGACGATCTCCGTAATCAGATTCGCTCGGTGCGAAAGCTCACCAACAATACCGGCGGCACCAAAGACGTATCCAGCATCACCGCCACCGACGACATACTCTGGCTGCCATCCATGAGCGAGCTGTGCGGCTACCAAGCGCCCGAAACGTTCGCAGAAGGCAGCGAGTACCTTTCTGCCCTCTACAGCGGAGAAGGCGATCAGTACCAGCTCTATCGCGAGCAGAGTGTGAGCGGCCTGACCACAAACGAAGCCATGATCCGCACCGTCTCTGGCAAAAAAATCTGCTACTGGGAGCGCACCCCCAGCGCCGACTGCAGCGAGGGCGCCGACTCGACGTACTTTAACCGCGTTGGAAAAGACGGCGACGTGTTTTGCTGGGCAACGCCCGGAAACGCTCCGGACCAAAAGACCTATGTCCTACCCGGCTTTTGCATCTAATACCTTCCCCGGATACCAGAAAGGAGTCTCGCATCATGCGTGCGGAAACACCTTCTGAGGTACTCTTTGATTTCCTTAAGTGCGACCTGCAGATTAACAATCGAGAAGCAGCGCGCATCCTGATTTCGGACAAGCCGATGGGCTCCAAACCGGCCCCAAGGTTTCGCATTGCCGAAAAGACATTTCTATCGCGACGCGTGGTGCACGTCGTTCCGGGTACCGATAAGATCGACCCCGAGATGTTTGCCGATTTTTCGCAGAGCGTCCAGAACTTGGCTGCCGTTGTAAAAATCGGCAGCGGCAGCAGTCCAGCGGCCGCCAACGCTCGCCAGCAAGCCATTACGGCGCATGCCCTCGAGCGCATGGCAACGTCGCTCGAACACTGGGGGCTCGATGGTACCATCTTGCGCAATATCTTTGACCACATCGCCGTCATGCCGGGCCTCAAACAAAGCGATCGGCGCCTTTTGGAGCTCCTTGCCCTAACGGTCTGCGGATGCCTGGCCGATCCCAATGCCGCCGCCTCAGAGGTCAAAGACTTCGCCATAACGCAACTAGCCCAGACCTTTGGCACGCTCGAAACCGCCGAGGCCGTCCAGAAGCAGGGCACTAACCGCAAGGTCAACGAGTCTCCTGCAAAGCTGGGACTTCTCAGGCTTGCGAAAGATGGCTCGGCCTTGCCGCCGATCTATCCCTTGAGTCTCGATCCCGAGGGTACGGTACTAGGTTCTTTTGCACGCGACCGAAACGCCATCACCAATGTAGGACCCGATGTATCCCGTCGGCACCTGCGTGTAGCGTTTTCTAACGGCACATGGCTCGCAAGCGGCCTTCACTCCACCAATGGAACGGTGCTGGTGACACGCAGTGGCGTGACCACCGTTATCGAAAAGCCACGCTCGCTGCGCTCCGCCGATGACGAGGACAAGCAGATTCCCATCCACGACGGCGACCTACTCAAGCTGGGCTCCTCGACCGAGTTTTTGGTGCTGAAGATCTCCTCGAACGTGCGCGCGCTGGCCTAGGGCCGAGCCCACACAATAAGAATCAACACAAAAGAGCGCCGCTGTACACATCGCAGCGGCGCTCTTTTATTTGCCGCGGACATCTATACACGGATGCAGGAGCCGACAAAACTCACGCAAGATAACTAAAACATAAAAGCCGCGTGGGGGTCGGGTCCCCACGCGGCTATCAGGTTTGGGCTAATTAAGCCCGGAGGTAAACACTAGAAGTGATTAGTGCTCGCGACGCTTGGTCATGTACATGCCCACAGCGACAGCCACGGCGCCGGTAAGGGCAGCAGCGGAGGTCACAACAAAGGTCGGGTCACCAGTGGTAGGAAGGGCAGCGGCGTCCTTCTTCTCAGCCTTAGCCTCGTCCTTCTTGTCAGCAGCAACCTGCTTCTTGCCCTCGTCCTTCCTCAAAGTCTCGGACTTGGAGGTCTTAGCGGTAAAGAAAGCGTAGACAGTAGTGTCCTCGGTGATAGGAGCAGAGAAGTCAAACTTCTTGAAGGACTCCTTGGAAGAAGACCAGCCGACAAAGTTGAAGCCATCGACGGAGGGATCACTGGGCTGAGCAACAGTCTTGCCGTCCTCGACCTCAACAGTAGTGGTGGAACCATCAACATAGAAATTGACCTTGTGGGTCTGGACAGCAGGCGTCTCGTTCTTGGTCCACTGGGCGAAGAACGTCACGTGATCGCCGCCGCCCTGGACGGGCTTGCTGAAGTCGACCGGGTCGTTACCGTCGCGGTCGTAGGTCCAGCCGGCGAAGGTGTAGCCCTCGCGGGTCGGGGCCAGGGGCTGGCGGGC
>CATYJA010000066.1:0-9591 GCA_958407545.1 uncultured Collinsella sp. | reverse complement strand
CCGTAATGGGCTGGAGCAGCTTGGATGCAGGTGCGGTCATGGACATTCCTCTCTTATAGGCGCGACGGCGATGGTGCCGCGTAGTTGTCTAGAGGATATGGCATGGGGGTACAGCGGCACAACGGAAATCGGCGAATATCAGGTGGCGGCAGGTGGATGGGGATGGGCGGGGCGGCCCGTTGGTTTGTCTCAATCTGTAACAGTTACTCGGCAAAACCGGGTCTTGCTGTTACAGATCAAGACGTTCCTCTCAACCCATCCTCAACAATCTAGATCTGTAACAGCTAGGCCCACTTTTGACCCCTACCTGTTACAGATCGAGACAAACCAAACCCGCCTGCTAGAAAATCTCAATCTATAACAACAACTCGGCAAAATCCGTCCCTCGTGTTACAGATTTAGACAAACACGACCCAACCCACCGGTATATCTCGATCTGTAACACCCAGCCGCCTAAATCGGGTCTAGATGTTACAAATCGAGATTTTGTTTGAGAGGCCGAGAATTGGACCGAAAACACGGTCCCGGAATAACAAAAAAGCTCGCCGGCTAGGCCGACGAGCTGCAAGTTCTTGGTCGCGGGGGCAGGATTTGAACCTACGACCTCCGGGTTATGAGCCCGGCGAGCTACCAGACTGCTCCACCCCGCAATGTCTGGGCGCCTCATGTGCGCAAGAAAGAATATTACGCGGGAGTTCGGTAAACGACAAGGAAAATCTCGTAGAGCATAATTCCTTCATATTTAAACCCCTCGGCCCCTATCACCGTAAACGAATCGCAGCCGAGTGCCGTCGGCGACGCGTATACAATGGTGCGCGTCCTTTTATGCCAACACTGGGAGTAGACATGCTGCTCGCTATCGATATGGGAAACACGCAGACGGCCATGGGCCTGTTTGACGGAGACGAGCTGGTGCAGTCGTGGCGCATGCCCACCGACCGCTCCTATACCGCCGACGAGATCCATGTGCGCCTGATGGGTTTCTTTAAGATGTACGGCCTTTCGCTCGACGCGGTCGACGCGATCGCCTTTGCCGGCGTGGTGCCGCAGCTCTCGCGCGAATGGCACGCCGTGGCCGACCGCATTGCCGCGGACGCCATCGTCATCGGGCCGCAGACGGCCGCGGTGACCAAGCTGCGCGCGGCGCGTCCCCAAGCCGTAGGCGCCGATCGCGTCGCTAACGCCGTTGCGGCCGAAACTTTCTACGGCGCGCCGGCAATCGTGGTGGACTTTGGCACCGCGACCAATATCGACGTCATCGATGAGGACGGTTATTACATTGGCGGAGCGATCGCGCCGGGCATTCGCATCTCCATGGACGCGCTTGCCGCCCGTGCCGCCAAGCTCGCCAGCGTGCCGCTCGAGGCGCCCGAGCACGCCATCGGCCGCGATACCGAGGAGTGCATCAAGGTCGGCGCCGTAACGGGCGCCGCCGCCATGGCCGAGGGCCTGGTCGCGCGCATGAAGCGCGAGCTGGGCCGCGAGGATGCCACCGTTATCGCCACGGGCGGTCTCGCCAGCATCGTCGCCGATTCGACCGATGCCTTCGACGTGGTCGACGGACAGCTCACCATCAAGGGTATCTGCGAAATCTACCGCCGCATGCAGGAGCTGGGATAGAGCAGGGGCTTAAGTCGAGCACGCCCGATGCCGCAGTCCCCGCAAAGGCTCGCCAAACCTATTCCTCAGACAGGCGAAACCCTCCCCGGCACAGGCCGAGGAGGGTCTTGTTGTCATCGTTGTCTTTGAGCGCTGGCGCCTCGCGCTACAGCCCGCGAATCCGTACGGCCTCGGGCGGAAACTCCTGCTCGCCGGCATCGGTCTTGATGGTCGCGCGGCCCCAGATGTCCAGGCCCGCAAACACACCGACCGCAAGCGGCAAGCCGTTGGGCGACACCGCCGCAACTTGGCGACCGAGCAGCGGCACCATGTCGAAGTACTCGCCCAGCACGGGGGCCAGCGGACCGGCAGCACCCTGTGGCGTGTTGGCGACAACCGCCCAGGCATCCACGCGGGTCAACACGGCGGCGGCCAGCGCCTCGACCAGCGCTTCGTCAGCCACATCCACGCCAAGCTCGCTCAGTGCCGAACGCTCAATATCCACCGTCACGGCACCGAACATGCCCGCGGCACCGGCACCGCCGTTGACGGCGACGCGCGCGAGCGACGTCTCAAACGCGGGCGCGCCGCACACGATGTCACTCGGCCACTGGATGCCCACTTTGCCGGCAAGCCCCAGGCCCGGCGTTGCGGCCGTGCCCGCGAGCGCGTCCATCATACCCATTGCGGCCACAAACGGCAGGCCGTGGAAGGCGTGCATGTTCACATCGGGGCGCACGACCAGCGAAAACATCAGCGATGCATCGCCCGCGCTCCACGCGCACCAGCCCGCGGACATGCCCTCGCGGCCCGCGTCGCGCGCCGCGTCGAGCTCGGTGCCGGCGGCAACAGCATTCATCTCGATCATCTACATACGCCCCAATTCGCCCACGATATGACCCACACGGTCCTCGGGCTCCTTGACCTCGACGCCGTTGTAGCGGAAGAACCGCGCCGGGTCGTGCATCAAGTCCTCGAGCGGCACCAGCACAAAATCGCGCTCGCCGATCAGCGGATGCGGCAGGCGCAGCTTTTTGCCGCCGTGGGTCTCGCCGTCCATCCACAGCAGGTCCAGGTCGATGGTGCGCGGGCCGTTGGCCTTGGCCTTTTTGGAGCGGTCGCGCCCCAGCTCAGCCTCGATCTTCATAAGCTCGTCGAGCAGCACCAACGGCGCCAGCTCGGTCTTGATCTCGATGACGGCGTTGGCAAACGCGTCCTGGCGCGTCTCGTAGGCAGGCTCGCTCTCGTAGATCTTGGAGGAGTTGGACACGCAGGTGAGTGGAATCTCGGCAATCATCTCGCGTGCAGCGCGGATGTTGTCGCAACGATGCCCCAGGTTGGAGCCCACGGCCACAAACGCACGGCGCGGCTGCGGTTTGGCGACAGCCCAGTAACCGTTCAGGAACTGCGCAAAGCCCGCGACGTCGTGCACGCGCACAATGTTGGCACCGGCCTGGATGGCGCCCAGGCACACGCCAAACGTGGCGGCATCGCGCTCGGCGGCCTCGGTCACGCCCGAGACGGCGCCCACAAAGCGCTTGCGCGACACGGCGCACATGAGCGGATAGCCCAGTGACGCCATCTTGGCAGTCTCGCGCTGGATGACGATGTCCTCGTTAGCCGACTTACCAAAGCCCGGTCCAGGATCGATGCAGATGCGGTCGCGCGACACGCCGGCATGGATGAGTGTGCGGGCCTGGTCAGACAGAAAGCCCATGACGCGGCGCATGATGGGCGCCGAATCGGGCAGGGTGAAGCGGCGGAGCTGCGAGGTGGGCACGTAGGCTTCCTCGCGGCGGGCGCTGCGGCGCATCATGGCGGCCAGGCGGTCATTGGGCTCCGATGCGGCCTCGGTGGCTGCGGGCGCGACCTCGGGCGCGGGCGCGACGGTCTCGGCGGCAGCAGTCTGCTCGGCGGCGGGCGTCTCCTGCTCGCTTGCAGGCTCGGACGTGGGCTCCGGTTCGCCAAACGGCAACGAGGGCTGCACCACGCCGCCCGGAAGCTTGGCCTCCGACTTGGGCTCACCCAGCAACTTGCCGCGACGGCGGCGAGCCGGCTTCTCGGCCTCACGCGCGGCCTCGGCAGCCGCCTCGCGCGCCTTCTCGGCAACAAACGCCGCTGCCGAGGTATCGAGCTGCACCGTTGCGTGCGTGCGGGTGGGCGCGGCGACCTCGCCGGCATGCATCACGATGACGCCGCAGGTGCTCGTCTTAACAAACTCGACCATCTTGGGATCGGTGAAGCCAGTCACGTCGTTGACGATCGAGGCGCCGCAGCGCACGGCCGCCTTGGCAACCGCCACATGACGCGTGTCGATCGAGACGATGGCGCCCTCTTTGGCCAGCGCGCGCACCACGGGCAGCACGCGGCGAGCCTCCTCGTCGGGGTTGACCGGGGTAAAGCCGGGACGCGTGGACTCGCCGCCCACGTCGATGATATCGGCGCCGGCGTCGAGCATCGCCAGGCCGTACTCGATGGCGGCATCCGGGTCGAAGTGCTCCCCGCCGTCGCTAAACGAATCGGGCGTCACGTTGAGGACGCCCATGATGCGCGGACGGTCAAAGCTGAGCTCATACTTTCCGCACCGCCATGTCTTGCTGTCGTTCGCCATGAACATCCTCCTCAAATGCCCGCGCCGCCGCGCTCGGGCGCAGGCGGCGGGGTCGCTTTGCAATCAGTCTTTCTATTGTATCCGCGCACACGGGCTAGAACGCAAACGCGGCCGCGATGTCGCAAGAAATCAGCAGGTCGGCATTTGCATCCTGATCGGTGGGAGCAAGATTGCAAATGGCCAGCGTATCACCGGTAAAGTAGCGCGTAAGGCCCGCCGCCGGATACACCACGAGCGAGGTCCCGCCCACAATGAGGGCATCGGCCGCGGCGATGGCGGCAACGGCGCCGGTCAGCACATGCTCGTCGAGCGGCTCCTCGTAGAGCACCACATCGGGCTTAATGCGCCCGCCACACGCGGGGCACACGGGCACGCCCGCGGCATCCTCGTGCTCGCGCGAGCAAATCCACTCGGCGCTATAGACCGCGCCGCACGACTGGCAAATGTTGCGATGGACCGATCCGTGCAGCTCGAACACGCGCTGTGAGCCGGCCATCTGATGCAGGCCGTCAATGTTTTGCGTCACCACGGCATTTAGCTTGCCGGCGCGCTCCAGCTCGGCCAGCTTGGTGTGGCAGCGGTTGGGCTTGGCGCCAAGCGCGATCATCTTGGTGCGGTAGAAGTCGAAGAACTCGGCCGGGTGCACCTCGTAAAAGCTATGCGAGAGCATGGTCTCGGGCGGGTAGACAAACTGTTGGTGATATAGGCCGTTCACGCTGCGGAAATCGGGGGTGCCACTCGCCGTGGAAACGCCCGCGCCGCCAAAGAAGACCACGCGCTTGTGGGTGCCGAACAGCTCCGCCAGCGCGGCGGAGGCCTGTTTGGAGTCCGTTATCGCCTGCGTCATATGAGTCCTCCGTCCTTGTTGGTCGGGCAGCGTCGGGCGATGTCCCAGCATGCGGCCTTTGGGTCAGCACGCGCGGTGCCCACCACCGCCCCTGTTGCGCTAATCTTAAGCCTGCCAACCCCGTCGAAAGGACACCATGCCTCAGACTTACACTTTCGCCTCGTGGAACGTCAACGGCCTGCGCGCCGTGCTCAAAAAGGACCCGAGCTTTATCCAGATCGCGCAAGAACTCGACGTCGATATCCTGGCGTTGCAAGAGACCAAGTTGCAAGAAGGCCAGGTTGATATTGACCTGCCCGGCTATCGCCAAACCTGGAGCTACGCCGAGCGTAAAGGCTATTCGGGCACTGCGGTCTTTAGCCGCCAGGAACCGCTGCGCGTGCTGCACGCCGACGCGCTGTTACCCTACGCCGGCGAGGGCGAGGCGGCCGAGCTCGTGGCGCAGGCCACGACCGAGGGCCGCGTCTGTGCGCTCGAGTTCGACAAGTTTTGGTTTGTCGACGTCTATACGCCCAACGCCCAAAATGAGCTCGCGCGCATCGATGTACGCATGGCCTGGGACGATGCCTATCGTGGCTTTTTGAGCGCGCTTGAGCGCGAGACCGGCAAGCCCGTGGTGACCTGTGGCGACTTTAACGTGGCGCACGAGGAGATCGACCTTAAGAACCCCAAGTCCAACCGCGGCAACGCCGGCTTTTCGGACGAGGAACGCGGCAAGTTTACCGAGCTGCTCAACGCCGGCTTCACCGATACCTGGCGCGCGGCAAACCCCGACGTCGAGGGCGTCTACAGCTGGTGGAGCTACCGCTTTAATGCCCGCAAGAACAACGCCGGCTGGCGCATCGACTACTTCCTGGTAAGCGACGCAATCGCCGACAACGTACGCGACACCGGCATCCGCGGCGACATCTTTGGCAGCGACCACTGCCCCGTCACCCTCACGCTAGAGCTCTAGCCCCAAGTAATTCCTCTAGGGGACAGAGGAAAACAGATCATGTGACCCCTCTCCCCCTATAAGTTGCGGTGGAATAGTTCCTGTTTGGGCAGCAAATAGCCAAAAACGAGAACTATTCCACCGCAAGTTCGTGAGGAAACGCGAAATGCCTTACAGCCCGTATTTCACGACGACACGGTTAATGCGACGGCACCAAGGCTTGTACAAGGCGGCCAAGAACACGCAGGTCGCGAGGCCGTGTGTGATATCGAACGGCACTGCCGTGGCAAGACGCGCCACGGCACCCGCCCACGTGAGCGGCTGTACAAATCCAATGATGTCATACGCGTTAATCACGACGCCATAGAGCAAGCCCGACGCAAAGCCGTACGCCATCAGCGCTGGCATGCGCACGGTGCCGTCGGCGCGGTCGAACGCACCCGCATACGCCAGCGCACCGCCAACGTATCCCACGAGCCCCCAGGCATACATCTGCCATGGCGTCCACATGCCCTGTCCAAAAAAGAAATTGCTGGTCAGCGCCGCCAGCGCGCCAACCATAAAACCATTGCGGCGACCAAGCGTCGCCCCCGCGATAATGGCGATGGCGCTCACCGGTTTAAAGTCGGGAATGGGCCCGAACAGGATGCGCCCCGCCGCCGCCAGCGCCGCCAGCACCAGCGTGGGCATAATCTGGCGCAAACCCGGACGAGATGCCTCATAACCCGCAAAGAACAGCGCGAGCACCAGCGCCACCACAGCCAGCATGGCCAACGCTGCCTGCTCAACACCCGACAGCAACGCCACTGTCATCACCGCCGGCACCGCCAACAACAGCGGGATCTCCAGTTTTGCGAGTAAACGCGAGAAACGACAGTCCGTCATCCCATCACGCCCTATAGAACACGTTGTCGGCAAAGAAGTCGGCCGGGGGCTCCATGCAGACAATCTCGCCGTCAAACATCATGGCGACGTCGTCGGCTACCTGCTCGGCAAAGTCCAAATCGTGCGTAGCCATGATGACGGTGCCGCCAGCCTTCGCATGGTCACGCAGGGCGCGGGCGATGATGCGGCGGCTGAACAGGTCTAGACCCTTGGTGGGCTCATCGAGCAATAGCAGTTCGGGGCCGATTAGCAGCAGTTTTGCCAATGCAAGCAGTTGACGCTGCCCGCCCGAAAGATCGTACGGATGGCGTCCATCCAGACCCGACAACCCCAAGCTCGCCGCACGCTCCCGCGCCAAGTTCTCGTCATATCCGCAGGTCGAGGCCCATTCCATCAGCTCATCGCGAACCGTCTCGGCAACCAGCAATGCTTTGGGATTCTGAGGCAGCAGCGCCGCCGAGGCCGCTCCGCGCACCATGCGGCCGCGCTGCAGCTTGGCGGTCTTCGCCAGCACCGAGAGCATCGTCGACTTGCCGCAGCCGTTACCGCCAACAACCGCATGCACCGCACCGGCCGAAAACGACGCATCGAGCCCACGCAACACCCAGCCGGACGCTCGATCGTAGCGAAACCAACCTTCCGACAGGGTGGTAGCCGACCCAGCGTGCATTTTTTGGAGTATTCTGCTTCCATCCGTGCGCGAGAAGGCTTCCAAGCCGTTCTCGAGCGACGTTTGCGCCACAAATTCGGACGATTTGTCCAATTCTGAACTTTTTTTCGCGCTCGATACGTCCCCGGGCGGCTCCAGAGAGCCCAAATCGTCCTCACGCCTGCTGAATACTCCGTTTTTTGCACATCGGATGGCACCCCACCCCAACGTGTCATCGGAAAACAGCGATTCTCGGCATACCAAAGAAGCCATATCCGCCGCCTCGTGCACGCAGCCATCCTCAATCCGGTACGCACACGTCGCGTATTCGAGCATTGGGCGCGGCTGATGCGTCGCCACAACAACCGTGCAGCCCAGCTCGCGATTTACACGAAACAGCGCGTGCAGGAAATTCTTCTCGGCAACGGGATCGAGCTGAGACGTGGGCTCGTCGAGCAGCAGCACGTGCGGGCGCAGCGCCAGAACGGCCGCCAACGACAGCAGCTGCTTGCGGCCACCCGAAAGCGTATCGGTATCACGATGAAGCCAGTCCTCCAGACCAAAGAAATAGCTGGTCTCGGCAACACGGCGGCGCATCTCGTCGCGCGACACACCCAGATTCTCTAGGCCAAACGCCATCTCGTGCCACACGGTCTCGCACACAATCTGGTTCTCGGGATCCTGAAACACATAACCCACGCGCTCTGCCGATGCCCGCACGTCCATGTCGGCAACGTTCTCGCCCAGCACGCGCGCATCGCCAGTGCGCTCGCCCGCTGGAGCGATCTCGGGCTTGAGCAGCGACAGCAGCGTCGACTTGCCCGAACCGGTACCGCCAACAAGCAGTGCAAACGCACCTTGGGAAACACGCCAATCAAGCCCCTCGAGCACCGGTGCCTTGACCCCGGGATAGGCAAAACTAAGGCCTCGCACCTCAATCGCCGGCGCGGCCGAGCCATATGCCACACCCGCCGCCGAGCTCCTATCAAACCGAGCCATCAGCCAAACCTCTTCTCATCAATCGCGTGCAACGCGCAAGGCAACACCATCCAGGCGGCGTACACGACATAGCCTGGCCACGGCGCCGGCACCGAGAGCTGCGGATAAAACGAATACTGCGTCGTCGCGGTCCACGCCACCGCCACCGCGGCAGCGCCAAACAGTACGAGCCCGGCCAGCGCGGCAACGTCACTGCGCCCCAGCCGATACCGCGCATACGTCGTACGACGCGTCGCGGCACCCCACCCGCGCGAGCGCATCGCGTCCGCGCGCTCCAGCGAATCTTCCATGCCCCAGCCCATCAACACACTCGATGCCCGCAAGCGCGAGCGCACGGGGTCGGCCGGCGCACGCCCCGGCACATCAATCGCATCCTGCACCGCCAGCACCGTACGACCGCGGCGTAAAAACTGCGGGATAAGCCTCATGCACATCGAGATCATGAGCGCAATCACCGGTGCGGCATTGCCCAGCAGCGCGAGCACCTTGTCGTATTCGAGCATCGACGCCGCGGCCTCAAACCACAGCACGCTCGCCACAAACAGCCCGCCCATGCACAGGCCGTATACCATGCTTTCCAGATACACCGCGCGCATGCCAATACGGAACAGCTCCGCCGAGCCCGAGGCGCTAAACAGCGGATTGACCAGCGCGATAATCAAAATCACCGGCAACTGCCAGCGGAGTGCGCCCAGCGTGCGGGCAGCCCCACGCGTCGCAAATCCATACGCCAGCCCGCCCGCAAGCGACAGCACGATCAGCACCGGTTGCATCGAGAACATGGTGAGCCCCAGCGTCAGCACCATGTAGAGGGCCGGCACAGCCGGATGCGACATCGAGAATGCCGCGACGGGCTCGCCGCCAAACTCCTCTTGTATGTTGTCCACGGGCACCCCCGTCCCCTCGCTCAAAAGACAGCTCCGCAGCACCGCCAACGCCGCACGCAAGCAGCGCAAACGCCACGACGGCGGCGCAAGCCCCAACCGCCGCAAACCAATCGCTACGCGCTCAACATATGCCTGCGGTATCATATTGCGCCGTGTATCGTTTCCAAACACACGTCTCTA
>CATYJA010000065.1:0-9593 GCA_958407545.1 uncultured Collinsella sp. | reverse complement strand
ACGCCAACGTGCCCAACATGATCGGTCAGATCACGGCAATCCTGGCCAAGGACAATGCCAACGTGCAGCGTATGACCAACGAGTCTGCCGGCGAGAACGCCTACACCATGTTCGACACCGACGAGCACCTGGACAGCAGCACCATCGAGGCGCTCAAGCAGATTCCGTCGATGTATCGCGTGCGCGTGATCAAATAGCGCCGGCTGATCTGACGGGCAGTTCCCCATGTGGCCTGCCCGTTACTGACATTGAATGCCCGCGGGGGCGCCTTTCGCACGAGAGGCGCCCCCGTTTTTGTGAGCGCTCCATTAAATGCACCGAGCCGCTTCTTGACATACAATTTGTATGTTGACCTAACTATCTGTGAGGTGCCTATGGTTGATACAGATTTTGCTTGGCGGCTTACGCAAGGGCTCGTGCGGATCGACAGTTCCGACCCAGGTGCGTATGAGGGCGAGATTGAACGCTATATCAAAGTGTTGGTTGAGGCTCAATTGGAGCGGTTGAGTCATCCGGTGCTCCATGCCGTGCAGGTTGAGGAACTCGAGGTGCTGACCGGACGCCGCAATCTCATGGTCACCGTGCCCGGTTTGAGCGACGAGCCACGGCTCGTCTACATCTGCCACATGGATACAGTCACCTTGGGCGACGGCTGGGACGCGGACATTACGCCGCTCGGGGCGGTCGTGCGCGACGGCAAGCTCTACGGCCGCGGCGCCTGCGATATGAAGGGTGGCCTGGCCTGTGCCATTGCCGCACTGGTCCATACGCTCGAGCGCGTGGCGGCGGATGGCGCGCTGCCCCGCCGCGGCTTTTCGCTCATCTGCTCGGTCGACGAGGAAGACTTTATGCGAGGCTCCGAGGCAGCCATCGATGCCGGCTGGGTCGGTTCGCGCGAATGGGTGCTGGACACCGAGCCCACCGACGGACAGATCCAGGTGGCGCACAAGGGGCGTACGTGGTTCGAGATTGAAATGGATGGCGTGACGGCGCATGCAAGCCGGCCCTGGAAGGGCGCGGATGCCGTCGCCGCCATGGCCGAGGTCGTGTGTTCGCTCCGTCGCGCGTTTGTGGCGCTGCCCGCGCACGATGAGCTGGGGCCTTCGACCATCACGTTCGGCCAAATCGAGAGCGGATATCGCCCCTACGTCGTACCCGACCGCGCCAAAGTCTGGGTCGACATGCGCCTGACCCCGCCGACCGATACGGCCGCCGTAACGCGCATGGTAGAGCAGGCCATCGCCGTCGCCGAAGCCGCCATTCCCGGTTGCCACGGCAGCTACGTCGTGACGGGCGACCGCCCCGCCATCGAGCGCGACCCAAACTCTCCCCTTCTAGCAGCGCTCAAGCGTGCCGCCGATGACGTGACGGACGCGGACACGACCGTTGGCTTCTTTACCGGCTACACCGACACCGCCGTCATTGCCGGCAAGACAGGTAACCGCAATTGCATGAGCTACGGTCCCGGGTCGCTCGCGCTCGCGCACAAGCCCAACGAATATGTGCCCCACGCCGATATCGTTCGTTGTCAGCAGGTGCTAATCGCGCTCGCCGATAACGTGCTCTGGGACGCGAGCGGCCAAGTTGGGGCATAATAAGCCGCGAACAAACCGACTCGCGCGTTAGGACCGCCCATGAAAGCACTTCCGTTTCCCTGCATCCGCCCGGCTCAGGACCGCGTGCTCGAGGCGCTGCCTGCAATGGGCAGCATCCTAAGCGGCAACGATGCCCTGCGCGGAGCCATTGCCGATGGTCTGATGCTCAAGGACCCGGGTGCGGCGTATTACGTGTACGAATGCTCGGGCGAGCCGGGACGTGTGACGGGTGTCGTGGCGATCTGCCCGACGAGTGTACTTGCGGGCGGCAAGGGCGATGCCAGCGCCGACGTGGCCGCCGCCGCGCGCGCGATCGCCGAGCTCAAGGTGCAGCCGCGCCCCGTATCGCTCGCCTACGAGGCCTCGCCCGTCATGGACATCATCCTGGGCGCTGCCAAAGAGGGCGCCTCGCTCTACGCCGTCACCGACCCCGCGGGCATTACGCACCGCGTGTGGGAGGTCAAGCGCGAGGACGCTGTTGCCGCCATCCGTGCCATGCTCGACCAAGTACCAGAGCCGGCACTGGCCGACGACCCCGCCTACGCTGCCGCGCTGGCCGGGGCGTCGCAGCTGCTGGCCGATGAGGCCCGTGCCGCCGGAACGTACACCGGCAAGGAGCCGTTCAACTTTGCCGTAGCTGCGCTCTTCCCCGCCGCGCAGGTCAGCGGCGGCGCGCCGCAGGTTCCGACGGGTCTGCTCACGCACCAAGTCGCGCGGTTCTAGCAAGACCAGACCGTCCAGCACAAAAATCGGCAGCTCAACAAACAGGGGGCGGAGATGCAGCAGGTACATGCATCTCCGCCCCTTTTGCGTCGAGAAGTTATGCCGGCGACCCGTGCCGCCACGCTCACGTTATCCCCGCTGCGGGCCTGCTGCCGCCACGAGCGGTTCAAGCCCCAGCTCGCGTGCGTAATCCTCCTGCGTAAAAATCTCAATCAGCTCAAACGTGTCGGATTCGTCGTCAAACGCAAAGTGCAGCACCGCGCAGTTGCCCGGCACGCGATCGCGCTCGTCGGCCGCCGCACCCTTCACGTGATCCATAAACTCCTTGATGGCCGAGCCATGGCTTACCGCGAGCACGCACGTATGGTCCGGACGCTGCATAAGCTCGATCAGCGTCGCCACCATGCGCTCGCGCACTTGCATCTGGCCCTCGCCGCCAAACTGGCAATAGAAGTCGCGCCACGGGCGCTCGGGCATAAGCATCACGCGCTCGGCCTCAAAGTCGCCAAAGAACCACTCGCGCAGACCGTCCAGGCGCTCGTACGCCAAGCGCGGCCACAAGTTGGCGATAGTCTGCTCGGTGCGATGAAGCGTGGAGGTGTAGGCATGATCGGGCTCAATGCCACGCGCACGTAAAAACATGCCGGCGCGCGCCGCCTGGTCGCAACCCAACTGCGTAAGCGGCGAGTCACTCCACCCCTGAATGATACGCTTAAGGTTGAATATCGTCTGTCCATGACGGACCAGATACAGATCTTTATTCATAGGGGTCCTTTCGTTCGTTACCAACCCAAGAGCGAAAACGCCCCGTCGCAATAGCCAAAATGAAGCACGGCACCGTTGTCGGGTAGCTCCCCCTCGCCAGTCACATACTCAAGAAACTCCTGGCAGGCTGAGCCATGGGAAACCGCCAGCACGCAGTCGTGCTGCGGCCTGGCCATGATGCGGGACAGCGCCGCGACCATGCGCGACTGAAGCTGCACTTCCGACTCGCCGCCAAAGGCCACCGGATAATCGCCCCAGGGCTGCGGCGGCATCTCGCGATTTGATGTGCCCTCCAGCGAGCCAAAATGCCACTCACGCAGGTCATCGACCAGCTCAATGGAACGGCCCTCGCCAACGATAAGCTCGGCCGTATGCCGCGCCCGGCCCAACGGCGAGGAATACACATGGTCAAAGGCCACGCCGCGCGCCTCAAACGCCGCGCGCGTCGCCAGCGCCTGCTCGCGCCCGCGCGCCGTAAGCGGCGAATCGTGCCAGCCCTGCAAAATGCTCTGCACATTGAGCTCAGTCTGCCCATGCCGCACCAAATACAGATCTGCCACACACCCTCCCCTCGTACCACCACAAAGGGGACAGGAGCCTTTGTGGTGATTTTGCCGCCGGATTGCACCGCAACGACGCACAACTACAGCAGCACGTCGGCAAGCGGACGCTTGGGTACGTGGTGCACCCGCGCCTCGTCGCGCCAATAATTGATGGAGCCGTCGGGGTTGGAATCGATCGCATCGATCACCTGTGTCTCGGCCGGAACGCCAAACGCCATGATCAGCTTGAGCTCATACTTGTCGTTATCGAGCCCCATGGCATCGATCGCGTGGGGCGTAAAGGCCTTGAACATGCAGGCTGCCACCTCGGGCGTGGCGCTGCGGGCGGCGAGCATCATCGTCTGCGCGGCAATGCCCGTGTCGACCTCGGTAATGGGAGCGGCGGGCTTGCCCGGAACGGCGCGCTCGGCCAAAATCGCGATGTAGCCGGTCGGGCGCTCACCCTCGGCAGGACCCGGCCAATCCTTAAGCGCACCGGCCCACGCGAGCTCATCAAATACGCGCGCGCAATCCACGGCACCGCTCACCACATGAAAACGAAGACGCTGAGCATTGGCGCCGCAGGGAGCCAGGTGAGCCAGCTCTGCCAGCTCGAGCAAAAACTCACGCGGCACGCGCATGGACTCGTCAAAGCGACGGCACGTACGGGCGCGGCGAACCAACGCATCAAACGCGTTCAAGCCGAGCTTTTCGCAACCTTGCTTTGCCATCGATTCGACACTCGACGGTGCCTCGGGAACTGCTTCGTTCATAGGGACCCCCAATACAAGCCAATTGTCCTTAGGAAAATCTAACCTAAAACGTAGGCAATAACGAACAGGGCTGCAATGTTCTACACCTGTTGAATAGAAAATCGCGACGTGGGGAACAACGGGAACAATTCGGGACCTTTGGGTTACGTTTCGCCCTCCCCGACCCATACGCCAGCGCCTCTAGGCGATACTGGTTGTAACGATCAAGACTTACGCCGCACGGAAAGGAGACATTATGGGCATCTTTAAGAACGATGACCAAAAATCGAGCCAGTTTGGATTTGACGAGAAAAGCATGGCGGGCAAAGCCGTCAAGGCCGTACGCTGGATTTACGCCATCACGGGCGTCTTAGCGCTCATTGCTGGTATCGCGCTGCTTTTTGCACCCGCCAAGTCCCTCGTCTTTTTGACGACTGTCCTGGGTTTTTACTTTGTAATCACTGCTGCCATCAGGCTGTTCACTGCCATTTTTGAGCCGCTGCTGCCCACCGGCTGGCGCGTGACGAGCATCATCTCCAACCTACTCATTATCTTGGGCGGCGCAATAATCCTGCGCAACCAGGCCTTCTCGACCGCGACGCTCACCACGATGGTGGTTATCGTGGCCGGCTTTGGCTGGATTGTCGAAGGTGTCATGTCCATTCTGGAGTCCGAGCTTTCGTCCAACCGCGCCCTCGCCATCCTGAGCGGCGCACTCTCCATCATCGCCGGCATGTTCGTGTTTATCTATCCGCTGTGGTCGGCCAAGATGCTCGTCATCTTTAGCGGCGCCGCACTGCTGGTGTTTGGCGTAACGCTGATTGTTCGTGCTATTCAATTTGGCAAACTGGTGCACTAGATGCCACGAACGCTCTTTATTGATGCAGACGCCTGCCCGGTCACGCGCGAGTCGATTGACTGCGCGCGGCGAGCGGGCGTCGCCGTTGTTATCGCCGGCAACAGCACGCAAAACCTAGAACGGCACATTCGCCGCGACGACCCGCGCGATGCTGAGCACGCGCGACGCGGATTTTGGGTCACGGCGCTCGATGTGAGCGTGGGCGCCGACAGCGCCGACTTTGCCATTGTCGAACGCCTGCAGGCGGGCGACGTGGTCGTGACGCAGGACATTGGCTTGGCGAGCATGGTGCTCGGGCGCGATGCCGCCGCCATCGGTGTGCGCGGGCGCGTGTACGACAAGGCGACTATCGACATGCAGCTGTTTATTCGCCACGAGGAAAAGAAGGTACGCCGCGCCGGGGGACGCACTCGCGGACCGGCGGCATTTACCAGCGAAGACCGGGCCCGCTTTAAGCGCAACCTCACCGAGCTGCTGCGCTAACCAAGGTAGATTTTTGGGACATGCCCGGAAATCTGCTTTTTTGCTTTGGGCGGTATGAGCGCTCAAAATCCATGGCTCAACAAAAAACGGGCTTCAAAATGCCATGCGTCGCCGCATTGTGCAGGCGCCGAGCATGGCTATTTTGAAGCCCGTTTTGTTAGGCCCACTTAGAGGCCGAAGGCGGAGAGGATGAGGCCCCAGCCGGCACCGATGACGTACATCATGATCAGGAACAGGACGTTTTCGCGGGCGCTACGGTTGGTGCGGAACAGCACCAGGTAGCCCACACCGGCAGAGATGAGCGTGCCGGCGAGCATCGGGGCCAGCTGCAGCGCGCCTTCCAGGTACAGTTGCGTGATGACGACGCTGGCCGAGCAGTTGGGAATCAGGCCGACAAGCGCCGAGCCCAGGACCGCAAGCGTCTCGTTGCCGCGCAGGAACTGCTCGATTGCGGACTCGCCGAAGGTCTCGAGCACGGCGACCAGAATCAGCGTCACCAGAAAAATGAATACCGAGACCTGCACGGTGTGCGAGATCGCGCTGCGGATGATCGACAGGACGGGCGCGCCCTCGTGGGAATGGGAGTGACCGTGACCATCATGGTGTTCATGTTCGCCCTCATGACCGTGATCGTGGCCATGTCCGTGTTCGTGCTCGTCCTCGTCTTCATCGCAACCGCAATGGTCGCGCTCGCACAGCTCGTGGATGTGGTCGGCGCTCACGCCCGCCTCGGCCACCTCGTCGATGATGTCACCGCCGCTGTGGTCGTCGTGCGCGCAGTTCACATGAGCCGAATTAGCAGCGGTCCCCAGCACGGTACGGCGAATCGCCGCATGCGCGCGAGCGTTACGACGCAGGCCGCGAATGGCGGCGTCCACGATAAAGCCCGTGACCAGCGCGATCAGTGCCTTCGAAGCCAAAAGCATCGCCATGGTCTGCACGGGCACCTGCTCGGCGAGCAACAGCGGCAGCATCTCATCGGAGGTCGAAAGGAACACCGCCACCAACGTGCCCAAGGTCACGACACGACCGGCGTACAGCGTGGCCGCCATTGCCGAAAAGCCGCACTGCGGCACCATGCCCAGCAACGAGCCAACCACGGGGCCCGCGGCACCGGCGCGCTTGATGGCGCCGTTAACGCTGTCGCCCGCGACGTGCTCTAGGGTCTCGAGGGCCAAATATGTCACCAATAAGAACGGTACCAGCGAGAGCGTGTCCTTGCCGGCGTCGAGCAGAATATCAATCAGCAAATCCATGACGGATGGAACCTTTCGTGTCTTTCGGCAGCATTGTAAAAGTCCTAGCGGTCAACTAGGGTATTGTAGTTGTCCTAGGCGCGATGCCAATAGTTGCCCATGGTAAACTATCATCTCGCCACATCTTAATGACCCTGAGCCGCACGACGCGGCCCATCCAAGGAGCAGTTATATGAACGTTTCACAAGCACTCGAATACGAGCGCCAGCCGTTTATTCCCATGTTTATCTATGGCGATCACGGCGCCATGGAGTCCGAGCGCCAGAAGGGCGAAGAGGCCCTTAAGGTGCTCGAAACCGAGTACTTTACCGCCGAGGGCGACCCCAGCTTCGACTTTGCCACCGTGCGCGACCTGGCTGACCGCAACCGCGACCTGTGCGACCAGATTGGCGAGGCACGCCTGCGCAACGTGACGCCCGCGACGCTTTCGCGCGGCCTGTCCGATGCCGACACCTGCGCCGCCATCGGCAAGATGCAAAAACGCACCGCCGCGTCCGTCATGCGCGAAATCCGCGGCGACCGCGACGCGCTCGGCGTCGCCTACGCCCGCAAGCCCATCCAAGGCACGGTGCTCGGCATCGACATCGAGACCACCGGCCGTGCACCCGAGCGCGGCTACATCATCAACGTTGGCTGGGAGATCATGGACCTCACCAGCGACGCCATTCCGCACGACGCCGAGGCGCACTACTGCGGCCTGCCTGACATCTACCGCGGCGAGGATGTGCCGTTGTCGAATATCCACCACATCACCTGGGACGACATCGACGGCAAAAAGCCGTTCCGCGAGAACAAGGAACTGCAGAAGCAGCTGCTCAAGCTTATGAAGAAGTACCCGTACATGGCGCACAACGCCGCCTTTGAGGACAGCTGGTTCAAGATCCACCTGGACGGTTACGCCGAGGCACGCCGTGCCGGCAAGATCATCGTCATCGACTCGCGCCAGATCTGCCGCAGCCTGGATGCCGACGTCCGCTCGCTCCCCCGCGAGTCCGCCCCCGCCGCGCTCGAGAACTGGGCGCGCCGCCGTGGAACCCTCGCCGCCGACGCCAGCGAGCAGCATCTGGGTCTGGACGACACCGACCTCATGCTCCGCACGGTTCAGGCCGAGTTCAACCTCAAGAACCTGTTTGCCAAGTAGAAACGTCTACGACAAACTCCGGCGTAGATCACGAGCGGCCTCGCAGCGGGAAACCCCGCAGCGGGACCGCCCTACGTTCCACAGATAGATCTGCCATCACAAATTCTGAACCCTCATTTTGAACGATTTCGACCAATTCCCGACACGTAATTCGTTGTCGGATGGTGATGCATCACTATCAAATGTGCGGCAATTGAGTAGTTATATGCTATAGGTAAGCTGCGAAAACTTTTATTTAGGGCATACCAACTCATAATTGCGTCAAGCTTTTGGACAGCATTTGGTTAGACCTCTAAAACGACTTTTTCACTCAGCGCCATCAACACGGCATTAGCTGACACGATATATACCATGAGTATCGTATTGTCACATACCACTGCAAAAGCGGTCTACCAGGCCGCGCATTCGGTGTCTGCGAAAGGCACCGAGTCCTGTAACCCTGCCGCGATTTACGGATCATGTCCCACCGGAACGCTCCTTGACGCGGCCGCAGAATGGCTCACCAAACATGATGTTTCCCTCGACGCAAATGATTCCCTCGAGGTGATGGTGTTTGATCGCAGGAATGCGCGCTATGCAGTGAACTGTCAATGCCACGTTTCTTCAAAACGATTCTCGAACTCACGCTTTATAGAGCTCAAAGATGGCATCTTCATTGTTGGCGTTGAGCTTTGCGCACTTCAGGCCGCCACCTATCTCCCTTTTCGCGAACTGGTGGGGTACTACTTTGAATTGTGCAGCGCTTACTCCCTTGGAACCGGCTCTTCCACCTCTTATAACGAGCGTTTCGCGCTCACCTCGACCGAGAGGCTAAAACAGTTCTTTAATTCCATTACCAGATGCGACGGTCTGGCCCTTGCCCGAAAGGCGATCCAATGTGTGCGCGACGGATGCCGGTCTCCTATGGAAACAGCCTTTGTCATGATGCTAACGCTGCCCAAAAGCGAAGGAGGGCTTGGTATTAAGGGAATTGAGACCGATTACGAGGTGCAGGTCACCACTGCCGCAAAGAATCTCACGAGACGCAAAAAGTTCTTTATGGATGCGTATCTAAAGAAATCTCGCACAGACATTGAATACAACGGTTTTTATCATGACGCGGAAGAAGACCGCGCCATCGATGAGGAGCGCAAGAATGCACTTGCGTCCATGGGGTACGGAATCATCACCGTCAGTCGTTATTCCTTTATGCATGCCAGCTCTTTCGTTAGGGTCATGGAAGCAATCCAGCGGAAAGAGGGCGTACGCCCCTCGCGTCTGCCAAAAGACTTTCAAATCATGCAAGAGGACCTGAGACAGTTTGTACTCAGAAGGCTTATAGAAGAGAAAAAGCGAATTCAGAAGCAGCTCCGCCAGGATTCCGAAGATCGTCAACGAATCGACCTCGAAAAAGCAACACTCGAAGGCATCACGCTGGATGACCGGTAGCGCGCAGAGTCGTGGTGTAAGAAGCAAGGGAGGGCCATCGCCTAGAATC
>CATYJA010000064.1:0-9650 GCA_958407545.1 uncultured Collinsella sp. | reverse complement strand
GAACTTCGTGCCCCGCCGTCCGGGGGGCGTTGCGTTTAGAAGATGGATCCAATGTGCTCTCCGTGCGAGCAGGACTGTAGAGCAGGAAACCTAATATTCCGCCGCCGGGCGGGCGAAACATTTTGAAGATGGACCTAGCGCTTATTCCTTTGAGACAAGAACAGCGCGACCATAAAAGCGATAATCGCTAGCGTTAGCAGCGTCAAAAGCAGAGCGAGCGAGTTGTCGCCCGTCGCAGCCAGGCCAAACAGGCCGGGCTTTTTGGGGCCAGCGGGCTGCGCAGGAATTGTTTCGCCATCGTCCTCGGCAGTGATTTCCCAGCGAATGGTCTTGCTCGCGTCGGCAAGCTCGTTGCTCACCGACGTCGGGACACTCAGCTGCAGATTGAGCACCGAGCTGCCATCGCTCGTAAACGTTGCGACCTGCGTGGGATATGCAAACACGCTGCCAGGCGTTCCCGTCTGGAGCCAGCCTGCGGATGCATCGCTCGCCGACGCCGTTAAGGTAATGGGCGACAGCAGGTGTGCCGTCTCGTGATCGACAACGGCGCGCACAAATACGCGCACCTGGGACTTTACGCCTGTGGCGCGAATCTCGATCTGCTGCTCGCGCTCATCGCCCGGCATTAGATCTTTAAAAGCTGGAAACAGGTCGGGCTCCCCCGAGGACATCGTCGCCCCCGAGACCGTCAGCTGGCGCGCATTTCCGTCATACGCAATCGCGGGAGTATCGGCGAACGCACGGGCGGGAACGGCGAGCGCGACCACGCAGAGAATGGCCGCGACCACGCAACGCAAGGAGCGCGCAACGCCTTTGCGAATCGGGAACGCCATACTTACGCACCTCCATGCGGCGGCACCAGCACGCCATCCTTGACCGTGCAACCCCATGCCTCTGTAACCGCATCGTCGGGCGTGGATTGAATTGCCTGGGTCGAAATGTCGACGACCAGGTTCTTACCAGCTGCCTTCCGCTCGGTCACGCTCTTGATGAGCACGTCCGTCTTGCCGAGCGGCGCAACAGGAGACGTCCAGTAGTAGAACCCGTCGCTCGCAAGAACCCAAGATGAAGGGCTGTTAGCGGCAGCGGCATCGCCTTTATCGCCCCACTCAATGGTGTAGTCGGCGTCGGCAACCGGCTCATCCCACAGGCGCGCGCCATCCTGATCCTGCCAGTAGATATCCACCGCAACACGCAGGTATGCCGGAGCCGATCCCGTGTTTTTAACCGATACATCCCTTTTCACGTTGTCCTTGAGCGTCTCGTCCACTGAAGGCGGCACCGAGCCAAAGCCAAACTCGTTGACCAGCACGCCCGTAACCGAAAGCCACGCAAAGGTGCCGGCAGCGCCGGCCAAAAGGAGAACGCCGACAAGGAGGGCGACGATCCGCTTGCGCTTAGTCATCCTAGTCCTCCCTCCTCAGCGTGCCGTTTTCCCAAACATTCTTGGCACGCGAGCCACCATCGACCCATTTGTCCTTCGCGCGCGTGTTGACGCACGTCACCACGGTGTCGCCCGCGCTCGAGGCGGACGAGATGGTCAGCTCGGCAGATTTACCGGGCGCCTTGCCCGGCGTGCTCAGTTCACCCTCGTAGCGCCATGCCCAAGCCGTATCTTCCTCGACGGTATAGATGCCCGTCGACGCGGCAAATTGCACGCTGCCAACATACCAGGTCTTGCCGTTTTCTTGCTGCGTCCCATTGACCTTTACCTCGACCATGCGCGTCTCGGCAGGAGAATCCTCCGACGCCTTGCGTGTCACCTTAAAGCGGAACGTTTGTCCCATGGCGCTGGCATCGGTAGTCTTTTTAACGACCGTCAGCGCATGAGTCTGGTCAAAGTTGAACACAGCATTGCCGTCGTCTTGCTCCCCTTCGCCCGTCGTCTTGGAATCCAGGCGGTTGGCCAAGTCGAACGAACCATTACCCGAGCCCAGGCTGTAGAGCGAGACAAGCTTGCCGTTTACGGGCTCCTCCGTCACGGATGCATTGGGGCCATAGCTCGCCTGCTTAACCGTGACAGTCAACTGCGTTCCCATAAACGGCTCGGCAAAGCAAACCTTAAACGGCGCCTTATCGGCATTGTCATCGACCGTATTGGCAGCAGTGGGATCGAGCAGCCACTTGAGCTTCGCGGTCATGGCTACGGGGTTCGCAGCATCGGACGTGTCGTTGGCGGTCACGCGATACGTCACGGGATACAGATCCATGTCTCCCGTGATCGGCTCGCCCTTAAACCCATTCCAAGACTTCGCAGTGCCATCGGCACCCACATATCGCCACTCCAGGAAGAGTTCGCGCACGTCACCGCTGGTCGCCGCCCGCTCATCGAGCTGCGCAACGATCTTGGAATAAGCGTCCGGGTCATACGCGACGGACTTTTGTTCCATCACGGGATCGCCCTTGTCATCAAAGACCGGGTTGCCACCCTCATCCATCTTGGGAACATCGACGTCATGAACGAAACCCGCGCCCGTCGCTCGCTCGTCGTCCGAGTCGACCGTCGCCGTAAAGATGACCGACCCGTCGACACCGTGATAGCGCACCTTATGCGGCGCGATCTTGTACACCGCGGTGTAGGTCACGCTCTCAAAGGGCTCACTGCCCTCGAGGGGATACTTCTCGTCATCGGTCATCAGGGTGTATTTGCCATCGGATTCATAGTCGCGCGACCAGCCGACAAAGTCGTACTTGGTGCCGTCAATGCCCACAACCTCCTTGACAGCCTTGACCTCAAGAGAAATCTGGTCGCCGGAATCAGTACGGCCGAGACCGCGGACAAGAGCAGGATTCGCGAGATTTGAGTCGATGTTCGATTGAACGGTAACCAGGCTGGGACGGTAGACCGGGTACAGCTCCATGGGGGCCTTGACCACGGTAGAAGCACTCACCATACGGATACCCTCAGACCAAGCGACATAGCCCTTGCCAGGTGCCGGCTGGGCTTCCGTCCAGCCCACGAAGACGTTGAACGCACCTCCTGTATCCGCATCGATAGTGCTGACGTCATAAGTGGGCTTCGGGATGCCGCCATCAAGGTTGCCGAGCATATCGCCTTTCTGAGCAACTTTGCCATCCACATCTTTGGCATTGAGATGGTACACGACCGCCAACGGCGAATAGTACGCCACAAATGTATAGGCCCCGCCGGGTTCCACCTGATAGGAATACGAGTTATCGCCGTTAGGTTCGAGCTTTTTAACTTCGCCATTCGGAAGCTCGATCTCAACCTTCTGCAACTCATACAGCTTACCGCCCGCTTTATAAACCGGCGTCGCAACGTCAGGGGTCACCGTTGCCGTAGCAGGGTCGGTGCCCGCGTTGACAACGGGAGCGATGTCGTACCTAGGCACATTAACCTTGTCCGTGCCATCAAAACCTGCGCGGTGCAGGTTGGTGGTGTAGTTGACGTCGTACTTTGCGTAGACGGGATAGGCATCCTGGCACTGGGTGACCTTGGAGTCATCCGTCGCCAAGTATGGCGCCGCCTTCTCCGGATTGCTCGTCACATAGGGGTCGTTGGCGACATCATAGATATATTTCCAGACGGCAGAATCCTTCTTGACCTCGGCGGTCGAAATCCAGCCCAGGAACTTATAGCCCAGCACGGCCATGTCAGCATCAGTCGGAGAGGACTCGAGGGTCAGATCTGGATTTTCAATTGTGTCGCTGTCCCCGCCGGAATTCTTATCAACCGTATCATTCGTATAGATGAATGGATACTTGTACGTGTAATGAGGATCCTCTTCGCCACTCTTCTTTTGGAGCAAATTACTCTCGTAGCGACGTGTCGTTTCCTTGCAGACCGTGCCATCTTTCTTATAAAAATCGACGCGCGTCGTCACCATCGCACGCATGCGATATTTCGAAGTGTAATTGATTGAAGCCTTTACGGTATTCTTCTTTTCAGGAGTATTGAGATATGTCCATCGACCGCCGATTCTCTCAAGCGTCCAAAACTTCAAGCTATAACGATCGCTAGATGGCTTAAACGTGTACTGCAACGCATTAATAACCTTTTCCTCGTCAAACGTTCCAGAACCCGGGAAATCTGTATCCACAAGGACATTCTTTAGGGTATCCGCCCCCGTATCGTTTCTCACGTTATGCGAATATGCGCTCATGGGGGCCACGATTAGCGTATTGCTGTCGTAGTATCCCTCTGCGCATTCGCCCTTATAGGCATCCTTGTCGCCATGATTAACGTGCTCGGAACCCCAGTGAACCACGTTCTCTCGAACATAGCTTGTGCCGACCTGCTCGTTAAACGGTGTTTTGTACTCGTTCCATACAGAGCAAAGGAGTTCCGAATTCGTGTATTCATCGTTCGCGTACGCGCAGACGTAATAATCCACGCGGTACTCAAAGCGCGCCGTATAGGTGTGCGGCACGGTTAGATCGACATCGGCAGGGAGTGTATAGCTTGGGTCACGGCTTACGCGGACCTCAACCGTGGACCCATCGGCGGCCTGCTTGTTTTCGTACCAGCCCAGGAAGCGATACCCATCGGGCAGCTTGCCGCCCTCGGACAGGGGCGTACCGTCCGTGTCGCGCACCTGTACCGTGTAGACGCTGGTGCCGTCCCCGGCAGTCTGGACGTCGACTTTGGTTTTGCCAACGCCGTCACGTAGGGTCTCATTGTCGATTTTGTCCTGCTCATTGCCCTCGAACACCGTCATGATGTTCGACACGTAGTCGCTGTACACGGGATAGAAATCGGTGGGGCCGACCACGGCAATCTCGCTGCCCGCGGGATAGAATACTCCCTTGTTTTTCAGATCAGCCAGCTGATCTGAGGTAATGGCAGCATAGGCGCCATTCATGCTCTTATCGGCGTTCGGCTGCGTGGTCCATCCAATAAACGTCGCGGTAGGCGGCAAGCCGCCGCGATCCGCGGGGGCAGCCGGCGTCAAACCGACGCCATAGCGGTACCAGTCCGTGGACGGATCGTGTGCCTTGCCGTCTTTCCAATCAAGCGTCTCGCCCTTAACGTTATAGAACAGCACCTGCGCCTCGTATGAAGCGATAAAGAGATCATTACCCTTGAAGCCCTCACTCTCGGCATGATCCTTGCCGTTGTCGGCAGTGTAGATAGAGGTCGCCTCGTGCTTCGTGTTGTCCTGAACGCGCTTGCCATCCCTCACAGCAGCATCATCGGTCTTGCCATCAAACCAGCTGTTGTCTTGTCCGATTCGGTTCACACGCACATCGGGCTCGCGGAACCAGCCCATAAAGCGGTAGCCGCCGTTCGCCTCGCTCAGCCCCTCAGGCTTTGCGGAGGTCTCCTGCTTGAACGTCACCGATGTATCGCCCTGGGCCAAGCCCTGGGCAGTTCCCGCCAGCACGGCACTCACGGCAAAGGCGTACGGATCCGTGGTCGCCTGGTCTTTGCCAAGTTTGGTCTTCTCGATTGTCGCGGTACCCGCGCCGGGAAAATCAATCGTCGCCTTAACGCTCTGGCCATGCACGGGGATATTCAGCCTGTAATCCATCGCCCACTCGTTGGCATGCGAACCGCCAAGGGCCTCATCGTTAGCGGTCGAGCGCATGGTGCCGGCACAGAAGTCGTAGTCGTGCTCCTCCCACAGCTCGCGCGTGGTGTAGCGCCCGTCGTCCCACGGGCCAAAGCCGTCGCCCTTGGTGGTACCGTCGCCGCCAAACGAGGGGATCTTCTTTTTGGCAGGATTGCCCTGGCTATTGCCAGACAGGCTCACGCTCGGCTTAAAGTAGCACTCGGTGACCGTCGCATCTCCCTTGTTGGCGCGCGCAGCAATGCCGCCCAGGTTCACATCGTTTTGGATGATGGGGATCACGGCGATGGGGTTGTATTGACGCGAGCTCAGGTCGCCCGCAAAGTGGCTGCGGACGAGCTCGTTGCCCTTTTCAGTCAAAATACGGCCCGCCAGGCCACCCGTCCACGCGCGCGTCACGGCGACAACGCCCACGTACGATGCGGCATAGCTGTAGCACTGCGCCGTCGAGAAGCAGTCGATGATCTTGGCGTCGCCCGCCATGCAGCCCACAAAGCCCGAGGCGTACACGTTGTTGCCGCCCAGGGCGCCGACGGCCACATCGTATTTATTGGTGACGTCGGTCATGCCCTTCTCGGCAATCGAGCCATCCTCGTTGCGCGTAGGCGTCACGCGGCAGTACTCGATGGTCGAGTTCTTGACGTAGCCGGCAAACGCCGCCATATACAGGCCCTCGCCACCGATTGCCTGTACGCCCGAGGTCGTGTTGTTGACGGCGCGGCCGCCACGGACCTCGCAGTTGTAGAGGCTGCAGCCGTCGAGCTCGCCGGCGATCAGGCCTCCCTCAAAGCCCGCGTTGGTAATCACGTTGAGCATGTTGTTGGCGCAAGTCACGTGCAGGGTGCTCTCCATGACCATGACGTTTTCGAAGCTGGTGTTGACGGCCTTGCCCACGATGATGCCGCCGCGGAAGTCCGCCCAGATGTTGGCGTCCTCGACAAGGAAGTTCTTGATGGTGGCGCCGTCGGTCTCGGCAAAGAAGCCCGTGTCGCGCTCGGGGTCCAAGACCTTATTCTCGTAGTTCAGGCCCTTCACGGTATGGTTTTGACCGTCAAAGACGCCCTTAAAGGGATGCTCTTTGTTGCCAAAGGAGAGGTGCTTGACCGTATCCGCAACAATGGCGTTCATATCATCATCGTTAAGAACGATATCGTTATCGAGATAGACGCGCCACTGCGATGTGTCGCGCTGACGCGACAGCGCGACACACGCCAAGAAGTCGTTCCTGTTTGTGATATGGAATTCGGTCTGTTCCTCGGCATGCGCTGCCGCCGGCAGCACCATAACGCAGCAAAGGGCGATCGCCGCGACGGCAACCAGCCTGCCGAGCACGCCTCGGTTTCTGTTCTTGATCTCCATGGGCTAGTTCGCCTCCGGCCAGCCCGCGACGTCGAGCACGTCGAGGACGGTATCGTTTGCCTGCTGGTTTTTGGCCTGCACGGCCTGGACGTCGATATCGAGCCTGAATGAGCCACCGCGCGCGGCATCGTTGTAGTCGCCCACGAAGCGCAGCGAATCCATGAGACTCTCCGTCATGGCGCCGGGGTCGAGCATGCCGCCACGCCCGGCCAATCCGCGGTAGTAGTACCACCCATCGCCGCCATCGATCCACGGGGACCCCTCGCCCGCGTTCATGTGAAAGGCAACGTTGCCCGAGGCATCCGCACTCGAACCGTCGGGCGCCACCGACGTCATGCGCAGACGAGCGCGAACGTACTCAGGCTGCGCGCCGGCGTTCTCCACGCGCACGATGCGGCTGATGTCAGAGCCCCCGGCCTTGGTGTCGGGATAGTCCCCGTGCTCGTCGGCCTCAAACGGGACCTCCTCGCCCTGCTCGTTTAGGGTGTATTCGCAGACTCGTACCTTCACGCTGCCAAACGATAGGACGTTGTTCGCCGGAACCATATCAACGGTGAAAGCCAGCGTGCCGCACAGGCACGCCAGGGCCAACAGCGCCACCGCGGCAAGCGCCAAGGTGCGTTTCTGATTGTCGGAAAGATTGTTGAGCATTACGTTCGCCAATCGTCGATCAAAGGGGGACCGAGATCCCGACCCGAAAATGGGGATGGGGAGCGGGCCGGGATCTCGGTGGAGGGGGTGGGATTACTTCAGGCCGTTAGCCCAATCCGTGGCAGCAGCCAAGGCAGACGCAGACGAACCCTCAGCGGTATTGTCTGCTGCGTAAATGAAGCAGTTGACATCCATCGTGGCAGGATTGGCGAAATCCTTTTGCTCGGTGTCCTTGGGCGTAGTCACCTGGCTGAACAGCTCGCCAGTCCACTTATCCTCAGTCTTGCTGGCAATAAGCGGGGTAGCCTCGGTTCCTTCGCCAACATAAACGAAAAGGCCACCGAGATAATGAGTCGGCTCGCCCTCAACGGCGGTCGCATCAACGGCCTTCCAGCCAGAGTTAATGGTGAAGTAAGTCGTCTTGGAATCAGCGGTCCCGGCAGACGCCGTCTTGTTGTTCACGAAAACGTACACATATGCATCCTCGGATCCCTTGCCGATACCGACATTAGGATTCTTGGGTACAGACACGCCAGGGGCGAGCTTAGAGTCCTTAACCCATTTGGTCTCGGTCAGGTTGCCGTTGACCTTAGTGTTATCATCCGGAAGCGGCTGATTCGGATGGTCGGGATCGGTAGTGGGCTTGTTGATGCCCGCAGTGGTGAAGTTGTTGGTCAGGCTCGACTGCGCCGTCAGCCAGGCGTAGGTGCCCACGCCGGCAGCCAGTACCAGCAGCAGCAAGGCGGCAACTATGCCGTAGCGCTTTTTCCTCTTGTTCTCCATCGTTCTCTTCCTTTCGAGAATCGTTTTCCCCGGCAACGGCCCTTGCCGTTGCCGACACCTCTCCCCTGCCGCTATGGACGCCGCTCCCTCGCATGCGCGCGGGCATGCTTGTCCGCAGGCTCATCGGGAACCATCCGATCGAGCACAATCGACGCCGCGACCAGCAGCGCCAGAACGGCCACCACAACAAGCAAACCGGGCATCGTCGTGCAATATGCGTTAACGAAGCCCAGGTAAGGGACACAAAGAGAGACGACGCCGATCACGCGTGAAAAAGGCGTCTGCTCGGCGTCGTGCACGATGATTCCATCTGCATTTTTGTTTGCGATTCCCTGCGTGCCGATCGTTTGCGACACAGGGTCGACCTCGTACACCTGGTGAGTCACCACGGCACCGTCCGATCGGTAAAAAGTTGCATTGTCGCCCACGGCAATATTCGTTGGGTCAACCTGGTGAACAAACACCATGGAGCCGACGGGAAGCTCGGGTTCCATAGAGCCCGAGAGCACGGCGAAGGGCATGTAACCAAATACACGGGGAGCGAAAGAAACGACGGCAAGGGCTATGACAAGCGCGAGCGCCATGCCACTAAGAAGTGAAATAAATCGTCTGAATCCGCGCGCTGCCAACGTGATTATTTCATCCCCATCGAGGCCATATTCGATCCCATCAAGGATTAGCCGCTTTTCTAAGACGTTTAATAGATGAGTTCGAAAAAGCCAATCTGAAATCTATTTCTAACAATCACCGTAGCTGCTTCCGCGTTTTTATCAACGTCTTTCCGCCAAATGCTACTATTTTTGCCGTAAGTGGTTATTTGTCCCCGCACTTGTCTGCTTTATCCAACGCCTGCGGCTAACCCCTACACAACTTCTCAATAGAGGGTCTAATATTTTGTACGGCTCAGATATCGTACCCCCCCCCCACATTAAATTTATACTGCATTTAGTATCGTTTATTTTCAACCCCCTTATTCATGCCTCTACGGCTACCCCGCGTAGCCCTCAGCCCATACCTTCTGGTAATCCCATCCATCCGGAAACCCCGTCCCACTCTGAATACATCCAGCGAACGCATGCGAGCGTGTTGTCCAGAACGACCTCGTCATCGGGGTGATGGAAAATGTCACCCCAAACGCTTGCCACGGTTGCGCCCACAAGTGGCAAGAAAAAAGCCTCGAGAATATCGAGGCTTTCACATTTGTATTGCTTTGCACGAAGGACCGCGAACGGCGAAGCTACTCTCCCAGCACGGCCTTTTTGGCGGCTGCGGCCATGTTGTCCAGATCATCCTTGGTGGGGTGATCCTTTGCGGCAACCCAGTTGT
>CATYJA010000063.1:0-9702 GCA_958407545.1 uncultured Collinsella sp. | reverse complement strand
ATCTTAATCTCGCCGCCATCGTAATCGTTTTCGTTTGCCACACGTCCTCCTTCAGTCAAGAAAATGTGTACAGCCTTACTAGTTTATCGTAAAAAAATACCCTCGGGAACGAGGGTATTTGGCTCTACAAGGCCACCAGATGCGATTTAAGGCTCTTTTTTGCTTTGCACGCCCTTGGTCCACTCGGCACTGGCTCTCATGGCATTCTCGAGGGCCTCGCGCAGTTTTTGGTCTTCGATGGGTGCCACTTGGCGCTCAATCTCGGTGCTCTCGGCCTCGCTTAGGTCGGCGTGCGGGGCCGGCGGGCGCTCGGTCGTCGCCGGGCGCAGGCGCTCCTTGGCGGCGGGAGGCGTGTGACCGGGTGCGGTGGTTTTGAACACCAGACCGTCCACATGCGCACCGGCGCGCTCCATGCGCGCGCGGATGATCTCACGCAACAGCGTCATTTCCTGCGTCCACGAGGGCGAATCGAGATATACCAGCAGCTCATTGGACTCGGGCAGGTAGCGCAGACCCGTCACATGCCGCCCCTCGCGCGTGCCCGAGCACACCGCGTTCCACGCGCGATAGACCGCGCGCGACTCCTCGGCAGCCTCCATCTGCGCACGGCGCTCAGGCGTCGCCGACGCCAGGATGCGCTGGCGCTCTGCGTTCAAAAACCCACTGAAGGCGACCGTCTCGCTCTCGCGCTCGTAATTAGCACGTCTCACCCATGCTCACCACCTTGGCTCGATCAAGCAGGTCATCGGTAAAGTATCCCAGGTTGGTCGTGGTTATGACCGTTTGGATATCATCGCCGATCAGCCGCAGAAAAGCACCGCGGCGATCGCCGTCGAGCTCGCTCATCACGTCGTCCAGAAGCAACAGCGGAGCAGTACCCAGAACATCGTGAGCCACGGCCACCTCCGCCACCTTCCAGGACAGTACCAACGTTCGCTGCTGTCCTTGGCTGGCAAATGAACGAGCGGAGCGACCCGCCACGGTAAACTCAATCTCATCGCGATGCGGCCCCACCAACGTCACGCCGCGGCGAATTTCCTCGTCGGCGTGCTCATCAAGGGCGGCCAGCATGCGCTCGTACGCCCAGCCCTTCAGCTCTTCGCGATCCTCGACCTGGGGCAAATCCCCCAGCGTGGACGTATAGGTCACGTTGGCAGCCTCACCGGACGCCACTTGCCCGTAGGCAGTGCGCACATGGCCCGCCAGCCGGTCGAGTAGGGCCAACCGGTGCACGAGCAAGGCCGAGCCCGCGCGGGCAATCGAATCGTTCCACGCGCCGAGCATCTCGCGGCAGCACCAGGTCTCCTTGAGCAAGGCGTTACGCTGGGTCACGCAGCGCCCATAGGTGCTCGCAAGATCGGCATAGCGTGCGCTCAGTTGCATGCCAAAGTCATCGAGGGCGGCGCGGCGCACGCTGGCGCCTCGCTTAACCATGTCCAGATGGTCGGGGCAGAACAGCACGCTCGGCAGAACCCCGCGCACACCGGCGGCAGAGCATCTCTTGCCGTTGCGGCTAAACGAGCGTTTACCGTCCTCCGCGCTCAATCCCATATCAAGCACGCGGCCGTCGCCCTCGAGCCTCAGCTCGACCTTGCACGAGCCCACGCCGTCATGGACGAGCTCGGCTGCGGTCGGATGCCTAAACGAGGCGCCGCTCGTCAGCAGCTGCAGCGCCTCTATGAGATTGGTCTTTCCCGCCGCGTTGGGTCCCGCAAGTATCGTCACGCCCTCGTCCAGGGCAAGGCGATAGCTATCGAAGCTGCGGTAGTGCGCGACGGAAAGATCGCGGGCGAACATGGTCATAGGGCAGTTGCTAGATGCGGACCGGCATGACCAGGTACAGGTAGTTGATCTTGTCGTAGGACTTGAAGATGCCCGCCTGCGAGTAGCTCTTGAGCTCCAGCGTGATCTCCTTCTCCTTGGACAGGGCATTGAGGCACCCGAAGATGTAGTGGTAGTTGAAGGCGATGGTGCCCGACTCGCCCTCGGCCTCGACATCGATCGTCTCCTGCGCAAGGTCCTGGTCATTGGAAATGGAGGACAGGCCCATCTGCCCGTTCTCGACATCGATCTCGAACTTGACGGCGGGGTTGGCGCTCGCGATAACGGCCACGCGCTTGAGGGCGGCGTTAAAGGCGGCGACGTCGATCTTGACGCTCGTCACGCACGAATCGGGGATGAGCTGCTTGTAGTTGGGGTACACGCCCTCGATGCGGCGCGACACGTAGGTGGTGTTGCCGGCCTCAAAGACGACCTGGGTGTCGGTAGCCCCGATCATGATGGTCGCCTGGCTGGCCATGATGTTCAGCGCGTCGTTAAAGGCGTCAGCCGGAACGTTGAGCTCAAAGGAACCCTCGAGGGTCGAGGTCTCAACCTGCGTATCGCACACGGCCAAACGGAAGGAATCGGTCGCCACCAGGCGCACGGTGTTGTTCTCGACCTTCATGTGCACGCCACCCAGGATGGGGCGGGCCTTGTCGGTCGAGGTGACGCGCCACACGCGGCCGACCATCTCGGACAAGATATCGGTCGGCAGTTCCACGGCGCTCTCGATGGCATAGGCCGGAAACTCGGGGAAGTCATTAGCATCAAGCGTGTTCAGGCGGAAAGAGCTCTTCTCGCAACCAATCAGCACCTGGCGCTCGGACAGCTCAAAGGTGACCGGGGCATCGGGGAGGGTCTTGGTGATATTGGAGAGCATCTTACAGGGGATAACCATCTCGCCCTCTTCTTCGACATGCGCCGCGATGCGATGACGGATCGAGATGGTGTAGTTAGAGGTCTGGAATTCCAAGATGCCGTCTTGGGCCTTGACGAGCACGCCCGACAGGATGGGAAGGGTGGATGCCGAAGCGACACCCTTCATAACGACGCCGATGGCTTGTGTAAGCGAGCTCTGGCTGACGGTGAACTTCATCTTTTAATACCTTTCTATAGATATAAATATCTTAATAATAGTAATAGCACTGACGAAACTGTTGATTACTCCCAAAGACGCAGGTCAGACCCAGAAAGAGAATCGACAGCAGCCTGTGTGCAACAGGGGTGGTTTTCCACGTTCAAAACCTGCGCAAAACTTTTCATCACCGCGGGTTGGGTTTTAGACACCTTATGCCCACGGTTTCGACAAGTTTTCAACAGGTGTCTCTATTTTCCTACGAGCGCAGTGTAATTTTATCGCGCAGCGACTTGAGGTCTTCGGTGACGGTGCGGTCTTCCTGGATCATCTTCTGGACCTTTTTGTAGCTCGTGCTGACGGTCGAGTGGTTACGGTTGCCAAATTCGGCGCCCACCGCCGTGGTCGTCATCTCGCACATCTCGATGGCCAGGTAGATAGCGATATGGCGTGCTTTGGCGATATTGGCGTTGCGACGCGGGCCGATGAGCTCTTCGTGCGTCACGCCGTACTGCTCTTCGATGACGGACTGAACCGTCTGGACGTTGATCTTTTTGGCCGATGTGTCGAAGTACTGGCTGGCGATGGCGTCGATATCGTCAAAGGTGAGTTCCCCGCCCTCGCGCTCGCGGTCGCCCGCCTCGCCGGCGCAGCGCTCGCAAAAGCTCTCGAGTTCGCGGATGTTGGTGCCCGAGACCTCGGCCATGTGTTTAAAGTGCTCGTCGGTCAGGTGCCCGCCGTCGCCCCCATAGGCCGCCAGCAGCGAGTCGTCGCCTGCCTCGGGAGCGGCGGCGATGGTGTTCTCGTAATAGCGCTGCAAGATCTTGTATTTCATCTCGTAGCTGGGCTCTGCGACCAGGCAGAGCATGCCGGCGTTGAAGCGGCTGGTCAGACGCTCGTCCATGCTCAGGTCCTTGGGGGCGCGGTCTGCCGCGATGACGACCTTCTTGTTGTTGCGGATGAACTCGTCCATGAGCTGGAAAAAGTAGTCCACGCTCGCGCGCTTGCCGATGATGTTTTGGATGTCATCGATGATGAGCACGTCCACGCCGTGGTACGCCTGCATGATGGGAGCGTTGCTCTTCTTTTGACGGTCGAACTCGGTCATCAGGTCGTCCAGATATGCCTGGGAGTTGGCATACTTGACCTTGATCTCGGGCGACTTCTCGGCGAGCTCGTTTTTGATGGCAAGCAGCAGGTGCGTCTTGCCCAGGCCCGATTTGCCGTAGATGAACAGTGATGTGCATGTGCCGCGCTCGTCCGCGAGGGCGGCAAACTTGAGTGCCGAGCGATAGGCATGGCTGTTTTCGGGGCCGTAGACAAAGTTCTCAAAGGTAAATTTTGAGTTCGCGGCGAGCGGGGCTCCATCCGTATTCTGCTCGGCCGGCACGGTCGGTGCTGGCATGGGTGAGGTGGGGGTCGCGGCTTGCGTGGATTTAGTCGGCGCCCCGCCCTTCATCTGGTTCATCATGCGACGAAAATCGTCGGCCGAGAGCGTGTTTTTGATTGCAATGCCCGAATCCGCGCCCGCCGCTGCGTCGTGAGCGATGGGCATGTGCGCGACGGGCGCGTTCGTTGGCGTCGCCGCCGCGGTCGGCAACGGTGCCATGGTTTCACGGGAAACATCGCTGTGCTGGTGCTCGACCGTCGACGCGTCGCCTGCGGAGGCCGGCACCGCCGGGGAAGCAGCGGGAGCCGTGGCGGGCGCCGTGGCGGGCGCCGTGGCGGCAGCGGATTCCGTCGCGGCGCCTTGCGGTGCCACGATGTCGAGCGCGATCGGTGCAAAGGCGATTTCTTCCAGATAGGCCTCAATAGTCGGCTGATGCTTTTTGAGCTGCGCGATGGCAAAGCGCGAGGGGGCCTCGATCGTGAGCGTATCTTCGGTCAGGCTTATGGCGCGCGATTGCCCCAGCATGTTGATGAGGCGTGCATCTTGGCCGTCGCGCTGGCAAAAGGCGATGGCATCCCCCAGGATGATGCTTGCTTCCTCGTCCACTGTCTCTCCCGTTCTTTAGCTCTGAGCTCGCACGCGAGCGGCGCCGAGTTCGGTCAGATGGTATTTCTGGCCATGCTTGATGACCAAGCCGGCCTGCGCCAAGTCATTGAGCGTGCGTGACCAAGTGGGGGCCGAGTTCCCAAACGCCCTCGCAAGATCGGTTGCGCCGCACGCTTGATTTTGCGCCAGATAGCCCAGCGCGGCGTTGCCGCGATCGCTTACGAACACGTCCGGTTGTGGCTGTGCATACTGATTTACTGCATTAGGATACATCATTTGAGCTGCTGGTTGTTGAGAACTCTGCGTCGGCGGCATTTGCTGTTGAAAACTTTGAGGCCACTGTTGGTAAGGCTGCGGAGGCATCTGTTGGGCCCAGGGGTTGTACTGCTGCTGCGGCATCTGCTGGTACGGCTGCTGATATCCCTGCTGGTACTGCTGCGGGAACTGCTGGCCATACCCCAGTGGCGGCATCTGCTGATATGGATATCCCTGTTGGTACGGCTGATAGCCCATTTGCTGGCCACCCGGCGCCCCCGTCGCCTGCTGCATTGCTGCTGCATCCTGATCAGCCAGTGGCATGGCCTCTGGCATGTTTGACGGCATCGACATAGATGCCGCCTGGGGTTCTTGTGTGGGAAGCATTCCGGGCTGCTGCATCTGTCCCACGGGGGGCTGCATCTGCTGCGTTGCCACGGGCTGCTGCGCAAAAGCTCCCGGCAGGGGATATGTGGGCTGCTCCGTCTCGGGCCGCACGGCAGCGCCGCGTCCGCCGGCACGCTCGATTTCCTGCACGCGTTTAGGGTTCAGGCTTACCGTAACCACGGTGCCGTTGCCCATGTTGTCCTCGATGGATACGGCACCGCCGGCGTTTTCCAAATACTCCTGCACCATGGGAAACCCTGCTCCGGTTCCACGGATATAGCGCTTCATCTTGCTGTTTGCGCTGGTAACGCCAAAGTCGAAAGCACGTTCCTTGTCGTCGATGCCGGGTCCTTGGTCAGCAAAGCGGATGGTGTCTCCGCCGTCCAGAATCGAGATGATGGGCTCGGCAAAGTGTGCGTGGATAAAGTTTTCGACAATCTCGCGGATGACCATGAGCGAGATATGGCCACCTTGTTCTTTCATGCACTGGTAGACGGTGTTGGTCGTCTCTTCCAAATACGTGCGGACATCTTGCGGATCAATGACGATCACCCGCGGTGTCGACAGCATGTCGTCATAGACGGCGATGCGCGCGGCGTACATGGCTTTTGGCGCCTGCGTGGTCGTCTGCTCGCCTTCCGCACGCTCTTCGCGCACGCCGGTGATGTGCTCGTTGTCGGGTGCCGGGTCTCCGGAATCGACCATGGTGTAAAAGTCGTCAGACATGCCGCTCGCAATCTTTCAAAAGGTTTCGAACAAATAGTAGCTCACCGTGCAACGTTTCTCATCTTTCGACAACTTTTCAAAACTTGTTGAAAACTTTGGAAAACGGGCGAAAAGTTCTCAACATTGCCAACATGACCTGTTGAAAACTCGATGAAATATCGTGAAAAGTTGCCATGCACCGCTAAATCGAGCTTGGCTTATGGGGGAACCGTGTGAACTGCGCAACCTTTTACCTTTGATTTCTTGACATTTGAACATTGATTTCCCTACAATCTTCAAGCTCACGTGTCTATATCTGCGTCCGCGTCCCCGCGGACACTCGAAATGCAGCAGGAGGAACTTAAGATGAAGCGTACGTATCAGCCTAATAAGCGTAAGCGTGCCAAGACCCATGGCTTCCGTGCCCGTATGGCCACTAAGGGTGGTCGTGCCGTGCTCGCCCGTCGTCGCGCCAAGGGCCGCAAGCGTCTCACTGTCTAGCAGCGATACACACATCTCGCATGAAGACTATTAAGTCTCGGCAAGATTTCGAGCATGTGTTCAGTCAGGGGCGTCGTTTCAATCACCCTCTGATTCGAATGACCATATGTGAATCGGTTGGCGAAGGCGACTCCGGAAGGGTCGCCTTCGTTGGTGCTAAGCGACTCGGTTGTGCCGTCGTGCGCAACCGATCTAAGCGTGTGATGCGCGAGGCCGCCCGCAGCTGCGGATTTCCCGTTGCGGGTTATGACATCATCTTGTTTGCAACTCCCAAGACGAGGGTTTCCTCGCCGCAGGAGATGGACAAGGCGTTGCGTTCGCTTATGAAGCGCGCCGGCGTTGCCGGGGAGGAGCGATGAGCAATCACGTTTTGCGACGTGTTGCCATCGCTCCTATTCGCATATATCAACAGGTTATTTCGCCCTTATTGCCTGACGCCTGCATTTATTACCCAACGTGCTCGCAATACGCCATCCAGGCGATTGAGAAGCACGGTGTTTTGAGAGGCTGCTGGCTTGCCGTGAGGCGCATCGCTCGCTGCAATCCCCTGCACGTCGGCGGTTATGACCCTGTGCCCTAGCGGGCACTCGCTATCGGAGGAAAACTTACATGTGGGATTGGATCGTTAACATCCTTTTCGAGCTGCTCAAGCTCATCCAGACCTTTGCGGTCGACTGGGGCCTGTCCATCATCATCCTGGTGGTCATCATCCGTCTGCTGCTGACGCCGCTCATGCTCAAGTCGACCAAGTCGACGGCTCGCATGCAGGTGCTGCAGCCCAAGATGCTCGAGATCCAGGAGCGCTATGCCGACGATCCCCAGCGTCAGGCCGAGGAGATGCAGAAGTTCTACAGCGAGAACAAGTTCAACCCCATGGCTGGCTGTCTGCCGCTGCTGATTCAGATGCCTATCCTGTTCGCCCTGTTTACATTGCTGCGCAACCTGCCGCAGTACTTTAACGACGGCACGTTCTCGTTCTTCAACATCCTGCCCGACCTGACCACCACGCCGAGCGCTTCCTTTGCCGATGGCTTTATGGTTGCACTGCCTGCGCTGGTTTGCCTGATTCTGTTCGCTGTCTTGACCCTGATTCCGCAGCTGTATATGTCTCGCAATCAGACTGGTCAGCAGGCCCAGAGCATGCGCATGATGGCCGTCGTCATGACCGTCATGATGCTTTGGATGGGCTGGAGCCTGCCCGTCGGCGTTCTGCTGTACTACGATGTGTCTTCTGCCTGGCAGGTTATCCAGCAGATCTTCGTGACGCAGAAGGTTATCGACAAGGCCAAGGCCGATGAGGAGGAGCGCCTCAAGAACGCTCCACTGCAGGTCGAGGTTACCCGTCGCGAGAAGAAGCCGCGTCCGCACAAGAAGAAGTAGTCGGGATATCAATCTTATTTAGGTACCTAACTTTTGGAGTACGTTATGTCTGAAGAGATCATCGAGGATATGCTTGAGGAGGTTGCCCCGCAGATTGCGGGCGATTATCCCGAGATTGCACAGCGCTACAAGGCCGGTGAAGAGCTGACCGATGAGGAGCTCGACACCATTGCCGATGTTGCGATTTCCATTCTGCGTTCCATCCTTTCGCACTTCGATGCCGCCAACTCTCCTATTGATGAGTACGAGGGCGACGAGGGCGAGCTGATTTTGGATGTTACGGCTCCCGATCTTGCCGTTCTCATTGGCCGTCATGGCCGTACCCTTGATGCCCTTCAGGTTATGTTCTCTTTGCTGGTGAGCCGCAAGCTTGGCTTTAGGTATCCGGTTGTGGTTGACGTTGAGGGCTACAAGAGCCGTCGTCAGGACAAGGTTGCCTCTATGGCTCAGTCTGCCGCCGAGCGTGCCATTCGTACTCATAAGAGTGTTTCGCTTCCGCCCATGAATGCCTATGAGCGCCGACTGGTTCATATTGCACTTCGTGGTAATGATGCCGTCGATACCCATTCTGAGGGTTCTGACCCTGATCGCCATGTGGTGATTGTTGCTCGATAATCTACTCGAGCTTATGCTAAGGGGACGTGGTTTCCACGTCCCCTTTTTTTGTCAAAAGTTCTCGATACACTGATTTTTGTCAGAAAGGAGCTTCTGTTGTTTGTACTTACAGATCAGCAGGCTGACGAGATGCTGAGTCGTCTAACTTCCTATTGCAAAGAGTATTCCCTGAATATAACTGATGCTTATCTAAGGAAATGTATTCAGCATTTGGATTTGGTTCTTGAAACAAATAAGACAACCAACCTCACCCGTATTCTTAACGTAGAAGACGCTGCGGTACTTCATATCCTCGACTCACTTGTCTTGCTCCCTTATATCAATAAGGCTCCTGAGGGAGCTTTGCTCGATATGGGAACTGGTGCGGGCTTCCCTGGTATTCCATTAACGATAACCACGCATCGTAAAGCTACTTATATTGACTCTGTTGGCAAGAAGGTTGATGCTGTCAATTCTTTTGTTCATGCTCTTGGATTGAAACATGGTCATGCAGTCCATGATCGCCTTGAAGAATATGCCCGGGGCCATAAGAAGCAGTTTTCTGTCGTAACCGCCCGCGCACTTGCCCCTCTACCGATTCTTGTTGAGTATGCGGCTCCATTCCTCAAGGATGGTGGTCTATTTGTTATCACGAAGGGCAATCCAACGGATGAGGAGCTTGCTTCCGGCATGTCAGCGGCTAAGATCTGCGGCTTCACTTTGCTTTTGAATGACGCTATCGATTTGCCTGAGGGCTTGGGTCACAGGGAGTTCATTGTTCTTAAGAAGAGTCATCCAGCATCCGTTTCATTGCCTCGTGCAAATGGAATGGCAAAGAAGAATCCGCTTGCCTAGATGTTTCACGTGAAACATAATGGATACTAACAACTTGCAGTGTTTCACGCGAAACATGGCGGTTGATATTGAATCGGAATGTTTCACGTGAAACATCCTCCGTTTGACAGCTTTAATACACACCAGGAGGGAC
>CATYJA010000062.1:0-9740 GCA_958407545.1 uncultured Collinsella sp. | reverse complement strand
CGACGATGGTCGCCGCCGGGTCGAGGGTGTCGATGTCAATCTTCTCAAGTGCCATGACTGGCCTCCTTGTCTCTAAAGCAATGCCGAGCCGAGGGCGACGAGGGACTCCGCCTCTCCCCTCTCAATCAACGGCAGTCTTGTGTCCAGACGTCTCCACAGGTAAAACCTACCAAAATAAACCTGTCCCTTTTTGGCAGGTTAGGCGATGGCTTGGCGCTGAAGCTCGATGAGCTCGTCGATACCCTTGTCGCCCAGGTCGAGCAGGGCGTTGAGGCGTTTGCGGTCAAAGGGCGCCTGCTCGCCGGTGCCCTGGAGCTCGATCATCTCGCCGGTGTCGGTGGCGACGAGGTTCATGTCGACCTCGGCATGGCTGTCCTCGGAATAATCGAGGTCAAGCAGCGTATTGCCGTCGACAACGCCCATGGAGATGGCAGCCACCTGGCCGATAAGCGGGATGCGCTCGATCTTGCCCGCCTCGACCCACATGGCGAGGGCGTCGCGCAGCGCCACCCAGGCGCCGGTGATGCTCGCTGTACGCGTGCCGCCATCGGCCTGAATCACATCGCAGTCAACGGTGACGGTGTACTCGCCGAGCGCCTTCATGTTGACGACGGTACGCAGGCTGCGGCCAATGAGGCGCTCGATCTCCATAGAGCGGCCCTTGCGGTTGGCGTGCTCGCGCTTGCAGCGCTTGCCGGTCGACGCCGGCAGCATGGCGTATTCCGCGGTCACCCAGCCGGCCTTAGCTCCCTTTCGCCAGCCCGGCACGCCCTCCTCGATAGTGGCGGCGCACAGCACGCGCGTGTCACCGAACTCGGCCAAACACGAGCCGTGGGCGTGCTTCATGACGCCACGGGTGAGCTTAACGGGGCGCAACTCGTTGGCGGCGCGACCGTTAGCGCGGTTGACCTGCATGTACTCCATAGAAATATCCTTTCGGCAAAATATATGGCGAAGGCTTTGGCGGCTGCCTTACATCTATTTCAGCTCATCGATATCGATATGTTCGATGCTCTTGAGCGGCTGACCAAAGATAAAGCTGCCCGCCACCGCAAACTCGGCAATGTTATCGGCCGTCGTGGCAAAACGATGCTGCGGCTCGGCGGCGTCGCCCGCCAGCTGCTCGCGGCGCGTGAGGATATCGGTCAGCTCGCGCGTGGTCTCCTCGGCGGAACTCACGACGCGCACCCCAGGCCCCAGCGCATGGCGGATAGGTCCCACCAACAGCGGGAAATGCGTACAGCCGAGCACCACGGTATCGATACCGTGGTCGCGCAGCGGCTCAACCGTGGCACCCACCAGCGCACGCACGGCAGGCGTATCGAAGATGTCCTCGTTCTCAAGCCACTGTTCCTGCAGATGCGCGCCCGAGGCGAGCTCGTGTTCGACAACCTCGACAAAGCTCGAGGCAGGACAGCCGTATACATCGACGCCGGCATCCAGGTCCTGAATGGCGCGCGTGTAGGCGCCCGAGCGAATAGTGAGGTTGGTGGCGAGCACGCCCACGCGACGCGTACGCGTGCTGTTGATTGCCGCACGGGCACCCGGCGCGATCACACCGATCACGGGAACGTCGAGCACCTGCTGGGCCAGACGCAAGGCCGCAGCGGTCGCCGTGTTGCAGGCGATGACCATAATCTTGACGTCGTGCTTCGAAAGCCAACGACCCGCCTGCAACGCAAACGAGCGCACCTCATCCTCGGTGCGGGTGCCGTAGGGGCAGCGCTTGGTGTCGCCAAAGTAGTAGACGGACTCGTGCGGCAGCGCCGTCGCGATGGCGCGCGCAACCGTCAGACCGCCCAAACCAGAATCGAACACGCCAATCGGGCGCGTGTCGCCTGCCGGATTCTCGATATCGGACATTACCTCACCAGTCTCTCTCGAAAAGACATGTCCACGTGCGGCGGCGGCGCGCTACGAACGCGCCGCGACCAGCAGCTCTGCCGTCGCCGCCCAACCGTCGATAATTTTGCCACGCGTAACGAAAGCGTTCTCGCAAGCAGCCAGGAACTCAGGCGCGCCGGCGCTCGTCAGGCCATTCTCGACCAGGCAGAACGTGCCCACGTGATCGGCCATGTAGAAGTCGGACTCGGAATCGCCGAGCGCGAGCGTCTCCTCGCACTCGATCCCCAGGTGCTCGCAGAAGCGCGCGATGGCAACGCCCTTGTTGAGACCCGCGGGGTTGATGTTGAATGCGCGACCGTCCTCGACGCGATCGAGCTCGAGCGTCGTCGGCTTGGACAGGTGAGTCAGATGGCCGTTGCAAGCCCAGATCAGACCGCAGCCGGCCTCGTCCAGGATGGCCTGAACCTCATCGTCGGGCACATCGCCGCGCATGCCGACGGTGACCTCGCGGTATTTGTAGCCGGTCGACATGTCGTTGTGATACTCGATCTTGTGCGGCCAGCGGGCGAGGATCTTCTCGCACACGCCGGTCTGCTCGATCACCTGGTGCGGCGTGAGGCCGCAAGAGGAGTCGTAGGGCATGTCGCCGGTCAGATACTCCCAATCGTTGGCTTTGAGGTCGTACATGACCAGGCCGCCCATCTCGCCGATGTAGGAGTTGAGACCGAGCACGCGCGCGTCCTCGTGGATCATGGTACGGTTGCGGCCCGAGGTGGGAACCACCTGAATACCAGCGCGAGCGAGCGCCACGACGGCCTCGACGAGTTTGGTCGAGGGGTTGCCGTCGTTGTCGCGTAGCACGCACGAGCCGGGTGCGAGCATCGTGGCATCCAGGTCGGTAAAGACGTACTTGACCTTGGCCAAGCGCTCGCGCATCTCGCCCGAAAGCTCAGCGACGGTCGGCAGGGTATTGTGGGACATGGTTACTCCGTTTACGTAGAAGGGTTTGGACTTGGACGGCATGTTTTGATTGAGGGAACACGCTTATGGCGACAGCGCGCTCAGGGCGCCGCCGCCATCATGGTTCATTAGTCAAACTGGGTAACATCGATTAGGCGATTGGCCAACGAAAGGTCGCTCTCGATGGGCACGAACTCGTCACCCACGTGCATGAGCTCCTCGTCACCCTTTGCCAGCAGCAAGACAATGGTGGGAGCATCGGGGTTGACGTACTCCTCGCGCGCCGCCTTGAACGCCGCATGCACAGCGGCTTCGCGATCGGGGATGATCTTGTTCGGCGTATCGTCGGGAACATGTTCAGCAAGCTCGCGACAGACCTTCATCGGGTCCTCGTGAGCCGGGTCCTCGTTGGCAAAGATCATCAGGTCGGAATATGGTGCGGCCTCGCGCGGAAGCTGCTCGCGGCGCTCCTGCGCCTTGCCGCCGGCAGCGCCAAACACTGCGATGACCGGGCTGGCGGGAAACGCGCGCTTGACCGACGAGAAAAGCGAACGGAACGAAAGCTGGTTGTGCGCATAGTCGACGACGCAGATCACGCGACCGTCCTTCGACTCCACGACCTCCATACGGCCCGGCACACGCAGTTTGGAGAGGCCCTTCTTGATGGCATCGATACCGATGCCGATCTCGCGCGCAGCGGCGATAGCGACCAGCGCGTTTTCCACGTTAAAGTCTCCCGCGATACCCAGCAGGACCTTCTCCCCCTCCTCGGACTCGTCGGCACACAGGCCATGCAAGTTGAACTCGATGCTAAAGCCGACCATGCGTACGTCGCTCGCCCACAGGCTTGCCTCGGGATGCTCGACGCCAACGGTCACCAAGCGCTCGGCCGTCGACGCTGCCTCCAGTACACGGTCGACCTCTTCGGTGCCCAGATTCACCACGGCGGTCTTTGCCTGGTCAAAAATCCTGAGCTTGCTCTCAAAATAATCCTCAAACGTGGGGTGTTCGATCGGCGAGATGTGGTCGCGACCGATGTTGAGGAAGCACGCCACGTCAAACGGCAGATTCTCGACGCGTTGGTACTTGAGCGCCTGGCTCGAGACCTCCATGACCATGGACTGGCGACCGGACGTGCGGCAGTTGGCGATATGGCGCCAGACCTCGGGGGCCTCGGGCGTAGTATTGGTGCTCTCGTAGCACTCGATACCATCGTCGGTACTCACCGAGCCGATCATGCCGCAGGACTCGCCCGCCGCTTTGATAATCGACTGGAGCATAAAAGCGGCCGTGGTCTTTCCCTTGGTGCCGGTGATGCCCACGATCTTGACGTCGTGGTCGGGACGGTCGTAGACCTCCGGCGGCAACAGGGCCATGGCCGTGCGAACACTATCAACAACCAGCATCGCAGCACCGCTCTCCTTCGCCAGCGGCTCCAGAGACTCGAACAGCGACTCCTCGCACACAAATGCGACGGCGCCCGCATCGAGCGCCATGCTCAAAAACGCGGGCTTAAAGGCAGCACCTTTACAGAAGAACACGTCACCTGCCGAGACCGCGCGCGAATCAAACGAGCAACCGGTCACGGCACGCTCGTCAACCTGCTCTGATGCGCGCAGCTCGCCGCACACATCGAGCAGCTTGGCAAGCGTATCGACCGTGGTCACGGTCGCGGAATCCGAATGGTGCATCTTTCACCTTTCTCAGCCATTTGGCAGGGACGGTTTTCATAGTAACTGAAACGTGCTCGCGCAAAAACGGCTCCCGGAGGAGCCGTTACGCGCAGGCGTTCGTAAGCCGAGGCTAGGCAGCCTGAACAGAAGGCTGGCCCTCGTCGATAAAGAAGCGCTTGTACCACACTAGGAACACGAGCGGCGTATAGATCTTGCGCTGGAAATCGCCCTTGCCCGCAAAGTGCAGATCGAGCAGGTGCATGAGCTCGTCGGTATTGAAGAACTCACTTGCCCACGGCGCGGTGAAGTACTCCTTGACATAGTCGTACCACTTTTGCTCGCGCAGCCAGTAGACAATCGGCACCGGGAAGCCCACCTTGGGACGGGTGGCCCACTCATCGGGCAGCGACTTGTTGGCAGCGTGGCGGAGTACCTGTTTGTTGCCGTTCTCGTTGATGCGGTAGCGGTCGGGAATGTGCTCGGCGAACTCCATGACTTTGCGGTCCAGGAAGGGCACGCGCAGCTCCAGCGAGTGCGCCATGCACATCTTGTCGGCCTTGAGCAGAATGTCGCCCGGGAGCCACATGTTCATGTCCAGGTACTGCTTCTTGACCAGTTCGGGCTGACCCTTCACGCGTGCGTAGATGGGTGCAGCGAGCTCAAAGGCGCCGTCGCCGGTGTTGTACTCGGGCTTGAGCACGCCGTCGACCTCGCGCTCCGGCCATACCAGAGCCTGCCCCAGGAACGACTTCTCGGGGATCTCGGCACCCTTGACCAGGAAGTTATGTCCCTTGAAGTACGGCATATGCAGCGCCAGATTACCGAGCGCGCGACGGATGGGCAGCGGCACCATCTTTTTGTACTTGCGCACCGGGACCGTGTCCTCGTAGTAGGCGTAGCCGCCAAAGAGCTCGTCGGCGCCTTCGCCCGAAAGTACGACGGTGACGTCCTTGCGGGCCATCTCGGCCAAGAACCACAGCGGCACGGAAGACAGGTTGGACTGCGGCTCGTCCATGTGATACTGGATGTCCTCGAGCGCACCGAAGAACTCGTCGGCGGTAATCATCTTGCGAACGTTCTCGACGCCGAGCTTATCGGAAAGCTCCTTGGCGTAGTTGGTCTCGTTGAAGTTCTTGTAGTCAAAGCCCACCGAGAAGGTCTTGTCGGGCATGAGGCAAGCGGCGATGTAGCTGGAGTCGACGCCACCGGAGAGGAACGACGCGACCTTGACGTCGGCGATGCGATGGGCCTCGACGCTCTCGTGCACGACCTCGTCCAGCTCGTCGACGTACTCCTCGAACGGCTTCTCGACGGCAGAGTAATCACAATCCCAGTAGCGCTCGATGTTCATCTTGCCGATCGGGATATCGACGGTAAAGTAGTGCGCCGGCGGCAGCTTGTAGACACCCTCGAAGAAGGTCTCCTCGGTTGCCGAATACTGCAGCGTCATGTACGGACGCAGGGCCTTTTTGTTGACCGCCTTGTGGAAGTGCGGGTAGTCCAGGAAGCTCTTGATCTCGGAGCCAAAGAGCACGCCCGGAGCGCCGTCGCCCGCATCGGCCATGGGATAGTAGTAAAGCGGCTTGATGCCAAAGATGTCGCGGGCGCCAAAAAGCTTGTTCTTCTTTTTGTCCCAGATGACGAAGGCGTACATACCGCGCAGGCGATCGAGGACGGCCTCGCCCCACTCCTCGTAGCCGTGCAGGAGGCTCTCGGTGTCGGCGCCGCAGTGGAACTTGTAGCCCTTGGCCTCGAGCTCGGAACGGAGTTCTTGGAAGTTGTAGATCTCGCCGTTGAAGACAATGACGACGCTGCCGTCCTCATTGGCCATGGGCTGAGCGCCGGCCTCGGTCAGGTCGAGGATCGACAGGCGGCGGAAGCCCAGGGCAACGCGGCCGTCGATAAACTGACCGCCCATGTCGGGACCGCGATGGACGATGCGGTCCATCATCTTGGTGAGCACCTCGGATTGGTTATCCGTCCCACCGACAAAACCGACAAAACCGCACATATACTATCCCCTCTGCTGTTGCTGGGCGTCAAATCAAATCAGTAGCTTTTGAGTATACCCGAGGGCGTAAAGAGGGGCGGAATGTTCAGGCAATCTCAACTGAATCAGCTCCGCTGTGACACGCGCCAGTTACCTTTAATGGATATGAGGTGAATGGGGCGATTGTTTTGCTATACTCTCTCCTCACGGGCGATTGGCGCAACGGTTAGCGCAGGTGCTTTACACGCACAAGGCTGGGGGTTCGAATCCCTCATCGCCCACCACTGATTTGATAGGCTCCCGGCAATGGGAGCCTTTCTTTTTTGTGCCCGGTGCGTGGGATTCGAACCCGCAAGGGTGCGGAGCTGAGGAAACGCGAAGCGTTTTCCAGCGCAGCACGCGAGGAGCGGAGCGACGAAGCGGGGCGCGGGCGGCGCCAGCCGCACGCGGACATCCCTCATCGCCCACCACTGAATTGTTAGGCCTCCAGCGATGGAGGCCTTTCCTTTTTCAGGCCCATCGTAGAGGGATTCGAACCCGCCAGCACATCTGTCGCAAAGGCCGTGGCCAAAAAATGGCAAAAATGAGTACTGCTACTTTGTTTGCAACATATAAAAAGACAATATTTGCTTAAGTTACGCAACATATGTCCATTATAAGGACTAACAGTTGAATCAAAATCGTGCTTTCATCGCCATTTCGACTTGCTATCTGGCCTTATTAGTCCAAAATTGCTGCCACCAAATCGGTAACAGTACTCATATTTGATGTTTTTTGACCAGCAGGTCTCCCTGCCTTAGCAAATCTAAGGCAAAACGGGCTCCAGACCGCTGAATCATGCCGCATAGGACACGTCCGCAGTCCGGAACCCGGTCAAAATTGAGTTATTGCACCGCGTTAGCCCAAGACACCCGACAGGATCTCAATCAGACTGTCCACGTCGGCTTCCTCGCAGACGAGCGGCGGCAGAAAACGCAGCGTATGGGCACCCGTAGCGTTAATCACGGCACCGGCGGCCAGCGCGCGGGCAACAACATCATGCGCGTCGCCCGCGGCATCATCCAAATCACAGCCGAGCATCAAGCCGCGGCCACGCACCTCGGTCACGTGCGGCAGCTTGGCGAGCTTTGCCTCCATATAGGCGCCTACCTTGGCAGCATGGTCGGCATAATCGCCGCGCACGAGCGCGGAGAGCGTCGCGGCGCACGCCGCGATGGCCAAGCAGCTACCGCCAAAGGTCGAGCCGTGGTCGCCCGGCTTAAACACGTCGGCAATCTCCTTCTTTGCCGCGACGGCACCCATGGGCACGCCGTCGGCAATGCCCTTGGCAAGGCTCATGATGTCGGGCTCCACGCCATAGGCTTGGAACGCAAACGGCTTGCCGGAGCGGAAGATGCCGCACTGGACCTCGTCGGCGATAAGCACGGCGCCCACTTCGTGTGCCAGGTCGCGCGCTGTCGCCATAAACTCCTCGGTCATGGGGTGCACGCCACTCTCACCCTGGATCGGCTCGAGCATCACGGCACAAATTTCGCTCCCCAGCTGCTTAAAGATCGCACGCAGCTCGTCCACATCGTTGGGCGTGCAGGCCACAAAGCCACCCGGCAGCGGGCGGAAGCTGTCCTGCAGCCAATCCTGCATGGTGGCGGCAATGGTCTCGAGCGTACGGCCGTGGAAGCCGCCGCGCATGCACACGATGGTGTTGCCGCCATTACCGGCACGCTTGGCGTACAGGCGCGCGAGCTTCATCGAGCCCTCGTTGGCCTCGGCGCCAGAGTTGGCAAAGAAGGTCTCCCAAACCTGCTCATCCGCAGCCGGGGCACCAAGAGCAGCTGCCGTGGTCTCATCGCCGACGGCAATGGCATCGGCAAGCACGCGCGCACCATCTACGTCGTCGTTAGCAAGCTTGGACAGCAGCGCCGCGACCTGTCCGCGCTGCTCGATGTAGAAGTAATTGGAGACATGCATGAGCTTTTTGGTCTGTGCCTCGAGCGCCGAGAGCACAGCCGGGTCGCCATGACCTAGGCTGCACACGCCGATGCCGGCAAGAAAGTCGAGGTACTCACGGCCATCGTCGCCGGTGAGCTTCATGCCGTGACCCTCGACAAACTCGACCGGAGAGCGGCCAAAGGTATGCATAACGTAATGGGATTCAAGCGATTGCTGAGCTGCAAGTGACATGAGATGCCTTTCGTTGGGCGCCAGACGGCGCGGGGCTATGGGTGCAGGAATGGGGCGGCTGCGGGTCAGCTAGACCGTCTGAAGCTTCTCGACCTCGTCAAGGTTCTCGGTCAGACGCGCAGCAAACGTCGAAAGCGGATGCGGATGCGTATCGAACTCGTAAGCCGTCTCGGTGGAATGAATCACGGTGCCGACGCCGGCATCGGTCAGCAGCTCCAGGAGCAGCGAATGCGGCGTAGTACCGTTAATGATGTGGGCACGAAATACGCCGCCGGTAAGCGCATCGACGGCCGCACGCAGCTTGGGAATCATGCCCTTATCGACCTCGCCGCCGTAGAGCATTTCGTTAACCTCGTCGAGCGTTAGGTTGGAGATAAGCGAGTCCTTGTCGCTAAAGTCCTTGTACAGGCCATCGACATCGGTCAAAAAGATCGCCTTATGCGCGTGGAGCGCCGCGGCAACGGCACCGGCGGCGGTGTCGGCGTTGATGTTGAAGAAACCGCCGTCCTCCCCCGCCGCGACGGTAGCGATGACGGGGATGTACTCGCTATCGAGTAAGCGCTCGATATAGTCGGTGTTGACGTGCGTCACTTTGCCCACACGACCGAGCTCGGGGTCGAGCGGCTCGGCGATGAGCGTGCCGGCATCACTGCCCGACACGCCCACGGCCAGGTTGCCGTGGTGGTTGATGGCAGCAACCAGCTCCTGGTTGACTTTACCACCCAGCACCTCGCGCACGATATCCATAGTCGCCGGCGTGGTCACGCGTTGGCCGTTCTTAAACTCGACGGGAATATCGTAATGGCTCAGCGCCTCGTTGATAGCCTTACCGCCGCCGTGCACGATGACGGGGCGCATACCGATGATCTTGAGCAAAACGATGTCGCTCATCACGTCGCGGCGCAGCTGCTCATCAACCATGGCGGCTCCGCCATATTTGATAACAACCGTCTTGCCGGTCAGGTTCTTAATCCACGGCAGCGCTTCGAACAGCAGCTGCGCGGTCGCTTCGTTGGATTCGCTCGAACGACAATCGCGTGCGAATTTCATAATCTGCCTCGTCTTTCGTATCGTTATCGCGCCGTGCTCCG
>CATYJA010000061.1:0-10377 GCA_958407545.1 uncultured Collinsella sp. | reverse complement strand
ACAAGGCGCCACACTGGTCTGCGGAGTGTTCTGAAAACTAAGCCCGGCCCCCGCCGGACAGGTCAACCGCTACTCGCAGAGCAGCTTAGCGATCTGGACGGCATTGGTTGCCGCGCCCTTACGGATTTGGTCACCGCAGCACCAGAAGGTGATGCCACGCGCTGCCTCGGGGTTCGAGATGTCGCGGCGCACACGACCGACCCAGATCAGGTCCTGGTCGGAGGTGTCCATCGGCATGGGGAAGCGGTCGTGCGCATCCTCGGCGCCCATGTCGTCAACGAGCTTCACGCCCGGAGCGGCAGCCAGCGCAGCGCGGGCCTCTTCCACCGTGATGTCGCGCTCAAACTCGAGCGTAATGCTCTCGGAGTGCGAACGCAGCACCGGCACGCGCACACAGGTGCAGTTCACGCGCAGCTCGGGCAGGTGCATGATCTTGCGGCCCTCGTTTTGCAACTTCATCTCCTCGGAGGTAAAGCCCTCCTCCTTGACGCCGCCAATCTGCGGAATCAGGTTGCTCGCCAGCTGGGCGGCAAAGGCGCGCGGCTCGGGAATCTCCTCGTCACGGCCCAGAGCGGCCAGCTGAGCCTCGAGCTCGGCCATACCGGGCGCGCCAGCGCCCGAAGCTGCCTGATACGTGGACACGATCATACGCTTCACGCCGGCAAGCTGGTGCAGCGGCCAGGTGGGAACCAGGCCGATGATAGTCGCGCAGTTGGGGTTGGCAATCAGGCCGTGGTGCCACTCAATGTCATCGGCATTGATCTCGGGCACGACCAGCGGCACCTCGGGATCCATGCGGAAGGCGTGGCTGTTATCGACTACGACGGCGCCGCGCTTGACGGCCTCAGGCAGCAGCTCCTTGGCGATATCGTCGCCGGCGGCGCCGAGTACGATGTCGCAGCCCTCAAAGGCCTCGGGGCAAGCCTCCTCAATCACAACCTGCTCGCCGCGGAACTCAACGGTCTTGCCTGCAGAGCGCGCGCTCGCTAGCAGCTTGAGCTTACCGACCGGAAACTCCTGCTCGTTGAGGCACTCGAGCATCTGGGTGCCCACGGCTCCCGTGGCGCCCAAAATAGCAACCGTGTACTGTTTCATGCTTCCCCCTTTAAAGGTTGTGGCTATCGCCCGCACGCCAAGCAGGCCGAATATTGTTGCCAGTGTATACAAGAACGGGGCGGACACGAAACCCGCCCCGTCGAAACGAAACCGAAATGAAACGCCCCACCGTAGATTTATGAGACATGTCCCAAAAATGCACCGGGATGGCAGCTACTTGCGGAGCGCGTCCAGAGCGGGATCGACCGGCGCGGGAGCCTCCAGGTCGGAGACCTTCACGATACCGTTCTCGTCGGAGAAAGCACGGTAGATGGTCTGAATCGCCAGATCAAAGTCCTTCTCCTCCACGCCGATGATGATGTTGATCTCGTCGCAGCTCTGCGAAATCATACGCACACTCACGCCGGCCTGGCCAAGCATGCCAAACAGGTGGCCAGAGATGCCGGCACGACCGCGCAGGTTGCGACCAACGGTCGCGATAAGCGCCAGGCCCTCGACAACCTCGATCTCGAGCGGCTCGACCTCCTGCTGAATGTCGCCCACGAGCGAGTACAGCGAGTCGTGCACGTCCTGCTCCTGCACCACGGCGCCAAAACGGTCGACACCGGTGGGCATGTGCTCGACGGAAACGTCATAGCGCTCGAAGACCGAAAGCGCACGGCGCATAAAGCCGACACGGGGCTTGGTGCGGTCGCGGGCAACGTTGATGGCGACAAAGCCGCGCTTGCCGGTCACGCCGGTAATGATGGGCTCCGCCTCGCCCTCATCAGCTGTCTCGCTAATGATGGTGCCGGGGTCCTGCGGCGCATTGGTGTTCTTGATGACCAGCGGAATGCCTGCCTCGCGCACGGGGAACACGGCCTCCTCGTGCAGGACACTTGCGCCCATGTACGAAAGCTCGCGCAGCTCCTCGTAGGTAACGCGCGCAATGGGTTGAGCCTCGGGAACAATACGCGGATCAGCAGAATAGAAGCCCGAGACGTCGGTCCAGTTCTCGTACAGATCGGCGCCCAGGCACTTGGCCAGAATCGAGCCGGAAATATCGCCGCCGCCACGGTCGAGCAGCTTAATCTGGCCCTCACGCGTCGCGCCGTAGAAACCGGGCATAACAAAGCCGCCCTGCTGACCGTACTCCTGCACCAGCTCGGAAGTGCGATTCATGCTGAGCGTACCGTCGTGATGGAACGCCACAACCGTCGCGGCGTCCAGGAACGGTAAGCCCAGGTACTCGGCCATCAGGCGGGCGGTAAAGTACTCGCCACGGCTCACAAGCTCCTCGGTGGAGTAGCCGCCCGAGCGGGCGCGCTCGGCAAAGGCCGCGAACTCCTCGCGGATGGGATAGGTGAGCTCCAGCTCGTCAGCGATATCAAAATAGCGCTGGCCAATGTCCTCGAGTAGCTCCTCGCACGACACGTGATACTTAACGTGCGCGTTAACCAGGTAGAGCAGGTCGGTCACCTTGGTGTCGCCCTTAAAGCGGCGGCCGCAGGCGGAAACCACCACAAAACGGCGGGCAGGGTCGGCGTCGACAATGGCCTTGATCTTTTTGAAGTGTTCGGCGTCGGCGACCGACGAGCCGCCAAACTTGGCAATCTTAATCATGGGCTGGAGGTTACCTTTCTAAAAAGCCTCTGCGAACCTATTTTGCGCGCTCTGATACCATGGTTTCACCGATTGGGACCAAGGCATCCGAGGAGCAGTGTTATATGGGAACTTATCATAGTACACGAGGACGCACTTTATCGTGCTCAAGTAAGGTGGCAATCCGCACCGGCATCGCTCCCGACGGGGGTTTGTTTGTCTCGGACGAGCTCGGCACCCAGCAGGTCGATATCAGCTCGCTTGCAGCTAAATCGTACTTTGAAATCGCTCAAGATGTGTTGGGAATGTTACTGAATGATTACACGGGCGAAGAAATTTCGGCGTGTGTCGACGAGGCATACCGCGGCACGTTCGCGAGTGAAGAGGTTACGCCGCTCGTCAAACTCGACGCTGCGCCGGGTGTTGACGCCCCTCAGACCTATGTGATGGAACTCTTTGGCGGCCCCACGAGCGCCTTTAAGGACGTCGCCCTACAGATGCTCCCCCGCCTGATGGCCCGCACCTCCGCCAAGGACGGTGGCGCCGAGCGCATCATGATCGTCACCGCCACATCGGGCGACACAGGCAAGGCAGCACTCGCCGGCTTTGCCGACGCCCCGGGCACGGGCATCACCGTCTTTTATCCCGAGGGCAAAGTCAGCCGCGTGCAAAATCTGCAGATGTCCACTCAGGAGGGCGATAACGTCGCCGTCTGCGGCATCCGCGGCAACTTCGACGATGCCCAGAGTGCCGTCAAGCGCATCTTTGCCGATAAGGAGCTTGCCGAACGTCTAGAGGCCGCCGGCACGGTGCTTTCGAGCGCCAACTCCATCAACGTCGGCCGCCTGGTGCCGCAGGTCGTCTACTACTTTGCCGCCTATGCGCAGCTGCTGCGCGCCGGCGCCATCGAGGCCGGCGACGCCGTGGAGTTCTGCGTACCGACCGGCAACTTTGGCGATATCCTGGCCGGCTACTATGCCAAGCGCATGGGTCTGCCCGTCGCCAAGCTCATCGTCGCAAGCGACAAGAACAACGTGCTGGCTGACTTCCTGACCACCGGCGTCTACGACCGCAACCGTCCGTTCTTCACGACCATCTCGCCGTCGATGGACATCCTCATCAGCTCCAACCTGGAGCGCATGCTCTACTTCCTGTCCGATGGCGACTGTGAGCTCGTTGCCGGCCTTATGGAGCAGCTGGCACAGACCGGTCGCTACGAGGTTCCCGCCGACCTGCTGGCAAAGATTCAGAGCGTCTTTGGCTGCGGTTGGGCAAGCGAGGACGAGGTCCGCGCTGCCATCAAGAGCTGCTGGGACGCGAACGGCTACGTGATCGACCCGCACACCGCTTGCGGCTATCACGTCTTTGACAAGGTCGCCCCCGCCGAGGGCGCCAAGGCCCGTGTGCTGCTTTCGACCGCCAGCCCCTACAAGTTCCCGCGCGCCTGCTGCGACGCCCTGGGCCTCGACGTTCCCGAGGACGACTTTGAGGCTATGCGCGTACTCGAGCAGGCCACCAATGCGGTCGCCCCGGCGCAGCTCGCCGAACTCGAGTCCAAGCCCGTCCGCTTCGAAGACGTCTGCGACGTAGCCGACATGGCCAACTACGTAGAGTCTGCAGCAAAAAAGATGGCTACCAACTAAAACCCCTTATAAGGCGCCGGCGAAAGCCGGCGCACTTTCTTTTATCAGATACCCACCGGGATGATGACGAACTGACATGCGGGTCTGCCTGTTTAGTTCGTCGCGAGTTCCGCACGAGCCGGAAAGCACTTAATGTGCTTTCCGAGCGAGCCAGGACTGCCCGAGCAGCGAACTAAACAGGCAGACCGCCCAGGAGATTCCCATGATCAAAATCACCGTCCCCGCCACCAGCGCAAACTTAGGCATTGGCTACGATACCCTCGGCATGGCCGTCAGCCTCTACTCGCACTTCACCTTCGAGCGCGCCGATAAGCTCACCATCACGGGCTGCCCCGAAGAGTTCCAAAACGAGGACAACCTGGTCTACGTCAGCTTTGTCGATGCACTGGCCGCATGGGGCGAGACGGCTTTTCCCGTTGCCATCGACATTCAGACTGACGTTCCCGTCGCCCGCGGCCTGGGCTCCAGCTCCACCTGCGTCGTCGCCGGCATTATGGCCGCCGCCGCACTGACAGGCCACACCGTCGACCGCGCCGAGCTGGTTCGCATTGCCACCGAAGTCGAGGGCCATCCCGATAACGTCGCCCCCGCCATCCTGGGCGGCGCCGTCTGCTCCTTTACGCCGACCGATTCGCTCCCCCAGTGCCTGCGCTACGAGGTGAGCGATCGCCTGCGTTTTATTACCGTGATTCCGCCCTACGAGGTACACACGAGCGAGGCGCGCAAGGTCGTGCCGCAGGAGATTCCGCTCTCCACCGCCGTGTGGCAGATGGGCCGCATCGCCGGTATGACGCGCGGCTTGGAGACTGGTGACCTCGACCTGATTGCCGCCGCCAATGACGACCGCATCCAGGAACCCTATCGTCGCCGTCTGATTCCCGACTACAACACCGTGCGCGACACCTGCCTTAACGGCGGCGCCAAGACCATCTGGATCAGCGGTTCGGGCTCGACCCTCATGGCCGTGACTGACGACACCATCGTGGCAAAGTTCCTGCAGGTCAAGCTGCGCGAGCAGTTCCCTAAGTGTGATACGCATATCCTCACGTGCGACACCGAGGGCGCTCAAATCGAGTACCTGTAGACATCCTCCTCATATACCTGTCCGGGACGGTCGGGATGTTCCCTCAAAATCGTCCTCGCGCATGAAGGCCCCTTGTCCTGCTCCTACGGAGCGACGGACAAGGGGCCTTCGCGCTGCGGAATGATTTTGAGGGAACATCCCGACCGTCCCTGCGCCTACCTTGCTGAGGATGTCTACAGGGACCCACGCTTTGAAGGGGCGCTGGGCCGATAGTTTGGCTTTTTATTGATAGGGGCTCTTGCTAGGCTGGAGCACTTCCTAGAGGCGGGCATCGGCTGCGTGCTTGGTTTACGCTGCGCTGGTTTCTTTGTATTCGAAGACTGGTTCTAGGAGGTCTTCGATATTGCAGTGGAGGGCTTTTGCTATAGCTCTTACGGTTGTTACCGAGGCTTCGTTGATGTTTCGTTGGCGCTGTTCGTACATTTGGATTGAGCGGAGTGATACGCCCGATTCGTATGCCAAGTCTTGTTGGGTTTTCTTAAGCCTCTTTCTTGCTAGTGCTAGCTTGGTTTGACGAGGTGTTTTCTTCGCCATATCGCAAACAAGACTCGCCACACGTTCCTCTGAGGCTTCATGCCAGGGGTAGTACAGGTTGCGCAGCGCGTCAAACGGAACGACATGCAGCAGATCTTCGAAAGACTCTCCTAGGCGCCACTGCAGGTATGCCAGCATCCAGCCCGCCCAATATTCCGGCGTCTTCTCAAATCGATAGGTGCAGTCCGGTATAGGCCCGTTTTGATAGCCCGACCTTTCGGCGATAAGCGCGAACAGCTCAACACCCGATTTTCCCGACACTACCCATGCATTGCCGCGCTCAAACTCTCGAGCAACCCCGCTCAGGCAAAAGAGTTCAGCAACTTCCGATCCTTCTGCTCCGTAATCGTTAACGGCATAGTCGAAGCAATCCCCGAGGTTGTTCATTGCGTCCTCAAGGTAATAGACGGGGTATGTCCTACTCGGCCCACAATCCGTTAACTCTTGGATCATTTAAATCAACCCTCCCTGCCATCAAATCCCTAATGTCGACACCATCAGAGTCAAATCCGTTTACCGTATCCAGGTACTTTCGTCGAGCGTTCTGTTCTCGCTCAAATCGTTTGGGATAAAACTCGGCTCCTGAGGCCTGCTTCCAATCGCGGAACCTGATCGCCGAGAACGCGCGCTCACTCATAAGCGCATATTGAATGCCCAAATCCCCCAAAAACATAATGCGCTGCAGTTGCCTGAGCGAAATCATGCCGTTAACGAACTGTCTTGCAAACGAAAAGTAGGAATCGTCAGCGCGATAGCCTCGAATGACGTCATAAGGAGAAATATCAATCAGGCAGTTGTCCAGCAAATACCGAAGTCCTTCGCGTGCCAGCGGCGTCGAGACATTAAACTCCCGGTTGTCGGCCAAAATCGCAAGCCAATTGAGGATTGAAAACTCCCCAGACTCTAAATCCAAGACCGAAAGGCCATCTAAATCAAGCTCATATCGATTGGCAATGCCATCAGACTCGGTTCGACATGCCCACTCCATTGCCATTTCCTCATGCGGTGTGCAATAAAACCCGCGCCCATAGTCATTGAATTGTCTGCATTTATCCAACGATGGATGATCAACAACAACGTCCGACCCGTGCCAAAGCTCCATATCGACCTCCAAAAATATCACTTCAGTGATAGTTTACCAATAACTATCACTGAGGTGATATTGATAAGAGCTTTTGAGGGGCCGCGGCCTGACTAAAGGCAGGCCTCGGCGATGCGGCGCTTGAGTTCGCCGATGCCCACGCCGGTCTGGGAGCTTGTGATGATTACGTTCTCAGCCGGGACGTTGAGCTGCTTTTTGATGGCTGCTGCCTGGCGGGCCTGTTGGGTGCGGCTGAGCTTGTCGGCTTTGGTGAGGCAGACGATAAAGTTGAACTCGTTGCCCTGCAGGTAGTCGATCATGTCATGGTCGAGTTTACTGGGGTCGTGGCGAATGTCCACCAGCGACACAACCAGGTTAAAGCTGCGCTCTGAGTCGAAGAAGTCGCCGATAAGCTCAGCCCAGCGGTCGCGCTCGGCCTTGGAACGACGGGCGAAACCGTAGCCCGGCAGGTCCACAAAATGCACGTCGTCGGCCTCAAAAAAGTTGATGTTGCTCGTCTTGCCCGGCGTGCTCGAAACCTTGACCAGGTTCTTGCGGCCAAAGAGTTTGTTCATGATGGAGGACTTGCCCACGTTGGAGCGGCCGACGAAGCTCACCTCGGGACAGGTTGACTCGGGAATCTGCGAAACCTTGCCGTAGCTGGCGACGAACTTGGCAAGCTGGTAGTTAATTGAATCGGCCATGGACACTCCTTGGTCGTAGGTTCTTACAAAACGGGCGTGCTATTGCGCGGCGGCGATACGACGAACGATGTCAAGCGTGATGCCGCTCGCGGTGCGAGCGTACTCGTCCAGATCGAACTCGCGCTCGCAAAACGCGTCATATGCCTCGTCACAATTATCGCTGATAGCGCGCAGTACCAGGCAATCGACACCATTCTTGGCCGCGATGTGCGCAATTGCCGCGCCCTCCATCTCGACGCAATCGGCATGCGTGGCCTCAATCGCAGCGTTACGCATGGCGTCACCCGTAACAAAGCGATCACCCGTGGCGATAGTGCCACACAGGAACTGCTTGGGGTCCTTCTCCGCAGAAGTCTCATCCGCCGAGGCATCCACAAATCCATGCTCGGCAAGCACGGCGGCGGCAACATCAGCCAACGCCGGTGTCGAGACAAACTCCTCGAGCCCCGGCGCGGACTCGGCGATGAGTGCCGTATCGGTATCCAGATAGCGCAGGCACTTGCCTATAACCACGTCGTTAATATGGAGTTTAGGGTTTAGGCCGCCCGCAATGCCCGAAAACACAACGGCCTGCGGGGCGTATTTGCTGATGAGATGCTGCGTTGCGGCAGCGGCGTTCACGGTCCCCATGCCTGCCGTCGTGGCGACTACTGTCAGACCCGAAAGCCCACCGTTCACAACGGTCAAGCCCGCCTCCTGCGACTCATGCGTGCCACTCAGCTCTTCCTTAATCTGCGCAACCTCTTTTTCGAGTGCGCCTATGATCGCGATGGTTGCCATGCCATCCCCCAAATCCGTGCAAATTGCTTATCCACGGTATGGTACCAGCATTTTGGCTCAACCGTGTCAGCACCAAGCCGTTAGGCCAGTACAGCTCGGGTATCATAAAGGGGCAAAAATGGCTTGTTAGCCGATGGCCGACCTGAGCTCCGCACGGCGCTTTTTCATGCCGGTCATAACGGCATTGCGCAACTCGGGCATGCGCGCGGTATCCATCTGGGGCACGCCCTCGAGCTTATAGGGAATGCCCAGTTGCTCGTACTTGACGACACCCATCGTGTGATACGGCAGCATTTCCAGGCCCACCACGTTGTGCCATGGAGCGATGAGGCGACCGAGCTTCTCGCACTCCTCCACCGTGTCGGTAATGCCCGGCACCACCACGTGGCGGATAACGACCTTGATCTTGCGACGTGCAAGCTCATCGCCAAACGCCAGGATGCGTGCGGGATCACAACCGGTCAGCTTTTTATGCTCGACCGGGTCGGCATGCTTAATATCGAGCAGTACCATGTCGGTCTCGTTGAGCACGGCATCGAACTTCTCGGGATGCTGAGGGTCGAAGGCGTAGCCACAGCTATCCAGGCAGGTATGCACGCGGCCATCGGGGTTGTTGTGCATTGCACGGAACAGGTCGGCCAAAAACTCGGGCTGCAGAAGCGGCTCGCCACCCGAAACCGTAATTCCGCCGCTGCGGTAAAACTCATGGTTACTCTGGAACTCGTCCATAAGGTGCTCGACGGTCACCATGGTGCCGCCGCTAACCGACCAAGTATCGGGATTGTGACAATACGCACAGCGCATGGGACAGCCCTGAACAAACACCACAAAGCGGATGCCGGGTCCGTCGACCGTTCCCATCGTCTCGATTGAATGCACGCGGCCTAGGGCAAATGCGGAATCCTCAGGACAAGCGTCCACACCCTCAAGCGTCATCTCAGCCATTCCCGCTACCTTGCCTCTCCTTGGATGCAACCAATTAAAATGCCAGAGCCATTCTAGCCCATGCGCTTGCGTTTAAACGTCTCGGGCTAGAATGGCACGTTTTAATCTATCCCCCATCACCATGGCTGGGGTCTACGTCGAGATGTCAGGCTGAAGAACGCTCGCCTGCGGCCTTTACGCCTTAAGCGTGAGCACCGCACCGAAGGCGGTCGGGCCACAGTGGCTCGAGATGACGCCGCCGACTTGAGTCCAGGTAACGTCCTTAAAGCCCAGGTCATGCGCATAGACTTCCATGTCATCGCGCAGCTCCTGGGAAAGGCCCACCGAATACGCCAGGCCAATGTGCGAGTAGTCAATCTCGCCCTTCGCAACCATGTGGTCAATGAAGGCGCGGGCGCACTTGAGCATAGAACCGCGGAACTTCTTGGTCGCCACGAACTTACCGCCCGTCACCTCAATGCAGGGCTTAATCTTGAGCAGATGGGCACCAAGGAATGCGACGTTGGACAAGCGACCGCCCGCCTTAAGGAAGGCAAGGTCCGTAGGAACAAAACCCAGCAACACGCGGTCCATGACGGAGTTCGTAAATGCAAAGATCTCGTCAACGGTGGCATCGGGATGAGCCTCAATATACTTGGCGGTCTCGACGACAACGAGCGACTGGCCCACCGAGACAAAGCGCGTGTCCATGGAGAACACGTAGTCGCGCCCCTGAGCCGCAATCTTAGAGGACTGATGCGAACAGGTCGTGGCCTCGGAATATGCAAGATGCAAAATAGTCGCGTCGGGTTGCTCGGCATGGATGCGGTCGTACACATGCGCAAAATCCGCTGGCGAACAGCCACTGGTCTTGGGCATCACACCAAACTCGTTGCAGCGCGAATAAATCTCGAGCGGATCGATCGAGCCGTCCTCGACGGTCTCGTCACCAATCGTGACATGCATGGGCACGCGCACGATGCCGTAGCG
>CATYJA010000060.1:0-10402 GCA_958407545.1 uncultured Collinsella sp. | reverse complement strand
CCGCACATGTGCGGATGAATGTGGGAGGTGTTCGGATAAAGTCGATAATCAAGGCAAAATAGCCGCGCCCCAAAAAGACTGGTTATTGGGCGTTGACAGTTGGCGAGCCGTAGGTAAAATATCGACTTGTCCTGGGGACGTAGCTCAGTTGGGAGAGCGCTGCCGTCGCATGGCAGAGGCCGAGGGTTCGACTCCCTTCGTCTCCACCCATGGATTTGATAAGCCGCTGACATTGTGTCGGCGGCTTTTTTTAAAAGAAAGGGCTATACCATGGCCGAGCTTGAGTCCCAACCATTGTCCGACGAGGAGCGCGCCGAGTTGGAAGAGCTCCGCGCTGAGAAGGCCCGCCGCGAGGCTCGGGAAGAGGCCCGTCGCGAGCGTGAGGAGCTGGCTGCCCTGCGTGCCGAGCGTGCGAAGGCCGAGGAGGCCGCCGCGAACGCCGCATCCGCATCGGCGCCCGCGCCCGCACCCAAGCCCGCTGCTGCGAAGCCTGCACCTGCCGCGCCCAAACCTCAGCCTAAAAAGGCCGCCCGTCCCAAGTCCGTCGAGCCCAAGCCGAGCCGTGACGAGATGACCTTTGCCCAGCGCATGGTTACCTCCAAGGAGCCTATGGGCGAGAACGAGATCCCTGGCATGGCGCCGGCTCAAAAAATCATCATTGTCCTTGCCCTCATCGCGTTTGTCATCTTTATGGGCTACACGATCCTGACCAGCATGGGCCTGCTCTAACCGACTCGCATCGGGCGTCATGTCCGCATGCTCTGCTCTCGTCCAACCCTCAAATTCTGCACCACACATCCGAAAGGTCGCCCCATGGCTTTGACCGACATCTCGCATCCCACCGACATTGCAATGCTCACCGATCTGTACGAGCTCACTATGGCCCAGGGCCTGTGGGAGAGCGGCAAGGCCAATGAGCAGGGTTGTTTTACCGCGTTTTACCGCGACCATCCCTTTGGCAGCGCCTATGCCGTCATGTGCGGCACCGCCGAGCTGCCCGAGCTCGTCGAGAACCTGCGCTTTACGCCCGAGGATATCGACTACCTCGCCTCGCTTGAGGCCCCTGCCGGCGGCGCGATGTTCAAGTCCGCATTCCTCGACTACCTGCGCGATTTTCGTGCGCATGTAAATATCGACGCCGTCCCCGAGGGCGAGCTCGTCTTTCCGCGCGAGCCCATGGTGCGCGTCACCGGTCCTGCGCTCGAGTGCCAGCTGCTTGAGACGGCGCTGCTCAACATCGTCGGGTTCCAGACGCTTGTCGCCACCAAGACGGCGCGCGTGGTGCTCGCCGCCGACGGTCGCCCCGTGGCGGAGTTTGGCCTGCGCCGCGCCCAGGGTCCCGATGGCGGCCTGGCCGTTGCGCGCGCGAGCTACGTTGCCGGCTGCTCCTCTACGTCCAATGTGCTCGCCGGCCGCCGCTATGGTATTCCCGTCTTTGGCACGCATGCGCACAGCTGGGTGATGAGCTTCGATTCCGAGCTCGAGGCCTTCCGCGCCTTTGCCAAGTCGAGCCCCAAGAACTGTACGCTGCTCATCGACACCTATGACGTGCGCGAGGGCTGCGAGCATGCCATTACGGTTGCCAAGGAGATGGAGGCGGTGGGCGAGCGTCTGTCGGCTATTCGCATCGACTCCGGCGACCTCGCCAAGCTCTCCAAGTATGTTCGCGGCCGTTTTGATGCCGAGGGCCTGCCCTATGTGGGGATCTCGGTTTCCAACGATCTTGACGAGTACACGATTCAGTCGCTGCTGGACCAGGGCGCGCCCATCGATAGCTTTGGCGTGGGTACCAAGCTCGCGACCTGCTATGACCAGCCGGCGCTGGGTGGCGTGTACAAGCTTTCCGCCCGCCGTGCGAGCGAGGCAGATCCATGGACGCCGGTGGTCAAGCTCTCCGAGCAGCCCTACAAGCGCACGATCCCGGGCGTGCAGCGCGTGCGCCGTTATTACGACGGCTTTGGCGGCCCGGTCTGCGACATGATCTACGACGAGGACCATCTGGCGGGGGAGGGCGCCGCGCGCGGCAATACCCTCGTGGCCGTGAATGATGCCGCCCTGGTGACCGATGTGTCGGAGCTTGAGTATCGCGAGCTGCTGGTGCCGATCGTGCGCGATGGCAGTGCAGTGGCTCCGCGTGAGAGCATCCAGGACGCGCGCGAGCGCTGTGTTTGGGCGCTCGATCATCTGGACGCAGCTTTCAAGCGCTTCCTGTACCCGCAGACCTATGTGGTGGGCATGGAGCAGGGCCTGGCTCAGGTACGCGACGAGCTCGTGCGCAAGAACATGGCCGCGGCCTCTGCCTTTCCCTGGGCAAAATGATCCGCATGCGACGGAGGAAAACGGATCATTTTTCTCGCTTGCCCGTTCGTCCGTTCGCTGAACAGTCGATTGGTTTGACGTATGACGACTTCTTATAAAACGATGGTGGTAAAGATCGGTTCGTCCACGGTGGTGGGCGCCGACGGCAAGGTCAACCGCACCTTTATCGGCGGGCTTGCCGATCAGGCCGCAGCCCTGCGCAAGCTCGGCTGGCGCCTGGTCGTGGTGAGCTCGGGCGCTATCGCCTGCGGCTATCCCGTGTTGGGCTTCGACCGCAAGCCGGTCGGCGACCTGCCGAGCCTGCAGGCCTGCGCCTCGGCTGGTCAGTGCATCATCTCGTCGGCCTACGACGAGGAATTCCATGCACGGGATCTGCTCACCTCGCTCGTGCTGCTCACGCGTCACGACACGGCGCGTCGCACGTCCTACCTGCACGCGCGCGACGCCCTGCTGCGCCTGGTGGAGCTGGGCGTGGTGCCGGTCGTCAACGAGAACGACACCGTTACCGTCGACGAGATCAAGTTTGGCGACAACGACACGCTGGCGGCGCTTGTAAGCTGCCTGGTCTCTGCCGATCTGTGCGTGACGCTCTCGGACATCGATGGCCTCTATACCGCCAATCCGCACGAGGACCCCACGGCCGAGTTCGTCCCGGTCGTGCATAAGATCGATGCCAAGATTATCGCCTCGGCGGGCGATTCTTCCACATCGGTGGGTACGGGCGGCATGATTACCAAGATTCGCGCGAGCCGCATTCTCATGACGGCTGGTATTCAGAGCGTCATCTGCTCGGGCGAGGAGCCCGATGCGCTCGTGCGCCTGGCCCGCGGCGAGAGCGTTGGCACGCTGTTCGATCCGCCGGCGGAGCGTCTGGACATTGCGCCCCGCAAGCTGTGGATCGCACTGGGCGACAAGGCGCATGGCTCGGTGACGGTCGATGACGGCGCCGCGAAGGCGCTGGTCAGCCGTGGCTCTTCCTTGCTTGCGGTGGGTATTCGCGAGGTCGATGGCCAGTTTGCCGAGGGCGATGTGCTCGATGTGTGCGATCCGAGCGGTATGGTCGTCGCCCGCGGTATCGCCGAGGCCGATTCGGACGTGCTGGAACTTGCTGCCGGTCGCCGCCAAGACCAGATTGCCAGCAACCGCCTGCTGGCAGACCTGGCCGAGAAGCCGGCGATACACAGGGATAACTTGATCGTATTTGCATAAAGAAAGACAGCGCTGCGAATCGTTTCCCGCAGCGCTGTCTTTTTCGTGCCGGCACTTGGGGACGTTCCTATTGTGCCGGCAGGTGGGGACACTCCTTTGCTAGAAGATTCGGCGCAGGTCTCCGCGGTTGAGGGCCTCGTCGAAGAGGTGCTTGAATACCACGCTGCCGTGCAGGCCGTCGTGCTCGAACTCGTTGGTCACCCAGGCATGCGAGTTGCCCACGCGGCTGAGCGTATCGAGCTGCAGGCCCGAATCCACGTACATGTCGTCGAAATACACCGCGGCCTGGAGCGGCACCTCGTTGCAGGCCAGGCGCTGCGAGTCGTAGATCTTGTCCCAGCTGGTGTCTTCCATCAGCAGGTCCATGGCGGGCTTAAACGTCTTAAGCTCGGGCATCTGCTCGAACATCCACGGGAACATGGCCTCGCCGGTAAACATGAGCGGGCGCGCGAGGGTGTCGAACTCGGCGCGGTGTGCCTTCTCTTCGGCCGCGGCCCAACCAATGGGCATGGTGTCGCCGTCGGCGTATATGAACTCCTGCAGCGTCCAGTACAGCGGATTCGTGCGCGTGTTGGTGCGCTCGAAGGCGCGCATCAAAAAGCTGTCAGATACCGAGGCGCCGCAGGTCAGCGTGCCGTCGCCGTCAACAAAAGCGTGATCGATAATCCAATGCATACGCTCAAAGCTCGGCTTCATGCCAAAGTCGCTGCCCATGAGCTGTAGGCGCTCGACTGTCATCGGCGAGCCGTCGGGCAGCACGGGCTTCTGAGCCTCGAGCGCATCGGCCAGGGCTGCCACGCGCTCGACGTCAGCGGGATAGCGGTCATAATACTGCTGCGTCTTGGCAGCCATGCGCGGGAAGGTGTGCTCGTAGACCTCGCCGGCGCTCGCCGGCACGTGGGGGATGCCGCCGCAGGTAAAGCTTGCCGCCACGCCTTCGGGGAAGAGCGACAGATAGCTCAACGTCAAAAAGCCGCCGTAGCTCTGCCCGAGTGTGACCCAGGGCTTGCCGCCAAAGCCCACCAGGCGCAGGTACTCAAAATCGCGCACGATGGAGCTGGCGAGGTGGCGCTTGAGGAAGTCAGCCTGCGAGCGTGCGGCATCGGAGCCGGCCGCCGTCGCGCGCTCGCCCAGTGCGGCAATCGTGCGCCCGTCTACACAGCTACTGCGTCCGGTGCCGCGCTGGTCGGGAAGGACCACGCGGAAGTGCTTGACGGCCTCCTCGATCCAGCCGTCGCTTGTGGGCGACAGCGGACGTGGGCTCTCGCCGCCGGGGCCGCCCTGCAAAAACAGGAGCAGCGGCAGATCGTCGTTGATGCGGTCGGGCGCGCAAACCACGCGGTAGAAGAGCTTGATGCTCTCGGGCGCGCCGGCGATGGGTGCCGGCATAGCGCCGCGGCGCATGGTACTGCCGACGGCCAGGAGCATCGGCTCCAGGCCGCGCCAGTCAAGGGGGACGTCGATGCTGTGGTCCTCGACGTAAAGGCCGGGGACGTGGTACGAAGTGATGAGGGTCATGTGAGTCTTCCGTTCGTTGCGGTGTTTCGGGTTGACCAATTCTACCGCCGCGGGCGAGGCCATGCGCAAATCGGCTACCATGGTTGCAAACTTCTAGGAGAAAGGGCCGCCCATGTCGGTCGATATAGCCACGTATGTCCACGATCTTGCCGTTGCCGCCAAGGCAGCGTCGGCCTCGCTTGCCACGGCGAGCGATGAGCAGCGTCAGGAGGCCGTGCGCGCCATGGCCGCAGCACTGCGCAACGGTGTCGACTCCATCGTTGCCGCTAACGAGCTCGATATGTCCGCCGCGCGCGATGCGGGTACCTCGGCGGGGCTCCTCGATCGCCTGCTGCTGACGCCTGAGCGCGTCGAGGGCATGGCCGCCGGTTTGGAGAAGCTCGCCGAGCTGCCCGATCCCGTCGGCCGCGTGCTCGACCACCGCGTGCTTGCGAGCGGTGTGGACCTGACCCGCGTGAGCGTGCCGTTGGGTCTGGTTGCCATGGTCTACGAGGCGCGCCCCAATGTGACGGCCGACGCCGCGGGCATCTGCATCCGCACCGGCAACGCCTGCATTCTGCGCGGCGGCTCGCTGGCCTATCACTCGTGTGCCATGATCGCCGAGCTGCTGGCCGATGCGCTCGAGGCCAAGGGCTTCCCGCGCGAGGCCGTCTCGATGATCGAGTCCACCGACCGCGAGGCCACCGGCGAGCTCATGAAGCTCCGCGGTATTGTCGACGTACTCATTCCGCGCGGAGGTGCAGGCCTGATCCAGCGCTGCGTGCGCGAGTCGCTTGTGCCGGTGATCGAGACGGGCACGGGCAACTGCCACATCTACGTGCATGAATCCGCCGACTTTGATAAGGCGCTCAACATTATCGTCAATGCCAAGACCCAGCGCGTAGGCGTGTGCAATGCCGCCGAGTCGCTGCTGGTCGACCGTGCTGTGGCCGATGCGTTTTTGCCCGCGGTCGTGACCGTGCTGCATGACCACGGCGTGCTCATTCACGGCGACGAGGCAACCTGCGCCGCATGCGCCGATGCCGGGCTTGCCGAGGGTGATGACTACGTTGCCGCGACTGAGGAGGACTGGGGTCGCGAGTATCTGGCGCTCGAGATGAGCGTGAAGGTCGTGGCGAGCGAGGACGAGGCCATCGCACACATCAACCGCTACGGCACGATGCACTCCGAGGCCATCGTTGCCGAGGACACGGATGCTTGCGAGCGCTTCCTGGATGCGGTCGATGCCTCGGCCGTGTACGCCAACGCCAGCACGCGCTTCACAGACGGCGGCGAGTTTGGCTTGGGCGCCGAGATCGGCATCTCGACCCAAAAGCTCCACGCCCGTGGCCCCTTTGCCGCCGAGGCCCTCACCACCTACAAATACAAGCTCCGCGGCACCGGCCAGGTCCGCCCCTAAACCCCTCGTAAACGAAAACCGCCACAAAGGTGCCTGTCCCCTTTGTGGCGGTTTTAGGTGGCGTGGGCGGTTAGGCCTGGAAGGTATCGCGGTCGGGGGCGAAGGACTGCATGGCCGCGATGGTGCGGTCAAAGAGCTCGGGGAGCTCCCAGCCCAACATCTCGGCGCCCTGCGAAATCACGTCGCGCGAGCAGCCGGCGGCAAAGCGCTTGTCCTTGAACTTCTTCTTGAGCGACTTGGTCGTAAAGTCCATAACGCTCTTGCTCGGGCGCATGATGACTGCAGCGCCGATCAGGCCGGTGAGCTCATCGCAGGCAAACAGGATCTTTTCCATCTGCAACTCGGGCTTGGGCAGCGAGGTGTTGAAGTCCGAGGTATGCGTCTGAATGGCACGGATGAGCTCGGGAGATGCACCCTCGCCCTCGAGGATCTCGGCCGCATAGATGGTGTGGTTCACGGGGTCGTCCTCATGCTCCTCCCAATCCAAGTCGTGCAGCAGGCCGACGATGCCCCAAAACTCCTCGTTCTCGGGGTCGAACTCGCGCGCAAAGTAGCGCATGGTGCCCTCGACCGTCTCACCGTGGGTGATGTGGAACGGGTCCTTGTTGTGCTCGTTGAGCAGTTCGAATGCACGGTCGCGGGTGATTCCGGCGGTAAGCATCTCTGCCATAAGAGACTCCTTGTGCTCGTAGGTTTCGATAAGAATGAATACTACTAGAACAAGAAAACCACCACAAAGGCGCCTGTCCCCTTTGTGGTGGTTTTGGCAGGTTAGTTGAGGGCGGCTTGGGCTAGGCGGGCTTCAGCGTCCTCCTCGGTGACGCCCAGGGCCACGGCGAACTCCTCGATGGAGCGGCGCTTGGCTTCCTTGAGTACGCGCATGTAGTAAGAGCTGGGCTTTTTATCTGCTTCCTCGGCCTGGCGAATACGGTGCATCATGGTTTTTGCCACGCGGACCGTCTCGGGCGCACCCAGCTTGAGCTGTTGCTTAAAGTGCGTCTCCTCGAGTGAGCTGTTGCGCTCGGTAAAGGTGTCGCACTCCAGCTCGTCGTAGTGGCTCAGCAGGTGCTCGGCATCTTGCTGGGAGATGGCGGCATGCAGACGGTCGGCCTGCGCCACGGGGTACATGAGAATCGTCTGTGCATGTCCCTGCTTGGTCTCGAGCAACAACATGGGCTGCGGCGTGTCGTCCCTAAAACCGACGACGGTGCAGACTCCCTGACCCGGATGAATGACGTGTTGACCGATTGAGAACATGCTACCTCCAACTTATACGAATTTACGTATGTTAAGAATACCACGCTGACGTGCGCAAACCATCACTTTATGCAGGAAAAGCACACAACTCCGATAGGTTAGAGTATTCGATAAATAGAACCACTTATTCATACGTTTATGCATTTCCAGAACGTGTATAAACTGCAGGCAAACCGCCAACTTTGTAACGCCGTGCAAGAGCAGTAGTCATTTTTGTGCATATGCAATATTTATGAGCTTTACCCTGCAACAGTAGCTGCCGCTTGTGATAGAGTGCTACAAACTCTGGCTTTTGCCCTACGAGTGACCAAGAGCTCGGGGGCTTTAACACAAGGAGGACCTATGCCCGAGAAGATTGAAGAGCTGGTACGCGCTGCGCTTGCTGCGGCCCAGGAGGCCGGCGACCTTTCCGCATTTGAACTTGACGATTGCGCCATCGAGCGACCGGCTGACACTTCTCATGGCGAGTGGACCTCCACCATGGCCCTGAAGTCCGCCAAGCTGGCTCACTGCGCCCCGCGCAAGATCGCAGAGGCCGTTGTTGCCCATATGCCCGAGGACCCCGCGATCGAGAAGGTCGAGATCGCCGGCCCCGGCTTCATCAACTTCTACCTCTCGGTTGCCGTCAAGAACGCCATCTTCGGCGAGGCCCGCGAGAAGGGCATGGACTTCGCTAAGTCCAACGTCGGTGGCGGCCTGAAGACCCAGGTCGAGTTCGTTTCCGCCAACCCCGTCGGCCCCATGCACATCGGTCACGGCCGCTGGGCCGCGCTGGGCGACTCCCTCTGCCGTGTTATGGACCACGCCGGTTACGACATCCAGCGTGAGTTTTACATCAACGACCACGGCTCGCAAATGAACACCTTCGGCAACTCCATCAGCACGCGCTATATGCAGCTTGCCGACATCATCGCCAAGCAGGGCGTGGATATCGACGAGGCTCACAAGCTGCTGATCGCCGACCGTGACGCCTTCGTTGCCGATGAGAATGACGAGCACCCCGAGACCCATCCGTACCAGGACAACTTTGCCGAGACTCTGGGCAAGGACTCTTACGGCGGCGATTACATCATCGACGAGGCCGCCGAGTTCTGGCGCACCGACGGCGACAAGTGGGTCGAGGCCGATCCGCAGGAGCGCATGGAGAGCTTCCGTGAGCGCGGCTATGTGAAGATGGTCGACAACATGCGCGACCTCTGCCACGCCGTCAATTGCGACTTCGACCGCTGGTTCTCCGAGCGCTCGCTGTATGTGAAGGACACCGAGGGCGAGACCGCCGGCACCTCCGCCGTCGACCGCGCTTTCGAGAAGCTCGACAAGATGGGCTACCTCTACACTAAGGACGGCGCCCTGTGGTTCCGTTCCACCGATCTGGGCGACGACAAGGACCGCGTCCTGATCAAGTCCGACGGCGAGTACACCTATTTCGCCTCCGACGTTGCCTATCACTGGGATAAGTTCCAGCGCGTTGACCACGTCATCGACATCTGGGGCGCCGACCACCACGGCTACATCGAGCGCGTCCGCTGCGTCTGCGATGCCTTGGGCTACCCCGGCAAGTTCGAGGTTCTGCTGGGCCAGCTCGTCAACCTGCTGCGTAACGGCAAGCCCGTCCGTATGTCCAAGCGCAAGGGCACCATGGTGACCCTGCAGGAGCTCGTCGACGAGGTCGGTTCCGACGCCGCTCGCTACACGCTCATCTCCAAGAGCTCCAACCAGATGGTCGACTTCGACATCGAGGCCGTTAAGAAACGCGACAACTCCAACCCGGTGTACTACGTGCAGTACGCTCACGCTCGCGTGTGCTCCATTCTGCGCCGTGCCGCTGACGTTACGCCCGAGCAGGCTGATGAGATGGGCATGAAGGCCGTCGCCGCCAAGGCCATCGGTGAGAATGTCGATTACTCGCTGCTGACCGACCCGACCGAGCTCGCCCTTTCGCGTAAGCTCAACGAGCTCACCGACCTCATCGCCAGCTGCGCTCGCGACCGCGCCCCGTTCCGTCTGACGCACTTTGCCGAGGAGCTCGCCGGCGACTTCCACAGCTTCTACGCTGCCTGCCAGGTCCTGCCGAGCGAGGGCCGTCCCGTCGACCCCGAGCTTTCGCGCGCCCGTCTGGCCGCTTGCGACGCCGTCCGCGTGACGCTCGCTCTGGTTCTCACCCTCGTTGGTGTCTCCGCTCCCGAGCAGATGTAATCTACGGGTCCTTTGACCGTGAAGGTTCGGCTTTGCTGAGCCCTATAAGCCCGATCTCCATGCGGAGGTCGGGCTTTTTGCGTTTGTCGGGGCTTTTTGGCGTGTTGGAAAATGCTACAAAAACGCAACTATACCGGTTTACGGGGCTGAATCGCTGCCTGGCGAACATAGCGATAGCAGTGAAAATAAAACCGCAGGTAGACGGTTTATTGTTTCTTGAAAATGCAGGGTATGGTTGGCTTACATCATTCTGGCCCCGTAATCCGGCATAGTTTTGAAAATTGCCCCTTGGGGACGGAGGAAAATGGATCATTTTTGTCTCGAGGAAGGGTGAAGCGATACCGCCCGCCACAAATCGCACCCATCTCCTACATTTGGACGCATATCCCGAAGCATGCCGAAAAGTACGATATTAAAACCGCAGGTAGCAGACTCGTTGTTTTTGAAAAAAAGGTAGCGCGCAGAGTCGTGGTGTAAGAAGCAAGGGAGGGCCATCGCCTAGAA
>CATYJA010000059.1:0-10440 GCA_958407545.1 uncultured Collinsella sp. | reverse complement strand
GCGATCTCCTTGTTGTCGAGGCCGCGGGCGATGAGCTCGGCGACTTCGAACTCGCGGTCGGTCAGGCTGACAAAGGCCGCGGGCCGGCGGGCCGTGCCGGCCTCGACGCCCGCCCCATCAAAGTTGATATCCTCGATCGCCTTGCCCTCGAGCACGCGTTTGCCGCTCATGACCTGCGCCAACGCTGGCGGAATGGTGGCGACATCGGTTTTGATCAGATAGCCGCGGGCGCCCAGCTTGAGCGCCGACACAATGTACTCGTCATCCGAGAACGTCGTCAGAAACACCACGCGCGCCGCAGGGTCGTGCTCAAGGATCTCGCGCGCGGCCGAAAGGCCGTCGCGTCCCGGCATCTGGATGTCGAGCAGCGCAATATCGGGTGCGTGCTCGGCGTAGAGCGCCACCGCATCGTTGCCGTTGGCACCGGTGCCCACCACTTCGATCTGCGGCTGGGCGCCCAAGATAATCTTGAGCGAATCGACCACCAAGCGGTCGTCGTCGACAACGATGAGCCTCATCGGCCCTCATCTCCTTGCTGTTTGGGAACGGTGGCAAACACACGCCAGCCGTCGGCGCCGGCACGCGGGCCGGCGGTGAAGGTGCCGCCAAGCGCCTCGATGCGCTCGCGCATGGAGGCGAGCCCCATGCCCTCCGCGGTGCCGCGGCCGCTTGCTTGGACCTCACCCACGCCATCGTCGGTAACAATGAGCTGGTAAAACGACGGATGCTCCATGCACCGTACGGTGACGGTCTGGGCGCAAGCGTGGCGTATGGTATTGGAGAGCGCTTCGCGCAGGACCGCTGCAAAGCAGTTGGCGACGTTTGCGGGCGCATGTTCGGCCATAACTTCAAGCTCAATCTGCGGGCCGCCGTCCGAGCGTGTGCCTTCGACAATGCGTTCGAGCTGCACGGAAAGGTCGACGGCGTTGTCGTTGAGCGCGTGGACGCTGGCGCGCACAAGCTGGAGCGCCTCGTCAACCGTGCGTTTAACGTCGGCGAAATCGGCGGCGACGCCAGGCTCGTCGGCGTGGACCACGCGTAGGGCTTCGGCCTGCAGTGAGGCGCGCGTGAGCTGGTGCCCGACGTTATCGTGGATCTCGCGCGCGATGCGGGCGCGTTCGGCGAGCGTCGCGAGCTCGACTTCGTAGTCCTGGCGATCGGCAAGATCGCGGTTGCGCGCCTCGAGCGCGAGGGCTCGTTCCTGCAGCTCGTCGCGGGTGCGGCGCATGCGCCGCTGCTCGCGCTCCAACTGGGCGGTGCGTAGCGATAGCAAGGTGGCGGCAACCGAAAGGATGGCGGTCAGCAGGAGCGTTCGTGCGGTAAGCGCATCGGCGCGAAGGTCCGCGACGAGCGCAAAGGCAAAGACGGAGCCAATGCCCAACGCGACCCAGGCGTGCTCGCGGCGCACGCGTCGCGCGATGTCATAGAGGGCGAGAGGCGCAAACGGCACAAACGGCGGCACGAAGACAGCCGCGATGATGCAGGCGTAGCTCGCTGCCTCGCTTGCGCGTCGGGTGCGTTTCCCCTGTGCGACCTCGGCCAGCGAGGTGGCAATAATGCCAAGGCAAAACGCCACAACCAGACGAGCGTCCACGGCAAGACCCATGGCGGCCGCAATACAGCACGCCAGCACGATCGATTTGTCGAAAAGCCTGTTCATACGGGTATTGTACGCGAAGCTGCGCGTGGTGGAGGGGCCGCCTAGCGCAACCGTGACATTCCTCCCGCACGGTGGGGCGGTCGCGTCAGCGGGCCACGCGACCGAGCCCCCGCACTCGTGACAAAGCTCACTGGTGCGCGCCGTCCGCTCCTGCGATGATGCAATCGTACCGGGCCGCAATCAACAGAAGGGCCGCCTCATGACAGACATCGTCCACGTCGAAAACCTCGTCAAGCGCTACGACGACCTTATCGCGCTTGACCACTTTAACCTCAGCATCGCCCCCGGCGAGATCTTTGGCCTGCTGGGCCCCAACGGCTCGGGCAAGACCACGTCCATCAACTGCATTCTGCAGCTGCTCGCCTACGACAAAGGCACCATCGAGCTGTTCGGCGAGCCCATGACGCCCGCCCGCTACGACCTCAAGCGCCGCATCGGTGTGGTGCCGCAGCAGGTGGCGGTGTTTGACGAGCTTACGGTGCGCGAGAACATCGACTATTTCTGCAGCCTTTACGTCAACGACCGCAAGCGCCGCCGCGCGCTGGTGGACGAGGCGATCGACTTTGTCGGGCTGGGCGACTTTACCAAGTTTCGCCCCGGCAAGCTCTCGGGCGGCCTGGCGCGTCGCCTCAACATCGCCTGCGGTATCGCGCACAAGCCCGAGCTCATCTTCTTTGACGAGCCCACGGTGGCGGTCGACCCGCAGAGCCGCAACGCCATCCTGGAGGGCATCTGCCGCTTGCGCGACGAGGGCGCCACGGTGGTGTATACCAGCCATTACATGGAGGAAGTCGAGCAGATTTGCAGCCGCATCATGATCATGGACGGCGGACGTGTGCTGGCGCAGGGCACCAATGACGAGCTCAAACGCATGATTCAAATGGGCGAGCGCGTGACTGTCGAGGTCGGCGCCGTCGAGACCGCCACGGTCGAGCGGCTGCGCGCCCTCGAGCACGTGCTTTCGGTTGAGCTGTCCGGCGGCGAGCTCGTCTGCACCTGCGAAGCGAGCCCGCACAATTTGGTCGACATCCTCGACACGCTGCGCGCCGCCGATGTGGCGCTCGGCCGCGTGTGGAGCGAGCCGCCGACCCTCAACGACGTGTTCCTCGAGATCACCGGCCGCGAGCTGCGCGACTAGGGGGCAGTCATGTTCAACACCATCATCACTACGGTCAAGACGCTGCTGCGCCGGCCGAGCACGTGGGTCTGGGGCGCTCTCTTTCCCATCGCACTTTCCACGATGTTCATGTTTATGTTTGCGAACCTGAGCTCTGACGGCAGGGTCGACCCGGTACCGGTTGCCGTCGTCGCCGACGAAGCCTGGAGCGCATCGACCTTTAAGGACGTGGCGGCCTCGCTTGCCGAGGAGGGCGACGATCAGCTGCTTGAGATCCACGAGTGCGACGATGTGACCGCCGGGAACCGTGCGCTCAAGGCCGGCGAAGTGGCGGGCATCTATACGGTCGACGCCGAAGGCGCGCCTAAGCTCACGCTGCTTTCGAGCTACGACAGCTCGCGTGCGTCGTCGGTGCTCACCGACCGCAGCATTCTGGAGACGGTGGCAAGCTCGTATACGCAAAATGCTGAGCTTATGGCGCAGATTGCCCAGGACGACCCGGCGGCGCTCGCCGACCCGGAGGCGGTTGCGCGCGCTCTATCGCTCGAGGGCGGTACCCGCCGCGTAAGCCTGACACGCACCACGCCCGATGGCACGGTCATCTACTATTACGCGCTTTTTGGCCTGGTCGCGATGATGTCTGCCGAGTTTGCCGCCTTGAGCGTCATCGACCTGCAGCCCAATCTGTCGGGTCTTGGCGCGCGTCGCTGCGTGGGCGGTCTTTCCAAAACGGCGTCGCTGGCCGGTATCTTTGTGGGCTCGTGGCTGGTCTCCTTTGCCTCGATGGCGATCGCGATCGGCTACGTGCGTCTGGTCGTGGGCGTCGACTTTGGCGGGCGCGAGGGGCTGTGTTTGGTGGGCGGCGCCGCTTCCGCGCTTGCCGCCACGGGCTTGGGACTCTTTGTGGGCACGCTTCCCGTTAAGGGCGGCAAGGCGTCCAAGTCCGGCATCCTCACGGGCTTTGCCACTACGTGCGCCCTGTTCGCCGGCCTCTACGGCGAGCCAGCGATGGCGCTTGCCGACGACGTCGCCCGCGCCTGCCCGGCTGAGTGCTGGCTCAACCCCGTCAAGCTTATCTGCGACATGTTCAACCGCCTGTATTTCTTTGAAGACTTGGGGCCTTTTGCCGTTCGCGCGGCCGCGCTGGTCCTTATGGCGCTGCTGTTCGTTGCCGTCGCCACGCTGATCTTTGGAAGGAGCCGCTATGAGCACCTTTAAGACCGCGCTTCGCATGGCGCTGGCGCACCCGTTCTACCTGCTCATCTATACGGTGTTCATCTCGCTCATGGGCGTATTCATCGCGGCATCGGTAAGCTGGAACTCGTCGCAGCTCACCGAGTACAAGCCCTACGACGCCAATGTGATTGTGGTCGACCGCGACGACAGCGATCTTTCGCGTGCGCTTACCAAGCATCTGGGGTTGCGCTTTGACCTGGTCACGGGTGTTGGCGACGACACGTACGACCTTGCGGACGCGCTCTCCAAGAGCAACAGCGCCAAGGGCAGCGCCGACTGCGTGTTCTTTATCCCGGAGGGGTTTGAGGACGACCTCGTTGCAGCCGCCCGCGTGGGGGAGTCCCTGCCCAAGCTCGATGTGACCTACGGTGCCGGCACCATGGCGGCGGCGCTGTCGTCTGCCGAGGCCTCGCGCTGGATCTCGCTCGCGGGCGCTGCGGCGGCGCTTGAGCCCGCTGCTTCTAACGGCGACGTTGCCAAGGCCGCCGAGCATGCCGCTGCAAAGCGCGCGGAGGTCCAGATCGAGCGGGTCAAGGTCGACTCGGCTGCTGCTGCCACGCTCGAGTCGTATTTCAACTTTGGCGCGTATGCGATTATCTCGTCGGTCATCGTGTCGGTGGGGCTGGTGTTCTCGGGCATGAACGAGCCCGAGCGCGTGCGCCGCATGGATGCCAGCCCGGTCTCCGAGCGTCAGCGTTCGCTTGCCGTGTTTGCGGCCGCCGCCGTGCTCACCGTCTGCATTTGGCTCGTGTCGAGCATGATGGGCGTCGTGGGCTTTGCCGGCGCGGTTGCCGAGGTCGGCGCGGGTCGTGTGTGTCTGGCGCTGGCGGTGACGTTTGCCCTGGCGTGCACGCCGCTGGCCGTTGGCTTTACGCTGTCGAGCTTGGGCGCGCGCGAGGAGCTGCTCAACGGCGTGGGCAACTTACTCGGCATGCTCATGACGTTTTTGGGCGGCGCCTGGATGCCGCTGTCGCTCATGGGCTCGGCCGTGCAGACCGCGGCGCATTTTGTGCCGACGTATTGGGTGAACGACGCGATCGGCAAGGCGCTCGCCGCGGACCTGACGTCCACCGTGCTGGGCGACATCGCCTGCGACCTGGGCGTCACCGTGCTCTTCGCCGCCGCCATCGCCGCCGTAGGCCTAGCCCTCTCACGCACCAAATCCCGCGCCTAGCCACCTAGTCATCGGGTACTCATTGGGGACAGACTTAAACGACTAGTCATTGGGGACAGTCTTTGCCGAACCGCCGGCTTGCTAAGGACTGTCCCCAGCTGCCGGCAGAAAGGGAACGTCCCTAACTGCCGGGTGGCGAAAGAGTGTCCCCAACAGCTAGTCATTTAAGAACGTCCCCAATGACTAGTCTTGAAACAAATCCCCACTCTCGCCCCAAAATAGTTCGCCAAGGTTTACTATTACGTTCATAAAGTAGTACTAGGCTAACAATGGGGGATACCATGGCAACGCAGGAAGCCTACGTCCAGGTTAAGGATCTCAAAAAGCACTACGGCGACGGTGATGCGCGCCTGACGGTGCTCGACGGCATCGACACGTCCATCAATCGCGGCGAGATCTGCGTCATGCTGGGGCCCTCGGGCTCGGGTAAGTCGACCTTTCTCAACCTGATCGGCGGCCTGGAGGATGCCGATGCCGGCTCCATTCTGGTGGACGGCTGCGACCTCACGGTGCTCAAACCTACCGACCTGGGCGAGTATCGCCGCCGTGAGCTGGGCTTTGTCTTCCAGTTCTACAACCTGGTGCCCGACCTCACCATCAAGGAAAACATCGAGGTCACGGCATACCTGTCCAAAAAGCCGCTCAACATTGACGACCTGCTACGCTCGCTGGGCCTCTACGAGCACCGCAACAAGTTCCCGCGCCAGGTTTCGGGTGGTCAGCAGCAACGCTGTGCCATCGGCCGCGCGCTCGTCAAAAACCCGGGTCTGCTGCTGTGCGACGAGCCCACGGGCGCGCTCGACTATAAGACGTCCAAGGAAATCCTGCAGCTCATGGAGGATGTCAATCACGAGTACGGATGCACCATCATCATCGTCACACACAACGCCGCCATCGCCCGCATGGCCAATCGCGTGCTGCGCCTGCGCGACGGGCGCATCGTCGAGGATGAGCTCAACGAGTCGCCCGTCGCGGCCGCCGAGCTCGATTGGTAGGCGGCGCCATGACACCTCTCGCAAAACGTCTCCCGCGCGAGCTGCGCCGCAATATCGGTAAGTACCTGGGCATCTTTTTGCTTATGTGCGGAAGCATCGCCCTTACATCGGGCTTTTTGCTCGCGGCGCATTCCATCGGCTGCCTTATCGACGACATGCGCGATGCGTACGCGATCGAGGACGGCCGCGTGACCACCTCCTTCGAGGCCACCAAAGACCAGCTCAAGGCAGCCGAGGACGCGGCAGACGACGTCGGCGGCGTCACGCTCTACAAGAATTTCTCCATCGACGCCATCATCAAAAAGACCGCCGGCGACGACGGCACCAAGCGCACGCTGCGCACCTATGCGCACCGCGCTAAGGTGGACATTGCGTCCTACTGTGAGGGCAAGGAACCCAAGGCGGATGACGAGGTGGCCATCGACCGTGTCTTTGCCACCAATAACAACCTGTCCGTGGGCGATAAAGTCGAGCTCGAGGGTCGCACCTACACCATTTGCGGCATCATGACCCAGCCCGATAGTCAGGCGCTGTTCCTCAACAATTCGGACTTTACGGTGAACACCATCACGTACGGCGTGGCCGAGGTCACCGATGGCGGCTTTGCCGCGCTCGAAGATGCCGGCGGCGCACCCGCCTACACCTACTCCTTCACCTTTACCGATCGCGACCTCCCCACCGCGGACCGCATCGACGCCGAGCAAGATATGGTCGAGGCACTGACCGACGCCGATGCGCGCGTGGACGATCTGACCGACGCCGATTCCAATCAGGGCATTGGCTATGCGCGCGATGACGTGGACGGCGACTCCATGATGTGGATGACGCTGCTCGACATCATCATCGTGATCATGGCGTTCGTCTTTGTGGTCCTTACCGACGCCACCATCGAGGAGGAGAGCGCCATCATCGGCACGCTGCTCGCCAGCGGTTATCGCCGTCGCGAGATCGTGCTGCACTACCTGGCACTTCCCGCCATCGTGGGCGTGGTCGCGGCGCTTTTGGGCACTGCGCTCGGCGTTGTGTTCTTTACCGAGCCCATGCGCAGCCTCTATTACGGTTCGTACAGCCTGCCGCCCTTCCAGGTGTACTGGAGCTGGGAGATCTTTGTGAAGTGCGCCGTGGTTCCCGCCGCCGCGCTCATCCTCATCACGCTGGTGGGCCTGCTTCGCAAAATGGGCAAGACGCCGTTGCAGTTCCTTCGTCACGAGGCGAGCGGCAAATCGGGCACCAAGCGCGGTATGCAACTGCCGGAGCGCATGGGTTTTGTTTCCCGCTTCCGCCTGCGTATCTTTCTGCGCAACCTGGGCAACTTTGCCACGCTCTTTGTGGGCATTGCGTTTGCCTCGCTGCTGCTGCTCTTTGGCCTGGCGATTCTGCCCACGATGACGCACTACGCGGACAACCTCGAGACAAGCCTGGTCGCCGAGCACCAGTACACGCTCAAGGCGCCGCTGGAGCTCGAGGGCACTGCCGAGGAGCGCGAGCAGTGGTCAGCACTCGAGCGCTTGCAGTCGGTTGACGGCGCGCTGCTTTCCGCCGCCCAAGATGCCGATGACGAGCTTGACGACGCGGCCGATGCGGCGCAGGCGGCAGCCGATGCCGCGACCGCATCTCCGTCTGCCGAGAGCCTGACCGCAGCGCAGGATGCGCTTGCCAAGGTCCAGGACAAGAAGGATGCGCTTTATGCGCGCCTCGATGACCTTGCCGACGCTCTCGGCTGCGACCGCGATGAGACTATCGACCTGATCGGCAAGGCCTCTAAGATCGACACTGACAACGACGATATCCACCCGGTCAATACGACCGATAACGGCGCGGGCGCAATCGCACAGGCCGAGAAATACGCCGTTTACCAGCTGCAATACGACCGCGGCGATGGAAATGGCGAGGAGACGATTTCCGTCTACGGCATTTCATCCGATTCGCGCTATTGGAAAGACCTCAACGTCGGCAACGGACGCGTCGTCTTTGGCGGTGGCTTGCTCGACAAGTTTGGCTGGAGCGAGGGTCAGAAGGTTAAGCTTCGCGACAAGTACGAGGGCAAGAATTATTCCTTTGAGTACGTGGGCAAGGACTGCGTTTGGGGCTCTAAGTCGGATATGAATGTCTATATGAGCATCGACGACTTTAACGAGCTGTTCGGCAACGACGCCGCCTACTTTAACGGCTATGTGAGCGACGAGAAGCTCAACCTCGATGCTCGTTACTTTGCCGGCGACACCACGCCCGACGACATGCGTGCCGTGGGCGACCAGTTCATCGGCATGATGAGCAAAATGATCGGCATGATGGTCGGGCTCGCGGTGTTCATCTTTCTGCTGTTTATGTACCTGCTGACCAAGGCTGTGATCGACCACAGCGCCCGTTCGATTAGCTACATGAAGGTCTTTGGCTATCGCGATGGCGAGATTTCGCATCTGTACATCCGCTCGATCACGTTGTGCGTTGCGGCGTCACTCGTGCTGAGCCTGCCGGTCATTATTGGCTCGCTCACGGCCATCTTCCGCTCGATGCTGCTCGCCTACAACGGCAATATCGAGATCTACGTGCCCACTTGGTCCATGGCTGCATGCGTCGGTATTGGCTTTGCGACCTACCTGGTCGTGGCGCTGCTACACACGCGCTCCATCAAGCGCGTCAGTCTGGCCGAAGCCCTCAAAGTCCAAGAGTAGTCATTTAAGAACGTTCCCAACGACTAGGTGTCGTACTTGACTTTAACTCTGCTTTAACTGGTACCATCCTCTATGTCTGTAACGCCATATAGAACCGAGGGGATATATCTATGACCGCAACTGCACCCGCAGCACCCGCTAAGGTGTACTTCACCAACCTGCGCACGCATGCTCGCGAGAGCCAGCTCGACAAGCTCAAGCGCCTCATCCGTCACGCCGGTATTGAGCAGATCGACTTTGAGAACAAGTTCGTCGCCATCAAGATTCACTTTGGCGAGTTGGGCAACCTGAGCTTTTTGCGCCCCAACTACGCTCGCGCCGTCGCCGACGTGGTGAAGGAGCTGGGCGGCAAGCCCTTCCTCACCGACTGCAACACGCTCTATGTCGGTAGCCGCAAAAACGCGCTCGAGCACATCGATACCGCCTACCAGAACGGCTTTACCCCGTATGCCACGGGTTGCCAGATCATCATCGCCGACGGCCTCAAGGGCACCGACGAGGCGCTCGTCCCAGTCGAGGGCGGAGAGTACGTGCACGAGGCTAAGATCGGTCAGGCGCTCATGGATGCCGATATCGTGATTAGCCTCACCCACTTTAAGGGCCATGAGCAGGCCGGCTTTGGCGGCGCCATGAAGAACCTGGGTATGGGAGGCGGCAGCCGTGCCGGCAAGATGGAGCAGCATGCCGCCGGTAAGCCGAACGTCGCGACCGAGCACTGCGTTGGCTGCCGTGCCTGCGAAAAGATCTGCGCGCACGACGCCGTCTCGTTCAACGACACCCGCGAGCGCGAGCTTGCCAGCGGCGCTACTCGCACGGTGCACGTGGCCACCATCGACCACGATCGCTGCGTGGGCTGCGGCCGCTGCATCGGCGTGTGCAACCAGGATGCCATCAAGCCCGGCTATGAGGCCGCGGCCGACGTGCTCAACTGCAAGATTGCCGAGTACACCAAGGCCGTCGTCGACGGCCGCCCGAGCTTCCATATCTCGCTTGCCATGGATATCAGCCCCAACTGCGATTGCCATCCCGAAAACGATACGCCTATCGTCAACGACATCGGCATGTTCGCGAGCTTCGACCCGGTCGCTATCGATCAGGCCTGCGCCGATGCCGTCATGGCATCCGAGCCGCTGCCCAACACCGAGCTCACCGACAGCGCCGCCAAGATGGAGCATAACCACGAGCATCTGGAGGGCGAGCAGGCGCGCGACCCCTTCTGCATCACGCATCCCGATACCGATTGGCGCGCGTGCATCGCGCATGCCGAGAAGATCGGCCTTGGCACGAGCGAGTACGAGCTCATCGAGGTCAAGTAGCGCCTAGCTATTGGACAAAACAAGCGCCTTTGTAGCGCTAGTTGAGCAAAAACCGCCCGTGAGCACAGCGCCCACGGGCGGTTTTTCAGAAGTGCGGTGAAAAATCGAATACCGCCGACCACAAACCGTTTTTTGGCAACAAAACCCCAGACGTTGCTTTTTGCCTAAAAATTCTTGTCGAGGAAGTCGTCGACCGTATTCCAGTAGAGCTTGGGGTCAACTTGCGCACTCTTGGCGTGGGTGGCGCCATGGATGGTGAGCTTTTGC
>CATYJA010000058.1:0-10490 GCA_958407545.1 uncultured Collinsella sp. | reverse complement strand
GTGGTCAAAAAAGGGCAAATATGAGTACTGTTGCCATTATAGTTGCATTTATTTTGCTATAAATAGTAGCTCCTGATGAGATTTGTTCCCATTAGGAGCTACTTTTATTGAACATATGAGGAGAAATAGCGTCGTCTACGGACGTATGGAACGTTGAATAGCTCCTGAAGTGATCAAAATCGCTGCTACTAAACAGGTAGCAGTACTCATATTTGCCCTTTTTTGACCACAGCCCTCTCGGAAACCCTTTCCAGAGGCGTCAAACAGCCATAATCCAAAGGTCGCCTCAAACAATTAGCCGGTTAAGAGCGTCCATGACTACCCGCAAAAGCTGTACACCAGCATCCAAAGATGTCGAAAAATGTCGACTTTGGATGCTGACGTACATGTTTGGGTCGGTGGGGTTCCTTGGATGGACAGAGTGCGCGTGCTAGAGCAGGTTCTTCTGTACCCATGCGATGATGTCGCTCGACTCGTAGAGTGGCTTGCCGTCGATGAACAGGCAGGGAACCTGGCGTTTTCCGCCGACGGCGATGAGTGTCTGCTCGGCTTCGGTATCGGTCGAGATATTGCGCTCGGGAATGGTCACGCCGTTATCGGCCAAAAAGCGCTTGACCTTTATGCAATACGGGCAGCCGGTCATAACGTAGAGCACGAGCTCGTGATTAGTAGCCATGGGTCTCCAATCGGTTGAGGTTTCGATTGAAATACCCAAAGCCGCCGCGGTCTATGCACGCGCCAAAGACGACTCGATGGCCTGGACCAGAAACGCCGTGGCTCCGGTGCCGCAGGGCTTGTCGTAGTAGTCAACAAAGCGCTGGTCGGCAAGATAGCCGTGGGCGAGGCCCAGGTACGCCTCGTCTTGGGGCTCGCATCCCCAGTTGAGAGCAATCCATCGACGGTGCATTGTAACCAGTTTTTGGGCTTCGTTGCTCTCTGGGTCGCCAATGCCCATGGCAATCGAGAGCTGGCCCAAAATGGTGCGTTCAAGTTCCTTCATGTCGTTCCATGTCTGAGGATCCATATCCAGTAACGTTTCGTTTGCTGCATCGATAGCCTCATTGCCATAGCGAGCTCGAGCCTCGGCGCCGTAGCATTCCTCGTTTTCCTGCACGGTGCGCCAGCGCTCCAGTTGCGGCAGGACGGCGCCCATGAGCGAGACGGCTTCGTCAAGCGACATGCCGGTGTTTTGCGCCAGGCGCGGGGCACAGTCCTCGATCATCGCCTCCATCGTGGTCTCGTAGGTGTACTTGCCGTGGTCGTAGCACCACTTGCAGTAATGGTCGGTCGTGGCGCCCGTGGCATCGGTGCCGCAGTCGTCGGGCGTGAGTATCATGCCGCAGCTCTGACAATAGTGCTCGGGCATTTCGAGCAGGTGAGACAGGGGCTCGCCGGTTACGGCGGCAATGAGCTTCATCATGTCGATGCCCGGTGTGACCTCGCCGCGCTCCCAACGGCTGATGGCCTGGCGTGTGACGAAGAGCTTGGCGGCGAGCTGCTCCTGGGTAAGGTGATGGGCGCGACGGACGGCGATGAGCTTTTCTGCAAAGGCCATAGCGGCTCCTTTCTGCTGGTTGATGGCTTAAGTATACGCGGCAGCAGGTGCCCTTCCAAGCAACCGTTGGTTGCACGACGGAGGACCGCGGCGAAGAATTGCGCGCAACGCCCCACGCCTCCATGCCGTACAATGACTGGCATGGAACCTATCGCACACATACATACCGACCTGCCGCAGAAGTTCGGCATTCCGCGCAACAGCTTTTTGGCGCCTCATCTGCAGGGACGCATCGTCTTTGAGCCGGAATTTGCCTCCAACGCAGCGGTTGAGGGCCTGGACTCCTTCTCTCACCTATGGCTGTTGTGGCGCTTCGAAAACGGAACGCCCGGCGGCACGGCTAAGGACATAGCTGCCGATGCCAAGACGCAGGACAGGTCCGGCACCAATGCCAAGTGGTCGAAAACTGTGCGCCCGCCGCGTCTGGGCGGAGCCGAGCACGTGGGCGTCTTTGCCACGCGCAGCCCGTTTCGCCCCAATCCCATCGGACTTACCTGCGTAAGGCTCGATCACGTTGAGCTCACCGCCGACGGCCCCATCATCCATGTGCTGGGGGCCGACCTCCGTGACGGCACGCCCATCTACGATATCAAGCCCTACATCCCGTTTGCGGACTGCCACCCGGATGCGACCGGCGGCTGGATTGAGGATGCTCCGTGGCAAGAGCTCGATGTTGAGTTTCCGCAAGCTCTGCAGGATATGGTCCCGCCCGCAAAGATTTCTGGCTTGGTCGAGGTTCTACGCCAAGATCCGCGCCGCGCGGGCAGCAAGCACGAGCCAAACCGCGTCTATCACCTGGCTTACGCCGGGCTTGACATATCGTTTTCGGTCGACGAAACCCAGCTAACCGTAATCGCCGTCAACGACGCGCAAGACTAAGCAGCCATTCGTCCGCACCCGTCAAATTAAGCGCCAAACCCCGCGCCAAAACCGCCCACGCTGGTGGACAATAACGCCTATCGAAACAGTCTACTTTGCACGGGAGCTCAGCATGAAATACGACTTTAGCTCGCTTATCGACCGCCACGGCATGGACTCCATCGCCGTTGACTCCTGGGGCGAGGTCCCCGGCATGGCTCCGAACGCACCCGACGAGGGCTTCGACCGCATTCCCATGTGGGTGGCCGACATGAATTTTGCCACGGTGCCCACGGTCCAGGAGCACATCATTCAGCGCGCTCAGCATCCCATGTTTGGCTACTTTAACCCGCGCCCCGAGTACTTCGACCGCATCATCGAATGGCAGAGCCGCCGTAATGGCGTCGAGGGCCTGGCACCTGAGCATATCGGCTACGAAAACGGCGTGCTGGGCGGCGTCGTGTCGACGTTGCGCGCGTATGTCCAGCCGGGCGATGCGGTGCTGGTCCACAGCCCCACCTACATTGGCTTTACCAAGTCTATCGAAGCCGCGGGCTATCGCATTGTCCACAGCCCGCTTAAACTCGACGACCAGGGCGTGTGGCGTATGGACTTTGAGGACATGGAGTGCAAACTCGCCCAAAACCACATCCATGCCGCGGTGTTCTGCTCGCCGTACAATCCCTGCGGCCGCGTATGGGAGCGCGACGAAATCGAGCGCGCCATGGACATCTATCGCCAGCACGATTGCGTGGTGATTTCGGACGAGATTTGGTCCGATATCATCCTGCCGGGGCACAAGCACATCCCGACGCAGTCGGTGAGCGAGGATGCCCGCATGCGCACGGTTGCCCTCTATGCGCCGAGCAAGACGTTTAACCTGGCGGGCCTTGTCGGCAGCTACCACATTGTCTACAACGAGACGCTGCGTGACCGCATCTGCGCCGTGTCCAACAAGACCCACTACAACGAGATGAATGTCCTCTCCATGCATGCGCTTATCGGTGCCTACCAGCCGCAGGGCTACGAGTGGGTGGACGAGCTCAACCAGGTGCTTGCCGGCAATATCGAGTACTTCTGCGATTACGTGGACGGGCATTTTGAGGGCGTGTCTTATTCGCGTCCGCAGGGCACGTACATGGTGTTTCTGGACTGCACCGAGTGGTGCCGCGAGCATGGCCGCGATATTCAGTGGCTGCTCGACGAGGGGGCGCGCGTGGGCGTGGGGTATCAGGACGGCCGTCCGTTCCACGGGCCCTGCCACATTCGCGTGAATCTGGCGCTGCCGCTTTCGCGCGTAAAGGAAGCGTGCGACCGCCTGGACCGCTACGTTTTTAATGCACGGTAAGTGAGCACTGCATGTGGGGCCTTCTGCCAAGTCGGCTGGAAGGCCCCGCATGGTAAAACGTCTGTAACCATTGGGCACTTGTGTGGTTTTGTTTGCTATTATTTCTTACCATTTCAGTCTGTAAACAGGATCGTATGGAGCTCGATGAAAAGACCTCGCCGCTCGGTTGCCATATCGTTGCTTGTTGTGCTTGCAGTAGCGAGCGCCCTTGTCGTAGCGATAGCTGGCTGTTCTGGGCGTAATGGCGAAGCCTCGACGTCTGCATTAGAAGGTCTGGACACCTCGCAGGCCAAAGACGACAGCCTTAAGACGCTCAACGTTGGCAGCGACCTCTATCCACCGTTTGTGTATACCGACGAGTACGGCGATATCGTTGGCCTGGATGTCGAGATATTGACCGAGGCTTTGACCCGCATTGGTTACAAGCCAAAATACCAGCTGATTGACTGGGAAAAGAAGGAAGAGCTGCTGGCGAGCGGCGAGCTCGATTGCGTCATGGGTAGCTTTAGCATGACGGGTCGCGAAAACGAGTATCGTTGGGCCGGCCCGTACCTTGCGAGCCGCCAGGTGGTCGCAGTCGATCCCCAGAGCGATATCTACACGCTTGCCGATCTTGAGGACAAGGTCGTGGCGGTCCAGTCCACCACCAAGCCCGAGGACATTTTGCTCAATCATACAAATGAAAACGTTCCGCAGATCAAGGAGCTCTACAGCTTTTCGGACCGCTCATACCTGAACCCGGCGCTCGTCGAAGGCCTGGTCGATGCCATCGCCGCGCATGAGTCCTCGCTGCTCACCTACGAAAAAGATTATGGTGTGACGTATCGCATTCTGGATGAGCTGCTGCTAGAGGTCGGTTTGGGCACCGCTTTCGATATCAACGATACGCGCGGCATCGACGTCAAGCTCGCTCATGCCTACCAGGAAATGCTTGCCGATGGCACCATGGAACGCCTGGTGTCAAAGTACTTTGATGACCCTTCGCCATTTTTGAATATGGAGGGCCTGTCATGATCGATGTGCCCGACCGCGCCGCTCAGGAGCGGGGCAATCGTCCGGCAGGGGCATGGCTCCTTGTCGCTCTGCTGGGGATAGCGCTCTCGGTTGCTGCCGACATGATGAGCTATGGTTACACGACGGCCCAAGCCGAGCAGCGCTTTGCCGACGTTGTCGATTACGTGGCGACGCAGAGCCTTTCCTACGATGCATTCAATAGCGCCTATACGACCAAAAACCTGATTCGCGTTATGGAGATCGCCGGAGAGACAGCGCGCGATATGGAGCGCGACGGTTCGGTGGATAACGCCACGCTGGAGCAATATGCCGACCAGTTCAACGTGAGCGCACTGATCGTGACGGACGCATCGGGCAATTTGGTGTCCGAGTCCTCGACGGATGGCGTGGGCTACGAGTCGATCGCTACGTATCTCAAGGAAGCACCCGTGCTGGAGGTGGCAGCCCATCCGCTTAAGTCCTATACCGCCCGCATTACGCTTTCGGATGATTCGGTCGCAGACATTGGCTGCGTGACCCGGCGGGATGACGAGGGTATTGTTGTCGCGGTAAGGCATCAGAGCGCGAAGGCAGTTGCAAGCAATACGCTCAAACTGCAGAGCCTGCTCGGTGGTTATGAGACCAACGACAGTGGCAATATCGTGATCGAAAGCGATGGCAAGGTCGTTGCGACCAATGCCGTTGAACCCACCATATTGGGCGTATTCGATCTGCCCGCATCGGATGTCTTTATTGTCGACGGTATTAAGGATCGATGCCTGCCCGGCAAAGTCCGACTGGTCAACGTCAACGGCGAGTGGTATTTGGGCACATACGGCAAAGCGCAAAAATTTTACGTGTACACCTATGCCTCGGCGCAGCGCTACTTTGAGGTCGTCGCGGCTGTCGCTGCCGGCGTGCTGGTGCTTTACAGCGGTGTTGTAGCCTCTGTTGTGATGGTGCGTCGCCGCGCTGATCGTCGACGCTTGACAGACTTGCTGCAGCAGGAGCGCGACTATGGCGACAAGCTGGCAAAGGCGGCGCGTGAGGCCTCGTCTGCCAACTCGGCAAAGACGGAGTTTCTGCGTCGCATGAGCCACGATCTGCGCACGCCCATTAACGGCATTCGCGGTATGGTTGAGGTCGGCGATGCCAATGCGGACGATCTGCAAAAGCAGACCGAGTGCCGCTCAAAGATCTGGACGGCATCGGGGCTGCTGCTCGACCTTGCCAACGAGGCCCTGGATATGAGTCGTCTGGAGAGCGGGCAGATCGAACTGGAGCTTGTTCCCACAAACTTGGTGACCCTCAACCACGAGGTGCGCGATATTCTGGAGCGCCAGACCGAGGAGCGTCTGGTGACAATTATCTGCGACCAGCAGACGCTTAATCATCCCTATGCGCGGGTGAGCGTGACGCACCTCAAGTGCTTGTTGCTCAATATTGCCGGTAATGCCGTCAAGTACAACCGCCGGGGCGGCTATGTTCGCCTGGTGTGCCGCGAGGTGGAGCCAGTGGATGGCGCCCCCGTCTATGAATACACGATCGCCGACAACGGTATTGGCATGAGCGAGGGGTTCCAACAGCACCTCTACGAGCCGTTTTGCCGCGAGGAGCAACAGGTGGAAGGCGCTTCATCGGGAACTGGCCTGGGCGCGCCTATCGCAAAACAGTTGGTCGAGCTTATGGGCGGGACCATGAGCTTTACGAGCGTCTTGGGCAGGGGACGACGTTTACCATCCGCCTGCCGTTCGAGAAGTGCGACCGCTCCGAGATTCCTCAGGCAGTGCGCGTGGACGCGGGAGACGGCGATGCGCTCCAGGGCTTGCGCGTTTTGCTCGTAGAGGATAACGATCTGAATGCCGAGATCGCGCAGTTTACGCTCAGCCGTGCCGGCGCCGTCGTGACGCATGCTAAGGATGGCGAGTCTGCCGTTGAGGCGTTTGCCGCGAGCGCGCCGCACGAGTACGACGTGGTGTTGATGGACATCATAATGCCCGGTATCGATGGCCTTGAGGCCACGCGTCAGATTCGAGCGCTCGATCGCGAGGATGCCGCGACCACGCCGATTATCGCCGTGAGTGCCAATGCCTTTGCCGACGACCGCAGGCTTTCGCGCGAGGCGGGCATGGACGCGCACTTGAGCAAGCCTGTGAGCTCGCAAGAGCTCATCGAGGCGCTAGCGCACATCGCCGCCGACGCTTCATAAGCATACGGCCCGGTTCCCATGTTGGTTGGAACCGGGCCGTATTGTTATTGATGAGGCCTGCTGAGGGCTTACTTTTCCTGAATCTGCTTGCCGCAAAGATGCTCAATCGTAATCTCGTAGAGCTGGACGCCCTTAATGTCCTTGGCGATTTCCTCTTCGACTTCTTCGGCAGAAGGGTAGTACTTAAGCGCGAGCTGGCGGACTTTATCCTCGATAAGCGCGGGGGTGTCATTCGCCAGGCGACAGCGGCCAAAGACGACGGTGCTCATAACGTAGGGAGCCCAGTCACCGTCCTGGTACCACTCGTTGCCGTAAACGGTAAAGCAGACCTTGTCATCGCGCTTGAGTGCGTCGACCTTGTGGCCGGCCTTGGCGCCATGGAAATAAATCTTATCGTGCTCGGCGTCAAAGAAGTAGTTGACGGGAATGGCGTACGGGTAGCCATCGTCGCCGTTGACGGCAAAGACGCCGCGCTTGCAGGTGGCGAGCAGTTCGCGCGCTTCCTCGTCGGTGATGGCGCGCTTCTTTCGACGTAAGGGCCTAAACATCGTTGGCGTCCTTTCTGCTGCGTATGGTTGTTGAGCACAAACTATAGCGAAACGGATCCGTTTTTCTTGATGCGGGCGAGCATGTTTTTGAGCTTGTTAAAGTCGAGCGGTTTGGACAGATGGGCGTTCATGCCGGCGTCGTGTGCCGCCTTGGCGTCCTCGGCAAAGGCGTTGGCGGTGAGCGCGATGATGGGGATATCGGCTGCATCGACCTTCTCGCTCAGGCGAATCGCGCGGGTTGCCTCATAGCCGTCCATGCCCGGCATCATGATGTCCATCAGAATCGCATCGAAGCTGCCGGCGGGACGGCCAACGTATAGGTCGACCGCTTCGTTGCCATCGGCGGCGCGAGTTACGACAATGCCTTCGCTTTCGAGCAGCGCCTGGGCAATCTCGGCATTGAGCTCGTTATCTTCTGCCAAAAGCACGTTCATGCCGGCAAGCGAGCAGCTGTCTGCTTGCTCGTCCGCGTGTTCTCTTGCCTGAGGCTTTTTGTCGATATCGAGCGGAATCTGGACGTTGAACGTACTCCCCACGCCAACCTCACTCGAAATCTCAATCGTACCGCCCATCAGTTCAATAAGCGACTTGACGATTGGCATGCCCATGCCGGTTCCTTGGAACTTGCTGCGTGCATCGTCACCTTCTTGGGCAAACGGCTCATAGATATGCTTTAAAAACTCGGGAGCCATGCCAATGCCGGTATCCGAAACGCTAAAGCAAAAGAGCGCGCGCCCGTCATCGAGTGGTTTGGTCTTTGAGCTAAAGGTGACGGAGCCGCCGTGCTTGTTGTACTTAATACTGTTGTCTAACAGGTTGATCATGATCTGTCGGATATGGGTGGGACTGCCGATCATGTATGGTCCCGTGGCGTACGGCAGACTATTGTCCTGCATTGTGATGCCGTTGCTGGACGCGCGGAGCTTGCACAGCACCAGCGTATCGTCACAGAGCTCTTTGAGGTTAAAAGGCACATGTTCCAGTGTTAGCTTGCGGTCTTCGATCTTGCCCATCTCGAGGATATCGTTGATCAGCGAGAGCAGGTGATTGGCGGCAACGCGCGCCTTGGCACGGCTCTCGCGGGCGACCTGGATATCGTCTTCCTTCAATTCCTCGATCTCGATAAGGCCCAGGATGCCGTTGAGCGGCGTGCGGATGTCGTGACTCATGCGCGTGAGGAATGCCGTCTTAGCGGCGTTGGCTGCGTCGGCTTTTTCGCGCTCGGTTCGAGCGCGCACGAGCGCCCAGATGAGCAAGACGACGCCGACCGACAACATACCGATGAGGGTAGCTGCAACGGCGGCGCGGTTGCGATAAAGGAATTGAAGCGTGTTGGATTCCTGGGCCGTGTACGACGTGGAGGAGTAATTGCTTGCGGAGAGCGATTCTCCGGCATTGATGATGCCCTTGTTGATGATTCCCAGCAGCTCGGGCTTTCCGCGCGAAATCAAACACGATAGTTGCGCCGTGTCGGTGAGTTCCTGCGTTTTGAAATTCTCGATGTCGTAGGTGTCGCGGATGGTTTCCAGACGCGTGCTGGGGACAATGATGCAACGTGCCTTCCCATTATTGAGGGCTTCGAACGCCTCGTTGTCATTCGGATATTCAGTTACCTTTGCGTCGGGGAATAGGTTTTCGAGTTCAAGACGGTTGACGATCGCGTCTGCTGTGCAAGCGATGCTCTTAAGGTCACTGTTCAGGTTGCTGCTGCTGTGAATGGCGGTTAGGGAAACCGTTCCCATCGGGTTTGACTGGATGACCCCCGCCTGCTCAGAAAGCCAGTAATCGCGAAACAACGGCAGAGCGACATCGATGGTTCCTTTGGAAAGGGCTTTGGTCATTTGCTTATTGCTCGAGAACGCTACTGTTGCAACCGTAATGCCAAACTTGTCGTGCAGCGTCGTTGCAAGCGAGGCGAGCGATCCTTCCATTTCGCCGTCGTCATTTTGCGTGCAGTAGGGGAGTTTGTTTTTTAGATAGCCGAGCGTGATGGTGTTGTCATTTGCTTTGAGCCAGGAACGTTCGGGGCCGTTGAGCGATGATGAACCGCTGTTTTGGGCCGAGTAGTTAGATTTGACTTCGTCGATATAGCGTGGGTTGACACGGTTGATTGCCGCCATTGCGGAGTTGATGTCGTCCATCAGGTCGGGGCGGCTTTTGGGGACGGCAAAGTAGTAGTCACTCGAACCAACTTAGAACATGGGCGACGCCTCGGGTGACGAAATGGTGTCGTTCATGATGACGGCATCGACTTCGTCGTTTGCGAGGGCGTCAAAAAGATCGGATCCTCCGTCATACTCCCTGTATGTGCAGGCGATTCCCTCGTTGGCGAGCCATTGCTGGCCAACGAAGGTTTGCATAACGCTGGGGTTGTAGCCGATAGTGAGACCCTGGAGTGCTTGAGGGTCACCCTTTGCGAGGTCGTCGCGGTCGGGCCTGGCGTAGATGTAGTAACGCTCGGTACCCTCGGGGTTCGAGGAAAAGAGCAGCTTTTGGGCGCGTTCCTCGGAGTAGGAGATGTTGGGCATAAGGTCGATTTCGCCCGTCTCGAGCATGTCCATAAGCTCGGTGAAGGTGCCGGAGACGTATTCGTACCGCCAGCCGGGCGTGTAGTACGACAGGGTCTGGAGGTACTCGTAACCCCATCCCGAGAGACGCTCGCCGGGGGTGCCGTCCTGGAAGCCCTCGTTGTTGACGAGCCAACCGACGCGGACCGTTTTGACTTGCTGATCGGAGTCGGCGGCAAAGGCGGGGGCGGGCATGATGGTGCTCAGCACGGCGAGCGCGGCAAGCACAATGGCCAGGGCGCGATATATAAATGAACGAAGGACAGCGGTAGCTCTCACATGCAATCCTAACGAATCGAGACATTACCGCATAAGGATACCAGCTCAGCCTGCCCAGGCGGCAGCTGGTAGTCATTGGGTGTTCCTATAGTTTTGTCAACCGTCGGGGCTACTCCCGGTAGGGCACCCGGTC